>JACPHA010000005.1 GCA_016188825.1 Candidatus Pacearchaeota archaeon | reverse complement strand
ACACTTATCTTGGCAACTTTTCTTGCCTGATAAACTGTTTTTCCATCAGCAAGCTTCTTCAAAGTATCTGTAAGCTTTGCTTGTGTCAATTTCATAGGATCAATTATATTGTCCTTATGAAATAATTTCGGGATAACACACTTTTACAAGAATAAATCCTAAAAATCAACAAAGAATCAAAAAAAACTAAAACACCTCTTCTTCAATATCTTTTATCTTCTCCTGTTTCCCAGAATTAAACTCTTTTCGCCCAGCAGAGGCTTTTCCTTTACCAGCATTATTCTCTCCATTTCCGATTTCCATGCTCTCCGCCATTCCCAACAATTCATTTTCATCAATAGAATTAATTGCCTCTTTAAATTCCTTAAATTTATCAGCAGGAATTCTCGTCCCGGCCTTTGTAAATCCCGTGTACCTCTCTCCCCTCAAGAATTCTCTTATCGTAACACCTCTTTTTCCGCCATAATCATCTACCCTTATAACAATATCTGTATCTGCGTTTTTAGAAATTTTTCCAATATCTTTATCCATTTTATTTCTATAAAGTTTTTCTATTTAAATCTTCTTATGCTCAAGTGCTATAAAGTAAAAACACATGTTAAACTAAAAAGTTACAACAACAAAATAAAAATCTTATTTCACAACAATTAATTTTTTAAACAACCTTTAACAGAAAATATTTCAATATCAAAAAGTCCTTGTGTTTGTTTGGACTTTTGGTCGTTCCTTGACATAAAAATAAAAATGGCATTAAAAAAACTATTTCACTCCTTGCTTTTAAAAGTTGATGCAGAAAGGGCCCATAATATCGGTAAATGGGCAATGAAGCATAAATTATTTGCTCCAGAACGATATCAAACCCCAGAAAGCAAAACTAGCCTCTTCGATACAGATTTGCCAAACCCTTTTGGTATTGCGGCAGGCTTTGACAAATATGCAGAGTTGCAGGATGTTGTTCAAAACTATGGTTTTGCTTACATTGAACTTGGCAGTTTTACTTGGCTTGGCGGAGAAGGATTTCAAGGAGTAAGACTTGTGCGCTTAAAAAGTGGGGCTTTATTAAATAGAATGGGTCTAAATGGCCCCCCGGCGGCAACAGTAAGAGAAAAATTGCTTGAAGCAAAAAATCCTTACTCTTTCGCATCAAACATAACAAAAACAAACGACCATAAAATAAAGGGAGATAAAGCAATAGAAGATATTGTGCTGTCTTACAACGAATTAAAAGACCTTGGAATTTACATTGCGATAAATGTCAGCTGCCCAAATACTTCACAAGAGGAAACATTTGAAGACCCCGCCATATTTAATGAACTAGTATCTGCATTAAAAAAAGAGAGGAAAATAAGGCCTGTCGTTTACAAATTTTCTCCAGTAACAAACGACGAAGAAAGAAAAAGGTTAGAAAAATTAGTTGAAATTTCACATGCCCATGCTGATGGTTACGAAGCTACTAATACCCTTCCCCTAAATCATGTAGATTATTGGAAAGGAGGGCTAAGCGGTGGAGCTCTTCTTAGAACTTACGCAATCAACACAATTAAATTTCTAAGAAAATTAACAGCCAAACCAATAATCGGTGTTGGTGGAATTAGCACTGGAGCTGATTCTTATGAGATGTATAAAGCCGGAGCAAATATCTTTCTTACCTTTACCGGCTTTGTTTATAGGCATCCTGAAAATCCTTATGCAGGACCAAATTTCGCTCATTTTATCAACGAAGATCATTTTTCTAGAATTGCAAAAGACATAGAAAGAGACAGACAACTTCAAGAATTTATGGAAAAAAATGGGCTTTTTACAAAAGAGCCACTAAATCTTGAAAGAATAATAATTAATGACTAATTAAAATCCTATTTAAACAAACTCTTCATTGTATGAGAATCATAAATATGCGGATCTCTATGATTAATAGCATAATAATACAAAACCGCTACTAAAATTCCATTGACGCTCTGGACAAAAACAATAAGTAAGCCAATGTAAACAAAAAACAAAACTAAAGAAGCAATACTAAAAACACCTCCGATTTGGAAAACAATAAAAAGAGGAATTATTCCCGCCAAACCCAGTAAAAAGAAAATTCCTCCTGTGCTGAATTGTGCTGTTATATTCTCTCCCCATGTTTTTTTAAACAAGCCGGAAGACCTGCTTATTGAGCTAAAAACTCCCAATTGCTCAAACAGCAAAACAGGAACTGTCAGCAAAGTCATTAGTTTCCAAATGACTCCTAACGCTCCTGCTCCAACCCTTGTTCCTATTTGCACTCCCCTGCCTCTGCCTCTTCCCAAATTTGAAAGAATATTCAGTAGCAAACCAACTGTCGAAGCTATTGCCACCCACCCGAACAGTTTCGGTATTTTCTTCAAAGGCAGACTCAAACCGTCTCCCATACTTGGATTCTTTCCTTTAAGACGAATACTCGCAGAGCTAACTATCGCTGCCTCAAAAAACACGCTTATAAAATAAGCAGCAAAAAAGTATGCCAAGAAAGTAAAAATAACAACTCCCTTTCCCAAATCTTCATTTATTGCGATTGCTCCAATCCCTCCAGCAATGAAAAAAATAATGAAAAATCCTGTAACCAAAACAAACAAAGCCATTGCCATCACAGGAAAAATAAGAATTTCCTTGTCTTGTTTAATAATCCTAAAGCTTTGTTTTGTTATCTCCCAACCGTTCGCTATTCTGCCCATTTTTTTATTAATGAGAAGATATTTATAAATCTAATCAAAACCCCTTGTTCTCGGGTATTGTAAACAAATAATTATATCCCTCGAAACCATTAAATATTGTTCTTGATAATGAAAGTTATGAATGAATTAAAATTATACAATACGCTAACGAGAAAAATCGAAACTTTCAAGCCAATTAAAAAAAAACAAGTTGGCATGTATTCCTGCGGCCCAACTGTTTACAACTGTGCTCATATAGGAAATTTAAGAACATTTATTCTGAATGACCTGCTAAAAAGAACCCTCATTTATAACAATTACAAAGTAAAACATGTTATGAACATAACTGACGTTGATGACAAAACAATAAAAGCTTCTCAAGAAGAAAATATCTCGTTAAATGAACTAACAACAAAATACGAAAAAAGCTTTTTCCAAGACGTAGAAGAACTAAACATAATCAAGCCAAATATAACTCTAAGAGCAACAGAAAACATAAAGGAAGTGATAAATTTAATAAAAATTCTTCTTGAAAAAAGCTATGCTTACAAAACATCAGATGGAATTTACTTTTCAATTTCAAAATTCAAAAATTATGGCAAACTAGCGCAATTAGAAAAAATAAAAATAAAAAAATCTAGGGTTCTAACAGATGAATATGATAAAACAAATCCTCAAGATTTTGCATTATGGAAATTTCACACTTCATCAGATGGCGATGTTTTCTGGGAAACTGAAATTGGGCGAGGAAGACCGGGCTGGCATATCGAATGCTCTGCAATGGCAATGAAATCCTTGGGAAAAACTTTTGACATCCACTCTGGCGCAGTTGACTTGATGTTCCCGCACCACACAAACGAAATTGCACAATCAGAAGCAGCAACAGGAAAAAAATTCGTTAATTTTTGGATTCATGGAGAATTTTTAAATATGAAAGAGGGAAAAATGTCAAAATCCCTAGGAAACATACTAACATTAAAAGAAATAAAATCGCAAGGTTTTTCTCCGCTCCACTTTCGCTATTTATGTCTTCTCACACATTATAGAAAGCCATTGAATTTTACATTTGAAAACCTCGAAGCAGCAAAAAATACTTATGAAAGACTAAAAAGAAAAATTATAGAAATAAAAAAAGAACGCCTTAAGGGCCAAGACAAAACAAAGTACTATAATCTAACTTTCCTCGAAGCAATAAATGACGAGTTAAACACGCCGAAAGCTATTCAAACTCTCTGGCAAGTCGTTGACGACCTAAACTTTGATTCAAAACTAAAAATAAAGCTGATAGAAAAATTTGATTCTGTTCTGGGTCTTGGCCTAAAAAAAATCAAAGAAGAAAAAGCAAAACTCCCTGTATATATCAAAGAACTAATAATAGGGCGCCAAGAATTAAGAAAACAAAAAAAATTCGCAGAAGCTGACATGCTCAGGGAAAAAATAAAATCCCTTGGATATTTAATTGAAGACAAACCTAATGGTTTTGAAATCAGAAAAGTAGAATAATATTTAAAACTCCCTTCCTCTAATTCTAAAAATAGAAAAATGGAAAATTCACAAACTAACAGCATAAATGAAATCCTTGAAAAAACAACCGGCCCTTGTATAATCCTGGCCGGAGCAGGAACAGGAAAAACCAGAACAATAACAGAAAAAGTCAGGTATTTAATAAGAAATAAAATTTATCGGCCTGAGGAAATTGTCTGCTTGACTTTTTCAAACGAGGCAGCTCTCGCTATGGAATCAAGAATTATGGGGGATTCTGAATTTCCTGACAGCAAGCCAATTGTCAGAACTTTTCATGCGCTATGCGCAGATATTCTGAAAAAATACGGCCAATTAATAAACATAAATCCCAATTTCAGAATCTTGACTCCTGATGATGCAATGATAATGCTCCATAAAAATTTAAAAATTCCCGCACATCTCTGCTTAGAATATGTTTCGGCAATAGGAAAAGCAAAAGACCTAGGAATTACAATAGAAGAATACGAATCTTTTCTTAATAACTTATTAAAAAAAATGCCGAACGAAATTGAAAAGGAACTTGAATCAGCGCAGTTTGAGCTAAGAACTATGCACACAAAAAAAGCCTCTAGAGAAGAAAAACATTATCTTCTGGAAAAAATTGAAAACCTTGGCTCTTTTATAAGAAGAAAAAAATTTCTAACCGCATGGAAGGCTTACGAAAAATTAAAGATTAAAAAAAATTCTCAAGACTATTCAGATTTGAACAAAAATGCCCTAACCTTATTAAAAGAAAATCCGCAGTTAGCAAAAGAATGGAAATATATTGTTGTTGATGAGTTTCAAGACACAAATAAAATCCAGCTTGAAATTATTTCCGTGCTTGCCAAAGATAAAAAAAATATAACAATTGTTGGAGATTTAAATCAATCAATCTATCGGTTTAGAGGGGCATACAAAGAAACATTTGAAAACTTCAAAAAGATTTTTAATGTTTCCGAAAAAGAAATATTTGCTCTTGATAAATCATATCGTTCTCCAAACACAGTTTTAAGATTGGCACATCAAATAATAGGCAGCAATTATAGTAAAAAAACAGAAAATTTTGAAGTCAGAAATGCTAACAATCGCGAAGGAAATAAAATCCTGGTTTACGAGTTAAAAAATGAAAAAGAAGAAGTCAGAAAAATAATTGAAATCATAGCTCATGAATTATCTAGCAATAAAAAACCAGAGGATATTTGCGTAATGTTCAGAACACATCAACAGGCAAACTTGCTAAAAAAGTCTCTCGAGCAAAAAGGAATACAATATCAGTCAACAACAAAAAAGCCTTTATTAAAACATAAAATAATAAAACAAATAATAAATTACCTTAAAATAATAAACAATTTAAAAAATAAAACTAAAGGCTCTGCGAATGCTTGGTGGGAAATTATTAACCATCTTGAATTGCCTAAAAACGATCAAATTGCAATCGCCGAGCTTATCAAAAAAAGCAAAGATGAAGAAAATACAAGTAAATTGCTCATGGAAAAGCTTCTTTTGCTTAATTTTTCTCATGAGAGTAAATTAAAAATCGAAGGTTTAATAGTAAAAATAAATAAAATTAATGAAAGTGTAAATAAAACTGTTCCTGAAATAATTGACGACTTATCAAAAATATTTTCTGCAGCCGACTTGGAAAAAACAAAAGAAGGCAGGGAAAATTTATTGGTTCTTGAAGAATTTAAAAAAGTAATCAAGGATTATAATGACGAGGAATTTTTCGATTTGCCAACTTTACTCTATCATATAGAAATAATGAAAGCGCTTGAGTTGGAACTAGAAGCTCCAAAAGTCGAAAACAACGGAATAAAAATAATGACTGCTCACGCAACAAAAGGTCTTGAATATCCTGTTGTCATTGTTGCAAATCTTGTTCAAAGAAAATTCCCAATTTTTAAGATTAAAAAAGCCTATTTGATTCCCGTGGAGTTAATTCCCGAAATAAAAGAAGAAATAAAAAAAATTCCCTCTTATCTCATAGAAGAAGCAATTGAAGAATACGAAAGAGAAAACCAGCTCAGAGACGAGAGAAGATTGTGCTATGTTGCTTTCACTCGCGCAAAAGAAAAATTATGCGCAACATACGCAAAAGAATATTATCAAAAACAACATGAGGTTTCACAATTCTTAGTAGAAACAAACTATAAAAACAACCCTGACATAGAATTCATAGAAGATAATGAAGAAAAATATCAAGATTCTAAAAATGTCCAAGAAATAAGTCTTTCCGTAGAAAATCAACACGAAAAAGAGATCACCTTCTCTCCCTCGTCTCTAAGATTGTTTATAGAATGCAGAAAAAAATATGAATATAAATATGTATTAAACATGCCTGAGACAGAGCCCATATCTTGGGAAGCCCTGCTCCTGGGCTCTTTTGTTCACCAGATCATAGAAAAAGGAATTAAAGAAGGATTTAGCACAGAACAAACCTTTTTATTGTGCGCTAGAGAAGAATCTCTAAAACAAGAATGGCGAGGCTTAGACCTTAATGAAGCTCTGCTTCTTCTTAAAGTTTTTTTTGAAAGAAACAAAAACAAATATAACAAAAATTCAAAAACAGAAGAGCGTTTATCTATGAAAATCGATGGCTTAAATTTCTTTGGCATCGCGGACAGAATTGATTTCCATCCTGACGGAATTGAAATAATAGACTATAAAACAGGCCAATCGCAAATACATCCAAAAGAAAGGAATTTTCAATTGGGCTACTATGCCCTTGCCTGCGAAAAATTCGGAAAGGTAAAAAAGGTAACGTTGGACATGTTAAAACATGATCATCCTTTAGAATTCGCACTCACAAAGGATGGCACCGCAATAGAAATCAACACAAAAAGAATGTCATTTCAATTAGAAGAAGTAAAAAAAGAGCTTGTAGAAACCGCAAAGCAAATTCTGCAATGTTACAACTCTGGCTTTAAAACCTGCCCAATAGAAAAAAACTGTGAATTTTGCACTGAGTATGTTTACGGATAATATATATAATAATAATTGATTTTGTTAAGCCGGCGGGTGATAAAATAGAAATTTATCGTTAATTCTGACTTGAAATCATATAATTATCTCAACAAGCCCCAAATATTAATTTATTATGAAACTTTATTATCCCAAATCTAAACCATCTGGAATATTTATCACCTTTTAAGTTAACAGAATCTAAAGTTACTACCGATATATATACCAAAAAACTCTCTTTTATAATATTTAAGAAATAAAAAGGAGGTGAAAATGGATAAAAAAACTAAGACAATTACTGCAGTAATAGTAGTTGTCGTGCTTGCCGCGGTCGTTGCAGAAATGCTTTTCCTAACAGATGTTATAAGTTTCTCCCCTGACGGAAGTCTCCCGGAATGTTCTGACAGATGGGACAATGACAATGACGGTTATTGCGACTACATTGGTAATAGAATAGGATGCAGATCTGTAACAGGAGCCATAAAAGGAGACAGTGGATGCTCTAGCGCGGAAGACAACACAGAATGCGACCCTGCTCCAGAAACTTGCAACAACCTAGATGACGATTGTGATGGCTTAATTGACGAACAGTTAACAAGAACATGTGGAAGCGATGTTGGCGAATGCCAAGCAGGAACACAAACTTGTTCTATAGGAAATTGGGGAACTTGTCAAGGAAGCATCGGACCAACAACAGAGACTTGCGATCTTAAAGACAATGACTGCGATGGAATAATAGACGAGAACAATATATGCTACACATGCGCAGAAACAGATGGCGGATTCTTACCCGGAGCATTTGGAATTGTTTCAGGCACTAGAGGGTATCGAAGCTTCTATAGCTATAATGACACCTGTTTAACTAGCACAAATCTTTTAGAGTGGTATTGCTCTGGAAATTTCGCAATTAACTCTACATACGAGTGCAACCAAACCGCTCGTTGCTCAAGCGGGGCTTGTAAAAATATCTAATAAATTTTTATTTTTTCTTTTTTATTTTTTTATAAATACAGCATAAAGCAAAAATATATAAGTTGAATTTCTCTGTTTGAAAAATGAAAGAATTATTTAGTAAAAAAATTATCGAAAAGATAAAAAGAAACAAAGAGATTATAGCTGTGCTATTATTTGGCTCGTACGCAAGAAAAGAACCTTACAGAGACATTGATGTTTGCCTTGTTTTAGATAAAAAATATCCTGCTCTAAAAATGTCTAGAATTAAGCTGGAATACTCTTCTCTCGTTCCTTCGAAATTCGACATAACCATATTCCAACAGCTCCCCCTATATATCAGAAAAAGAATACTTAAAGAAGGAAAAATAATTTTATGTAAAAATGAATCTCTGTTATATGAAATTGCTTTTTCTACTATAAAGGAATTTGAATTTTATAAAAAAATATACTATAATTATCTTGGAAAAATTGAAGAACTAAAATGATAGATAAACAAAAAATACTTTCAAAAATTGATGAATTAAACTCTTATTTGGACGAATTGGAAAAAAGCAAGCCATCTGATTTTTAAGAATTTTCTAAGTCTATAAAAAAAAGCGGGCGTGTGAAAGATTGTTGCAAATTTCAATAGAAACGCTAATTGATATTACAAATATTATAATCTCGAATTTAAAACTGGGCATTCCGTCAGAAGAGGAAGAAGTCTTTAAGAAATTAAAAGATAAAAAAATTATTACGAAAAAAATGGAAAAAACCATAAATAAAATGAAAGGATTTAGAAACATTCTGGTCCATAAATACGGAGCAGTTGACGATGAATTAACTTTTCAAAACCTTCTATAACTAATAAACAACCCCAATTAAAACATGCTCAATTTCTGAAAACCTTATTTTTCCGTCAACAACTTGTGAATTATCTCCTTTAGTAATAAAATAAACTCCCTCTCTGTCAAAACCTTTCTCAACAACTCTATGAACAATTAATTCATCATTTTTTCTAAAACTTACAATATCTCCAACCGCTATTTCGTCTTCGCTATTGGGTTTAATCGTTATTCCGTTTGAATTTTTTCCAAACAAGGGGGACATGCTGCCGCTTCCCTCGTAATTGTTTAGCCTTGCTCCCCCTACCAGAATAACAACTTTGTCCGGGTAAATAATTATGTTCTTATCATCAATTAAATCCGAAGGTGGCTCAATCGCATAACCTGTTATCTTATTAGAAAAAATATCAAAACCCGTAATTCTCTCACTGTCAAAACTAAAATTAAAAATTTGTCCCAAAATAAATCCTGCTAAAAAAACAAAAACTAAAAATAAAATCCTAATAAAATTTAACTTTCCGTTTTTCATATTAAATAATAAAAAATAGACCATAAATTCGTTTATAATTATTTATCTAATAGAAAATAATAAAGTGGTTACGATATTTTCATTAATCAATGGGATTTAAAACGTAATTAATTCCGGTAATTAAGGCAAATCCACACCAATATTTTAGTAGATTATTAACAATCGCCCTTATAAGTATTATAAATTGGGTTTGGGAGATTAATTAATGCCAGACATTCAAATATGAGCTAAATTGGTGTTTAAAGTCTTATTGATTCATATTTATGGTTCTAGGGTTTTTCATTGGTGCTAAAATGCTACATCACTTAATTCCAAGAATAATTAACATGCTGTGCTGATTTCCGCTAAGCAACTATTTTTACTTTCCAACACCAGGCATAATACTGCTTCTCTTTAATGTTTTTTCCTTTTCTTCCCTTTCTCTCTCTTCTTTTCTTAGCATATAATATCTACGTATAGTTATAATTAATGTTACCAATAATATTAAAAGTATCAGCAACCACCACCAATTTTTTCTTAACGGGCTTTCAGCAGGACATTGTCTTGGACATGGTCCGCCGCAATCAATTTCTTCTTCTCCCTGATTTTGTGTTCCATCAGAGCAAGTTGGACACGCCCCGCATGGTCCTCCGCAATCAACTAACAATTCACAGCCATTAGTGTGACAATTTTTTATGCCATCATCGCAAGTCGGATTTTCCGTATAGAAGCATTCCTGAAATATTATGGGTCTGTTAAGTATTCTGTCGCAAGAATTAACATCAACACATTCTCTCATTTGAAAACCGCAAATTTCATCATTCCAATTTTTCTCCGCGCATTTTTCCTTAACCTTTCTGTAATCTTCTCCCGTCAATTCTCCTTGACTAAGCCCAAAAACAGCATTTTTACAAATTTGCCAGTCATAGCAACCCCACTTCTCGCTACACCCTCCTCCACCACCTCCTCCGCCTCCGCCGCCTGCAGAAGGCAAAGGACATTCAACCTCATTAACTGTAATATTCCACTGCACAGAATCATTTAATTCTCCGTCTGTTATCTCTGCCTTAACAAAGTGCAATCCAGAAACACCACAGCCGAAACTAAATGTAAAATTATCTGAATTAGAAAATTCATCTAACTCTCTTAAAACACCGTTAACATACCAATACCCTGGCGGTATTCCTCCGTCTGGATCGTGCTTTGAAATATTAAAGTACAGGCCGTCTGTTCCCTGGACATTAAAAGTCAAATTAGCAGGATAATAACTCAAAATTCTCGGCTGCCTATTTTGATTCGTAACAACAACCTGAAAAGTATCACAAACAGTATTATTCAAACCATCGTTATTACACAAACTAATATTGGGATGAATATTTGCCAATGCCTGATCAGTCACGCACAAACTTATATTATAAACTCCAATCAAGCTCGTGTTTCCTGTAAAGTTCATAACACTGCTTTTATTGATATCAAAGAATTTCACTCCATTAAGGAAAGTTAAATTAAAATTAAAATTACCAGAACTCTGTAAACCACTTTCAATATCATTTATCTGAACTTCCTTATAAAAAGTGCTGTTATCTCCCTGCGTCCAAACTGTAAAAATAGTCAAATTCTCCATTGCAGGATTATTATTAATTTCGATAACTGTAATATTTGTCTGCTTTGAATCTGAGCCCCCATTATTATCGATAACTGAAACCGTTTCCTGGTGTGTCCCGGCATGGTTTTTCTGTAAAAATCCAGAGAATATGTTGTTGTAAACAACGGTTAAATTGTATCTTCTTCCAAATGGCTCAAACTCAATAAAAAATGGCCCGCTTGGAACAATACCAAAATCCAAATCATCTTCATCAATATCTGTCGCATTTACTTGTTGCGAAAATTGCTGTCCTTCACAAGCAAGCATTTCATCTGGAATTGGTTCAAGTATCGGAGCAGTATTTGGCACTGAAATAAAAAATTCAACGCTTGTGTTTGCAAATCGACCAAAAGTATCATTAGCATAAACTGTCAGTTTATTATTCCATCTTACTGCATTGATTGTTGTGTTCGGTGTAAAATAAACAGAATTATTAACTATAACTCCATGTCTAACGTCTTCTAATGTGTACCACCATTTGTCCATGCTTTCAGTATTTGAAGATACATTCAAATCTAGCGTTAAATTACTATCAAGCCAATCGCTGATTGTAAAAAAATATGTAATGTTCTGTGGACTATGAATAAAAATTTCTAAATTCTGGCTTATTATAAGCAAGCCTATTATTCCAATCCCTTCTGGACTAAAAGTAGCAATTTCTAAACTAGGAACAATCTTACTAAAAAAAAGTTTATTTCCAATAAAAATAGCATTAAATGAAATTAATAAAATTGCAAATAAAATAACTAAAAAATTAATTAAATTCTTCCTCTTTTTCATTAATAAAAAAACAAACCATAATATAAAAAACTTCCTTAATTCGCCTCATCTTGGTTGTTTAAAATATTTAACATAATTATGGATAATTGTGTTGATTAGGAATTGTGTTGATTAATCTATGTTTTTTAGCAATTATCCTTTAGAGAATCGCAAGAAAAATTATTCAAATTATCGCAATTCTCTATATTTAATAAATCATGGGGTTTTCATTTCCAATAAATTTCCAGATGAAAATCATTTAATATTCTTTAAAGAATAAGTATCAAACCTAATTTTCCCGTTATATTCTTTCTCTTCTGCATCTTCTGGAATCTCTATTCTTATAGTTACATTCTTTTCTTCTCCAGCACCAAGAAAAATTTTCTCTGGGGCGTCAATGAAATCAAAAATTTCTCTGTTTGCTAAAATCTTAACTTCAACAGGAAATTCATGATAATTCCCAATTATAACTGTTCTAACGCCTGCTCCCCCCAAAGGAATTATGCCATAAGTTAAAGCTGTGCCGTTCAAATCAAATCCCCCCACTTCATTCTTAACACTAAACCTAACATCAAATTCTTTTGTTTCAATTGGTCCTGAAACCCAGAGCAAAACAGAAAAAAATACTATAATAACAGCAATTAAAAACAAAATATAAAAATATATTCCTCTAAATTTTTTTTCAAATTTATTTTTTCTTCTTTTTTTCATTTTTTCCAATTATTCTTTTAATAACATCTTCTCTTGCTTCTTTTCTCCTTCTTCTATTTATAATTATTAACAATATCAAAACTATCACAATCAGCAAACTTACAATCATTATTCCAACAGCTAATTTATTAACTTCTCTTTTGAATCTCAAGTCTACTGTTTTTTCTGTTGTTTTGCCTTTGTAACGCAAAACAACCTTGGCTTGAAATTTGTTTTTATCAATAGTTGTTGTATCAAAATAACCCGTTAAAATCGCCTTGCCGAATTTATCCAAATTTACAGAAGGAGTCAAAAATGAAGGAATATTATAACCCAAAATAAAAACTTCTCCGTAAACATTTTCTATCGGGTCATTCCAATGGCTCTCAATCTGAATGTCCATCTTATTTATCTTTCCCCTTTCAAATTCTTTTGTGTGGTTCACAATATCAACAAAAAGCTCGCCAAGCCTAAAATCCGCTTCTGCGCTTGCCGGTTTCTCGCCGCCATAATCAACTACTGCGACTGCTTTATAGCTTCCGGCAGCATAATTTTTCGTATCAACATTCTTAACAATCTCTCTTGTTTCAGTAGAAGAAATTTCATTGGTTCCCATATCAATTGTGTCTACTTTCTTTCCCCTTGAATCATAAAGTTCAACTCTTGAATCAGCTAAAATTGTTTCGTGTCCTAGACTACTTATTGTTAATTTAAATTCAACAGGCTCTCCGACATTTGCATTTGTTGCACTAAATTGAATCTCTGCATATTTACCAGGATATGGAACTCTTACATCTATCACTCCGACTACGCTTGCAACAACGCTGATTGCTCCCTGTTGTCCTCCGCCAATTTTATTTATTCCAACTCTTATTCTATGAACTCCCGGCTTTTCAATTTTGTCTGGAAGTTGTAAAAGAACATTGACATTTCCGGGGCCATTCAGCTCATCTCTGCTTATCTTCACATAATCTGACAAATCTCCCAGCACATATACTTCATATTTAGCAGAAGTATCATCTATTCCAAAATAAAAGCTAAAAACTTGACTTAAACCCGGCTCAAAATTAACGTCATACCCTGCCGGAGTAACTCCTATGGGCGCAGCCTCAACATATTCTAAAATAAATATAATTGAAAATAAAAAAAAATATAGGTTGCCTCTTTTTAATTTCATGACATATAAAAAATTAAATACTTTTTATAGCTTTCTAAAAATTATGTTGGGAGATTAAAACAATTAGCGACTCTTTTGATTCGGCGAGAAAATATTATAAATAGGTAATTAATTGAAATCAGCACTAACTCTTTAACCGGTTATTAATAATATATATTATAACTATAATAAATGAGGTTTTTAGAAATTAATTAATGTCTGACAATTAAATGTAGTCTAAACTGGCTTTTTAAAACGTATTAATGTATTATTTTTTTAATGGTTTTGATTGGAGCGTTTTAGCACCAATTACCTATTAAATATATTCAGTGAAGCTTCCCCCATGGCAAGACCACAGGGCACTAGGGAAAAATAAAGAGATTGCCTAAAAATTCGTTGTCTCCACAGCAAACTGGCGGAATATTCCTCGCGAAATTTTTCGTTTCGCGACCAGCAATCTCTAATTTCCAAATTGGAGCAGCAAGCTGCTGGCTATTAAACCCAATTTGAAAATAAACAGTTATGGCTGCCTCTCGGCTGTAGCTATCATTCTATCTCCTTTTGTACCCGCCGCGCTAAATGGAACAGTTATCAAAACATCTATTCTCAATGCATCTGCTGTTTCTGGACCAAAACCAAAGTTTGTGCACACCAAATCGCCTAAAGCAGTTGTCGCAGCATTAACATCTCCATAAACTCCGAAAGTAATGTTTTTAAAGCCACAGGAGTCGGCTGTGTCATCCACTCGTCCAGTCACAGTACAGTTTATTACTCCGCTTAGTGTATTGCAACTTCTAACTTTGTATTGATATGCCACTTCGCCTAAACCTATTGGTCCGCTAGGGCCAAAGAAAAAGTTAGTTGCGTTTTTTTCTGTGCGCACATATAAGCTACCATTAATATTTCCCACGTTTTCCAGCACAAAACCACTAGTAACATTTGCGGGTGTCAGATTAGCCCACCTGTCAAATTGCCCCTCGGATGTTAAATTTGCGTTTGTCTGCGCAGAAGCCACGCTTCCATTTCCCCAATTAATAACATCTCTTGTAAATTCAATAGCAAGGTTCTGCACAATTGTAATATTAACTGTTGCTATGGTTTGATTCGTCGTAGCGCCCGGAGACAATCCAACCAGCCAATCATTAAAATTAGCAACTGTCCACAAAGAATAGCCTGCACCAACTACAGAAACTGCAACTGCCAAAAATGCAAGTGTCAATAAAACATTGTCGGAACTCATGCTCCACCCCCCACTATAGTTACTCCAACATTTCCTTCACTCGGTCCTGCGTTATCAACTATTGTATTTATATTTCTTACTTCTCTCCTAACACCAACTTCCAAAGGAATAAAGCTGCTATTCATCCACAAATTCAAAACAATCGAAACTACAGAAAAAATAATCGCAATAACCAACAACACGATAATCACTTGTTGCGTATTCATCCTCTTTTTTACCTCATTAAATAATTATCTAATACAAAAATTGTTTTCTTTATAAATCTTTCTGTCTTCGCTCGCAATGTTTTCTTTACTACTTTTTATAAGAAAATAATTGAACAGAAAAATAATCACTCTCTAAATTTATTGTCAGATAATCTTAAATTAAATCGAAAAAATCTTAATGATAAATTATGATTCACTCAATCGTCAGATACAATAATCTCGCTATCTATTTATTTATTAATAATTAACTCTCTTCTTATATCAACTATGGACAATTCCCTTAAATAAGTTAAATTTTTGGGAATTGTCTTACATCAAGAACCCTTACGGATTCGGGTTCTTGAATACGCTCAAGAATCGGAGATTCTTGACGTTAGAGAATTCCGAAGAGAAGGGTGACATAATTATCGGAATTATCTATATCTTAAATATTGTCCTCTTATATTATTAATACAATCTTCGACAAAAATTATTGCTAAAAATAAATCACTTCTTCACAAATTTCTTCCTCAAGAAAATAAACCAGCTCAAGTTAATTAAAATTAAAAACACTATAACGCCAATCAAAATTTTAACTGTGTTATCGCCTCGTGCTATTTCTTCTATTACATATCCTGCTCCAATTATCTTAATTGATTTATCTGCAATCTCAAATTTCAAATCTTTTCTGTCTGCGCTGTCGCCATATTTCAAAAATAGCGATGATTCATAAGTTCCTTTCCTCACTCCTTCTGTATCCCAGAACGAAACCATCAAGCTTTTTTCCAACGGCGGGATATCATATGTCGGCGATTTGAAAGTAGCCATTACTTTTCCTTCTTGATTATAAACAATTATTTCCGAGTATGCTCCCTGAATCTCATCACTCCACTCATTTTTTATGAGAACTTCAAACTTGGCTATCTCGCCAAGAGAAAAATCATTTACTTCAATTCCCTCTACAACTAAACTTTTCTTGCCAACATTAAATTTCTTTTCAACTGTCAATGTTTGCTCGTCATACAAAACTGTTGCAACTGCTCTATACGGCCCGGGCGCAACTTTCGGTTCCCAAACAGCCGCTATTTCTGCTCTTTGCTTGCTGGCCAAAGGAATCTCATTCGTCGTCAAAGTCGCAACTTTCTCATTCAAAACGCTATAAATATCAATTGTCCCTCTGACTCTCGCAATATCCAATTCTCCCCTGCTGGTAACAGGCATGACAAAAGTTATCTTGCCGTCATTTTCAGGGCCAATAACATCCAACTCTGATTCTGCATATTTCCCAGGATAAGGAACATAAACATAAAGCTGTGTTATAACCCCCACTGTTGCTCCAACAAATGTTTCACTGCTCCCGCTCTTTTCAGGCAGCTGCAAAACAACAATCTCTCCCTTGTGCAATCCGGGTGATAAAACCGAAGGCATTGTAAAAGTATAGCTCAGAGTTTTGCTTTCCTCATTTGCGCTCATCTTAACAAAAACTTCAGACAATGCAATTGAATTATTAAACTCCCCCTGCGTAAAAATAACCAAACTTAAATCTCTCTTGTCAGTATTAACAATTGTAAAATCAACTTTTTTCTGTTCGCCTGGAGAATAATCAAATGTGCTTCTGCCCGGTGCTATTCCCAAAGCCATTGTATTGCTGATATTTAACAAAACTATTCCTACAAATAAAACTATCAAAAATAATTTTTTATCCATTTTCTTCCTCCTCTCCTATAAAAGTAGTTCCTGAAACTTCTTTTTCCTCGTCAATTTTCAAAACAACGCTATCCACATATTCTCCTTTCTCATAAACATCAACATTCAATCTTGTATTGCCTGCGTTAACAACCCTGTAGCCATCTCCTGTCTCTGTTCTTTTCAATTTCAGCTCCACTGCTGATTTTATGGTAAACTGCCTTATTTCACTTTCGACAGCACCCTTAACCTTCCAATAATAAACTCCAGGTTTCAGATTTACCACCAAATTATTCTCTGCATAAATCTCTTGAGGAGAAGTAAAATCAACATTATCGTCTATTAAAATAACTCCTGCCTTGTCAAACTCAAACAGGACCGCATTTTCTGTGGTAACAAGTTCATCAGGAGGAGAAAGCAAAACCGGCTGTGAATAATTATAAACACTCCAAATAACCAAAAAGCTTCCAACTACCAAAATCAAGTCAATTCCGAAAACTAAATATTTTTTATTTATCATTCTTTATAATCTCCGATAGTTTTTTATATCCATTAATATAACTATTTTCTATGGCTGAAATTGTTGTTAAAGTTGAAGTTCCTAAGGAATTGAAAAAGAAATTTGAAATAGTTTTAACTAGAGTGATGAAACAATTTGAAAGAAGTATAAGATTTGCCGTATTAGACGAAATCATGTCAAAATCAAAATTAACAGATGAACAAATATGGGAATTGTCAAAAGAACTTAAAGAAAGGGTTGCGAAAAGACACGGTTTATAAAAAATGGTAAAACTGCCAAAAATTTTAGTAGTTGATGCCAACATATTATTCTCATTTTTTAAATCGAATTCTGTTAGGAGACAAGTAACTAAAGACTTATTAGATAATAATTGTAAAATTCTTTCTCCGCAATTTGTATTAGAAGAATTATACTTTGCAAAAGAGAAAATAATAAAGTTCGGTGGTGTATCAATAGCTGATTTTGAATTTATCTTTTTTACACTAAGAAGCGAAATAATCTTTTTCTCAGAAGAAGAATATGAAGATTTCCTAGCTGAAGCACACACCATCCCTCCGCATATAGACTCACCAAGAGATGATCCATATTTTGCTCTGGCGTTGGCAAGAAACATTCCAATTTGGTCAGATGAAAAAGCTTTTAAAAAACAATCCAAGATAAAAGTATTTTCAACAGAAGACTTGCTAAGACTTTTATCTTCCAACGAATAAGTCTGGCTTTTTCCCTCTTTTTTCAACCCATTGCAAAATTTATAAACTCCAAAAGCATTCTCAAGCGGGACTAGAGGAAAGGACCCTGACGAATCCCGTCCATTGAGACGGTTAGTAGGATTGACGGGTCTAGTTACTATGTATTCCTTATTATCATCTTCTCTGTAATTAATTTGTTTAGTCAATTTTGTCATAACCGCCTCCTTCGCTAATTTTTTGTTGATAGCTAACTCTCTTGCATTGATCATCTTATTCCCTTTCCTTCTTTCCATTATCATACCAATTATATTTTCCATCTTATTCTCCCAGCTCTGCCGTGAAAGTTATCGTCGAGCTTCTTACTCCGGAACCCTCATTTGGCGGAACTGTAATATTAATATCGATTTCTGCTGTATTTGTCGCATCTGTATAATTCAATTCTGCAATTGCAAAAATTGGAGTTGCATTGCTCGGCATATTTGTATATGTCGTCCTCGAAGAAAACCAATTAAATGACTTATTTGCAAGTGTATTATTATCAATCTTAAACTGATAATACTGGCTTGGATTTGCAATTGTCTGCCACAAACTAGTCGCCCCGCCGGTTATATTAACAAAAACATTTCCGATGTTTTCCAACAAGAAAGGCAATGGCGAATCATCGCTTGTATCGTTCCATGCTTTAAAATCAATCGGTCCAAATTCAACTAAATCTCTGATTAATGTTATAGCTACAAAAGAATTAATTTTTATCACTCTTTCTAAAGTCCACGCACTCAAGGATTCAGTATCATTAGCTCTAACACTCCAATTATAATAGAAACCCTTATCAGACAAATATTTCAAGTCTCCCGGAAAAGTATGGCTTATAGCAGTTATTGTTCCGTTATACCTGTTGTCAACTGAACATCCAGAATAACAGCTCAAATTCAATTCAAACGTCAAAACATCATTATCATCATCGCTTGCTGTCCAGTTAAACATCGGCGTTCTATCTGTTGTTGTAAAATCATTAGAAGGACTATCAAGTGTAACAACCGGCGGTGTATTTAATATCTTCAATTGCGAACTATTTACAAAGTTTGTATACGCTTGTCCATCAAATAATCTAATCGCACAACTCCAATTTTCTCCCTTTGTTGTGTTTCCATGTCCAAGCACAGCATCAAAGAAACTCCCATTAACAAAGCTATTATTATAATCAACAACCAAAAACTGAACTGAATTCTTATACCATTTAACTGTAACATTTAATCTATCTTTATCCAAATCAGTTATTGTATCAAAACAATGTAAATCTTGTTTTGTCCTGTTGCTTCCGTCTGTTGAATTTATCTCTGGTGTTGGTTCTGTCGGAGCCCTATTTTTAATTAATTTCACATCATAAACTGTATTATTAGTTAAATTAAGCTCTCCTGTAAAATTATTAAAGCCAACAGCAGAAACATTAATTGTCAAATTTGTTTCATACATAAAAGCAGTCCCGTTTCTACTGAATTCTGTGACATTGAATCTTGTTGTTAAACCATTTGCTCCTGTTAAACCATTAGCAACTAAACCTCCAGAGTTATTATAAACTCTAACGTCTGCCCCGCTTACTTCTCCATTGCTTACAGAATCTGTAACATTAATTGTCAAATACCATTTAACTTTAAAACTCCCGCTGGAGCTCGGATCAGTAATTATTCTGGATTTATTAAGCCCGGTCAAATTCAAGAAAACAATATTATTATTACCATTAAAATTGGCTTGTGTAGAAATATGTGTATTGGCGTTAAGAATAACATTATCTGTGATGTTTGCGCTTGGAGCAACATCAGCTAAATGAAAAGCACCGCCAACAACATTACTAAATATATTTCTTTCTATAATCATCCCGGGACTTGCTACTGGCATGGCATCTCCATCCAAACAAATAAAATTATTTTCTCTCATAATTAAGAAATCAGAACCAATACTCACTCCAATACAACTTCTTTGCGAGTTAAATTTATTACCTAATATCTTTGTGTTCCTTGATCTCCCGATACTGATAGATGTCCTAGAACTTACAATTGTGTTATTTTCTATAATAGAACCGTCTGTTAAAATACCTCCCAAAACAATACTTCTAACATCAAATGTGTTATTTGTTAAATTAACAGGAACGTATATTTCCAATCCCTGCATATTAAGTCCGACCTCGCTCAAGAAACTATCACTCATATAGAAACCAGCATTAAGATCTATTCCATTTCCGACCTTAAAATTAAACTCAAATGACTTATCTGTTTGCCCTGTTGTAATATTGCTTCCTTTGGTTATGTTCATTTTTCCTCCGATAAAAACAGTTATATTCCCTCCCCCGTTTACTGTAAGGTTCATTAACAAACTAGAATTAACTAAAGATAAACTTCCACCGTTGTTTACATTAACATTCTTATCCCTCGCAACTCTAATAACTTTATTCTCACAAGTTATATTTGCTGTAATATTCCAGTTTTCATTCGCAGGAGGAACGCAGGGCTCGTCTCCAATACTATAATTAGTCCAATAAGTAACGTTTAAACTAACATTTTCAGCCGTTAATGATGTAAAGTTATAACAAATCCCTGCCGGGCATTTAATGCCGTCTCTAAATAATGTAGGATTTACAAATCCTCTTTCTCCAATACCATACAAAGTTATATTCGCAGATTTATTCAAACCGCTATTTAAATCAGACCTAACAGTAGCAGAGTTATTTAATATTCTAACATCTCTTGTTAAATTATTTCCTGTTCCATTTACTGATTGTAAGAATCTTATTTCTCCAAATTGTGAGTTCTTTACTATTACTGTTCCGCCTGCTCCTGCAAATGAATAATTTCCAATGTGCGGCATGTCTATTAAGTAGGTTTCATTGATTCCGGCACTTTCAAAAAATAAATCATATTTGCTTAAATTTGTATTCGTGATTTTGATATTATCTAATGTAATATTTCTGGTGCCTAAGCCCTTAATAGTAATTGCATCTTGTCTTGAGCCATTAATTGTGCCTCCTCTTACTAGAAGGTCGGTGACAGCATTTATAAGGAGAGTATTATTATTCATATTCAGAGAGCCATTTTCAACTGAATTATTATTTGAATTAGAACGAACATTAATTCCTAAACTATTGTTGTTTGCTGTATTGTTCAATAATTGGTTATTATCAGAATTTAAATCTATTCTTATTCCATCACCATTATCATTAGCTATGTTACTTGACAATCTATTGTTGTCAGAATCAGAAAAAATAAGCAACCCTATACTATTAGCTATTACCCTGTTTTCTGTGAGATTATTGTTTGAGCTTCCAAACAAGCGTATTCCATGGTTATTTCTTGTGCCTACGTTCTTTATTAAATTATTATTTCTTGAGCCAGACTGTAAGTATATTCCAGATTGAAAATTATTGTCAAAACTATTATTTTGGATTGTATTGCCATAGCCATTTGATAACTCAAAACCATTTTGAGTGTTGTTTGTAATATTACTATATAAAACATTAGAATTATTAACTCTATCAAAAAATATTCCTCTGCTGAAATTATTTATATTAATATTCTTTACTGTTATATTAGATGTACTAACAGAATTAACACCGTCGCCTGTTCCAGTACTATTAATAATATTTCCTTGCCCGTCAAGAGTTATATTATCTGCTGTAATTGTAAAGCATGTCCCTTGAGTGCTTATGTTGTTAATAATTCTATAATAAGTATTGGCAACTCCCAATGTATCGCAAGAGTCCAAATTTGCTTCAAAACCTATCTCGTATTTAGTCCATGAGGTTACATTAAATATTACAATATCTGCTGTCAATAATGTAAAATTATAACAAATATTAGAAGGGCAAATAGCACTATCTCTCAAAATATATGGCCCAATAAATCCTCTGTTCCCTATTCCATAAAGAGTTATGTTAGCTGATTTGTTCAATCCAATGTTCAAATCACTTCTTACAACCGCACTATTATTCAATATTCTAACATCTCTTGTTAAATTATTTCCTGTTCCATTTATTGTTTGTAAGAATCTTATTTCTCCAAATTGTGAGTTTCTAAATATTACAGTTCCTCCAGCTCCAGCGAATGAGTAATTGCCTATATGTGGCATGTCAATTAGATAGGTTTCATTGATGCTTGCGATTGCAAAATTAATGTCATAATCTCTAGTGCTTATTGCATCGCCTTGAGAGCCATTAACTAATCCTCCTCTAAAAACATTGTGGCTTGCCCCGCTGTCAAGACTTATGCCAAAAAAACCATTAGAATTGAGATTATTATTTGTAAATAAATTGTTTGAACTTGAGGAAATAAGCAGTCCATTAATAGAATTAGAATTTGCTGTGTTGTTTATTATTTGATTGTTGTTTGAACTTAATAACATAAGCAGTCCATTAATAGAATTAGAATTTGCTGTGTTGTTTATTATTTGATTATTGGAGCTAGACTGAAGATAAATTCCATATTGAGAATTGTTATTTGCTAAGTTGTTTATTATGTTGTTGCTGGAGCTAGACTGAAGATAAATTCCATATTGAGAATTGTTATTTGCTGTGTTGTTTATTATTTGATTGTTGTTTGCATTGGAAGAAAGAGTAATTCCATTCTTATTCAAATTAAAGCGATTATTCCGAATATTATTGCCATTTGAAGTTGTTAAGTATATGCCTGAAGAAAAAGTCAGGGGCACATTTCCGCTCCCTAAATTGTCTTCTATAGTATTATTATTTGAACTAATGAAATAAATCCCAGAATCTGTGTTATTCCTAATTGAATTATTCAAAACAAATGAGTAATTAGTTCCGCTAAAGTATATTCCAGAAGTGAAATTAACAATATTTATATTTTTAACTGTTATATTTGTTCTTCCGGTTGCAGAAACTCCATCTCCTGTTGTATTTCCAGTTACATTAAATCCCTGCCCGTCTAGAGTTATATTGTCTGCTGTTATTGTGAAACAGGTTCCACTTGCATTTATATTGTTTATAACTTTATGATATCTGTTTGGATTATTTAAAGCTCCGCATGAACTCAAAACAGTATTTATACCGATGCTGTAATTAGTCCAGTAGCTGACGTTGAATATTACATTTGTTTCATTCAAAGCAGTAAAGTTATAACAAATATTAGAAGGACATTTAACATCATCTCTCAAAATAAGTGGTCCAAAAAGTCCTCTTTCTCCTATGCCATAAAGTGTTACATTCGCACTTCTATTTAATCCATTATTAATCCCACTCTCCACTATAGCAGAATTATTCCCAATCCTAACTTCATTTGTTAAATTATTTCCAGAGGCAGTTATTGGCTGGAAAAATTTTATTTCTCCGAATTGTGAGTTTCTAAAAATTATAAAGTCCACCGAATTAAATGAATAGTTTCCAATGTAAGGCATATCTATTAAATAAATTAAATCTACTGCTCCAGAGGCAAAATTAATGTCATAAAAACTTGAATTTGTATTCGTAATTTGAATATTGTTTAATGTATTATTATCAGAATTTCCTGTTAAATGAATTGAGTTTTCTCCGGAGCCCGTTGCTATTCCACCATAAATTGTATTGCTCTGGCTGCCTTCTATTCTAATCCCATTTAAGCTATTTGAACTTATGGTGTTGTTAGTTAATCTATTGTTATTTGAAGTTGAAACCAATCTAATGCCGTATTGTGTATTATTAAATAAAGTGTTATTGAAAATTAAAGAATTGCTTGTTGTAGTAAAGAAAATTCCCCTGCTGAAATTACCAATGTTCAAGTTCTTTATTGTTATATTTGTTCTTCCGGTTGCAGAAACTCCATCTCCACTTTTGTTCCCAGTAACATTAAATCCCTGCCCGTCTAGAGTTATATTATCCGCAGTGATTGTGAAGCATGTCCCTTGAGTGCTTATGTTATTAATAATTCTATAATAAGTATTGGCAACTCCTAATGTTCTGCAAGAATCCAAATCATCTGTGTATCCAATCTCATATTCAGTCCAGTAGCTGACGTTAAATATTACATTTGTTTCATTCAAAGCAGTAAAATTATAACATACATTCGACTGACATATTGCTTCATCTCTTAAGATATAAGGACCAATAAATCCTCTTTCTCCTATGCCATAAAGTGTTATATTCGCTGTTTTATTCAATCCCTTATTAATTCCGCTTTCAACAACTGCCAAATTATCACTTATTCTCACATGATTTGTTAAGTTATTTCCAGTTCCGTTTATTGGTTTAAGGAATCTTATTTCTCCAAATTGACTGTTCTTAAAAATAACAATTCCGCCTGCTCCTGCAAATGAATAATTGCCTATATGTGGCATGTCTATTAGATAGGTTTCATTAATGCTTGCGGTTGCAAAGTTAATGTCATAATCTCCAGTGTCTGTGTTTGTGATTGTTATATTGTTGAATGTGTTATTGAATGTAGAAGAGGTAGTAATTCTTATTGCATCGCCTTGAGAGCCATTAACTAATCCTCCTCTAAAAACATTGTGGCTTGCCCCGCTGTCAAGACTTATGCCAAAAAAACCATTAGAATTGAGATTATTATTTGTAAATAAATTGTTTGAACTTGATGAAATATACATCCCGCGTTGTCCATTAGAATTTGCTGTGTTGTTTATTATTTGATTATTTGAGCTAGACGACTGAAGATTAATTCCATATTGAGAATTATTGCTTAATGTGTTTCCTTCAATAACATTGCCCGAGGAAGAACTAAAAACGACTCCATTTGTGTTCATGACAATAATATTTTTTTGGATTGTGTTATTATGGCTATAAAACAGAGAAACCCCCTCATTTGTATTATTTCTAAAAAGGTTCTCTTTAATAATTGTATTGTTGGTGTCGCCAATATCAATTCCTATCTGATTATTATAAACTGAATTATTGAAAATTAAAGAGTTTATGCTCCCAATTTCACCAAAAGCTCGGTAAAAACGAATTCCATAAGCAAAATTAGTAATATTAACATTTTTAATGGTTATATCTCTTTTTCCATCTGAAGCAGAAATTCCGAAACTTATTCCAGAGCCAGAAATCCTGCGTCCTTGTCCATCAAGCGTTATGTTGCTTGCTTCAATAACGAAACAATTTCCGCTTGAGCTGACATCACTCTTTAATAAATAAACTGTATCATTCAAATCCAAATCTCTGCAAGAATCAATTTCTGTATTTTCAAAAACAAAAGTCACTTTTTCTGTTTCATTTATATTTCCATATGCATCTTTTGCATAAACTCTAAAAGTATAAGTTCCATCCGCAATTGAACTGTTTGTCGCATTGTATGTTCTACTATCCGTCGAAGACATTGTTTTATTGTTGACACCGTTATCTAAACTATACCGAACTTCACTTCCATCTTTATCTAAAGTAACATTAAAAACTAACGGTAAACCAATTCTATATGTCTTATTCTCAGGAAAATTAATAGTCAAGCCCAACGACTCAACTATAAATTCCCTTGTTTCTGATTCATTACTAAGCAAACCATCTGAAACATTAACCTTCCAATAATATTTCCCCGCTTTTAGTCTGTATAAATTAACTATTTCGTCTGCGCTCAATGCTCTATTCCAAACTGCGACTTCATCAATTGTTCCGTTAAAAAATTCCAAAGGGACTGGGCCTGCTTTCCTTCCGACAGCAAACCTGTTTACAGTAAAAAAATTTGTAGTAGTATTAAGACTTTCAACAAATTTTCCATCAACATACAATTCTTTCGCAGTGTTTTTTATAAAAACACCAGCAACATGGTGCCATGCGCCTCTCAAATCTGCTGATCCCCCAATTTTTCCCTCCGGACCCGAGCCAGCAGCATAAATCTCTGCTTGTCCGCTTTCGTTGATTCTCAATCCATAATATATGTTGCTACTAAGAGACTCGCCAAAAGAAATTATTGTTCCTTTCGTGCCAGAGTCGTTATTTTTTCTTACCCATGCAGAAAATGTAAAAGGATAGTTGGTTATGCCAAGAGCAGAGCTTCTCTCAATAAAGTCATCTATTCCATCAAGCTGTGCTGCATAACCAAATTTACTTCCTTCTCTTGATGTATTATAAACAGGCCCATTAAACCATGTTCCATTGTTATTATTGCCGGAGAAATCATAAGATTTGGCCTCGCTCTCTTGATATTGCGACAAATTATCAAAATGATATAAAACTCTCAATCCAGCGGAATTCTTATCAACCGGCAAAGCTGTAAAATTATAAGTGATTGTTGAACCATTAGAAACATTAAGTTGTTTATGCAACAAATAATTATAAAAGTTTGTTGTGTCTGTTGAATTAACTCCATAAATAAATACATCTATTGCATCATTATTTATATCAAATACAGTTGCATTTAATATAATATTAAAAACTCCCAATCCAAACAACGAATTATTGTCTGGTTTTTTTAATATAACATACGGAGGGGTTGAACTTGTTATCTCTCCTCCTATACTATAATTAGTCCAATAAGTAACGTTAAATATTACATTTGTTGCATTTAAATCTGTAAAGTTATAACAAATATTACCACATGAAGCGTTGTCTCTTATTAACAACGGCTTTGTAAATCCCCTATTTCCTATTCCATAAAGTGTAATATTGGCTGATTTGTTCAGCCCAATGTTTAAATCACTTCTTACAACTACAGAATTATTAAATATTCTAACATCTCTTGTTAAATTTGTTCCTGTTCCGTTTATTGGTTGAAGGAATCTTATTTCTCCAAATTGACTGTTCTTAAAAATAACAATTCCGCCAGCTCCAGTGAATGAGTAATTGCCTATATGTGGCATGTCTATTAGATAGGTTTCGTTGATTCCAGCAGTTACGAAAATATCATAAAAACTTTTGTTTGTATTTATAATTGTAACATTGTTAAATGTATTGTTTCTTGTGGATACTTGTGAGAGACGAATAGAATTTCCTCCTGAATTATTTATTATTCCTCCACTTATTATATTATTCGAAGCTGATGTAAGTCCTATACCTATTACACTATTTGAGTTCATTGTATTATTGATTAGTTGATTGCCAGCAGTGCTAATTGAGATGCCCTCGATATTTAGGTTTGCTATATTTTCCTCTATTATATTCTTACCGGAAGAACCACCTATGCTAATTCCCTTACCAAGTCCCAAAAGATTATTAGAAACCAATATGTTCCTTACTAACGCGTTATTGGTTGAAAAAGAATTAACAGAAATACCTATAGCATTAGACTTCAATGTATTATTCTCTATTGTATTATTATTTGAAAAAAGTAAATGAATACCATAGCCAAAGAATCCTGAATTGTTGTTTGCCGTGTTATTGAAAACCAGAGAGTCATTTGTTTTGTCAAAATAAATCCCTCTGCTGAAATTATAAATATTAAGGTTCTTTATTGTTATATTTAATCTTCCAGTAACATTTACTCCATCTCCTATTCTATTTCCAGTTATATTAAATCCTTGCCCGTCTAGAGTTATATTATCCGCAGTGATTGTGAAGCATGTCCCTTGAGTGCTTATGTTGTTAATAATTCTATAATAAGTATTGGCAACTCCCAATGTATCGCAAGAGTCCAAATTTGCTTCAAAACCTATCTCTCCTCCTATACTATAATTAGTCCAATACGTAACATTAAATATTACATTTGTTGCATTTAAGGCAGTGAAATTATAACATATGTTTGAAGGGCATATGGAAGAATCTCTTAATATGGTTGGTATACTAAATCCCCTATTTCCTATGCCATAAAGTGTTAAATTCGCTGATTTATTCAATCCCTTATTAATTCCGCTTTCAACAACCGCACTATTATTCCTAATTCTAACATCTCTTGTTAAATTTGTTCCTGTTCCGTTTATTGTTTGTAAGAATCTTATTTCTCCAAATTGTGAGTTTCTGAAAATAACAATTCCGCCTGCTCCTGCAAATGAGTAATTGCCTATATGTGGCATGTCTATTAAGTAGGTTTCATTTATTCCTGCAGTTGCAAAGTTAATGTCATAATCTCTAGTGTCTGTGTTTGTGATTGTAATATTGTTAAAGGTATTGTTTCTTGAAGAGGAGCCTGATATAAAAAGCGCATTCTGCCCAGAATTGCTATTATTTATAATTCCTCCGTTTATTAGATTATCTGAACTAGCTTCAACCGAAAGCTCATTAAAATTGCTTAATTCTATTGTGTTGTTTATTAAAGTGTTACCATTACTACTCAAAACATAAATTCCATTAGAAGAATGTGATTTAACTCTATTATTTATTAATTGATTACCACTAGCAGATGAAAGTCTAATCCCGTGATTATTATTATTTACTGTATTATTCTCAATAGTATTATTCTTTGAAGCAGAAATGATTATAATGCCATCTTGTTGATTGCCGCTTACTATGTTGTTTTTTATAACATTATTAAAACTCAAAAGGAAAAGTCTAATGCCCTCGTTGGAATTGTTCCTAATCGCGTTATCTAAAATAAAGGAGTCATTTGTTTTGTCAAAATAAATCCCTCTGCTGAAATTATAAATATTAAGGTTCTTTATTGTTATATTTAATCTTCCAGTGAAATTTACTCCATCTCCTATTCTATTTCCAGTTATATTAAATCCTTGCCCGTCTAGAGTTATATTATCCGCATTAATTTTGAAACAAGTTCCTAAAGCATTGATATTATTAATAACTTTGTAAGTTTCTCCCGCCTCATTTAAATCCCTACAAGAAGTTAGATCTGTGTTGTTGCTGTAAGTTACATTGAAAAACAAAACATCAAAATACCAAGTATTGTTTCCCGATGCCCCTTGACCTCTTTTTGCCTGTGCCCTTGCCAATGCTCTTGTCCCACTTGGGCCAAAGAAATTACTACACTCCCAAGGTTCAGATGCTGTGACATCAGTACACGTTACTCCGGGCTCACTAACTGAACAGGTAATTGAAGTATCACTCCACGAAGCATCACCATTTGCATCAACGCCAACTGTGCAAGTATGCGCCCGTTCTCCTTGTTGCTGCCAAAACTCATAACATAAAAAGACTTGCTCTATGTTTATACAATCTGTTATTGTTTGGTTGAAGGAAGTTATATTAACTCCTGCAAATTCATCTCTTTGATCTGTAAGTGAACCGTGAACTATTCCATCATCACAACTTAACCTATCTCCGGTAATGCCACAATTAGAAGGATATGTTGCATTGGATAAATACGGATAATTCTCATTATTACAATCGTTCTCAAAAAGATTTTGAGATGGTTGGCGCTTTTGCAGTCCGCAAGCCTGCGGTCTCAAATCAATTCCATTTCCAGGCGATGCGCTCGGGTCAATAATATGCTCAAACTCAACACTCCCTCCTAAAACCAATAAATCAAAAGTATCCTGACTGTTTTGCAATGAAGTCAAATAAACTTTATTATATTCATTATCAACTAAAGAACTAAACTCTGCAATCTTTTCTGTTCCATTAATTTCGTAAATTTCTATTTTAGGATTTCCGCTTGCCGCTCTAGGATAAATAGTTATATCTCTCTTATTATCAAGCGGTATCTCAAACTTAACTCTTACATAATGTTTGTCTGGAATCTCCTCGCTCCAAATCCCGTCTAGTTCCTTCATGGAATCGTAAATATCACTTATGACTGTTCTATTCTCATCTAAATGTTCTGCTTTTGTTATGACAATTATTTCAAATGTTTGATTGCTCAGTCTTAAGATTGTCCAAGAAACATAATCGTAAATTCCATTAGAGTTTGTATCACTAACATTTTCAGGATATATATAACTATTATTTTCAACCCAATATATTTTTATTGAACTCGGATTAATAATACCAAGATTTTCAGACAAATTAGTAAATGCTAAAACATTTTCATAATGAACGTCTTTTGGGCCAATTATTTTTACTTTTTTCCCTCTTGTTGTATCCTCCTCAACAGCATAAGGCGCAGGAGTTTCATAAATAACTTCTATAACTACCTTGCCAATTTCAGCAGGAGAAACTTCAACAGTTATCTCCTTTCTATCTTCCAATTCCTCTTCAATAAAATCGCTAAAGCCTGCTTCAGGAGGGCTAAGAGCAACTTCCTCTTCTGAAACATTTCCTTCTTCCTTTTCAATAACTTCCTCTGAGAAGCTTTTATTAATAACTTCTTCAGCTGTTTGATTTTCCACGCCCTCTATTTTCTCTTCTGTTATATTTTCTTCTATTACCCCCTCAATCTTTTCTTCCTCTTCAGTTTCTTCTTCCTTATCTCCTTTCTTTTCTTTCTTAACTTTCTTTACATCAATCTTCTCCGCACTTTTCGGCAATTCAATGCTTATATTTCCAGAATCACTGGCATCCACATATTTAACCCACTTAACCGACTGTCCCAAAACTGCAGTCAATTGCGTAACATTCTCAATTGTTATATTTTCCAGTATTGTAATGTTAGTAATTGTTTGGTTTTCAATCGGAACCGTAATATTTTTCTCAATTTTTTCTTCGATTATTATTTCTTCTTCTGCTTCAGCCAATGTTTGCTCTTCATAAACCAATTTTGCCTTCAAAACAGAATCATTTTCAACTACAAAACCAAGTTCATCAAGATCAATGCTTAAAAACTCAACTCGCTCATCCCCTAAAAACTCCTCTCCAAAACCTTTTTCCTTAATACTATATTCTGTTGAAATTATTACTTTATTATCTTCTATTCTTAAAATTAAATTGCTATCGGCTAATTGAGTATCATTAATCTTAATGCTCCCTTCAATAATTTTTGCTGTTTTCCCCTCACTTAACTCATAAACAAAATCGTTTCCTTTGGTTACTATTCCAGAAATTATATTTTCTTCTGGAGATAAAGATGGCTCTGTTGAAGTTTCTTCACTCGGCTGACTTTCGGTTGGTTGGCTTTCTGAAGGTTGCTCCCCCTCTATTGGTTGTTCAATTATTTCTTTTTGTGGTTGCTCCTCCGGTGGCGCCTCTATGGGGGGTTGCTCAACAACTTCCCCAGAAGGCGTCTCTTCTGCAGGCACTTCGGGCGGCTGTTCTCCAGATGGAATTTCTCCACTTGGCACTTGGGGTTGTTCTTCTACTGGCTCTTTTGGTGTTTCATTCATGAGCTTTTCTTCAATAGTCTCATTTTCCTCTCCCTCACCAACACCGCCCCCAGCTGGAATTTCTTCACTAACATTTTTTTCTGCTTCTAAAATCATTAATTCAAATTCAATTTCAGGAAAAACCTCTTTTTCACCTACAATTCCAAAACCATTACCAAACCCATCTAAATTATTTCCCTCAATATAAAAATCCCCGTCTAATGTTTCTTTATCAATTAATTCTGTCAAAACAAACTCCTTTTCTATATCACCAAAATTAATGATTAATTTAGAATCGCTTGGTATTAACTCTCCAGCTTTAACATTTAACTTTAATTCTCCTTTGATAATCTCGCCTCTCTGATAATTAATATCTTCTATTGATAAAAATGGCTTTTCTCCAACAAAAGGCGATAATAACAAATTAAAAATTTCCCCTACATTTAAAAAAATAAAAATTATGCCTCCTAACAAAATTAAAGCTAAAAAAACGTACGAAAAAAATCTAAAGTTAATTTTATAATTTTTTCCTTCTTTTGCTGGCCCTAAATATCTTGTAAAAACTTTATTTCCTACTCTCTTATTTTCATACAAATATGGCCCATACCTTTTTCCATTCTTATAAGTATATTTTTTATGAGCCAATGTGTAGGACAACCCCCTTTTTAAACATTAAAAACAAGTAAAACCCTTTTATAAGCATTTCTCCTATGAAATCTACACTAATAAAAGGATAAAAATGGTTCTCCTACAATAAAATTTATCTGTGTCTGTTACTTTCGCCTTTTTTCAAAATTAAAACATTATAAAGTTTAATTACCAACACAACGATTAAAATAATTGCTATAACAGCAAAAATAAAAGCAATTAAATAATTAAAAAATTTTTCAAATTTGTCAAAACCTGGCGGAGCAAAAGCCAAACACTCATTTGCACATGGCCCGCCACAATCAATTCCTTCTTCGCCTTGATTTTGTATTAAGTCAGAACATGTCGGGCAAACCCCACAAGGACCGCCGCAATCAACTAACAATTCGCACCTACCATCGTGGCAATTTTTTATAGAATCAAAACAGCTGGGATTTATAGTATAATAACATCCCTGCGCTTCATTTGGCTTATTTTTTCCAGTGTTACAATTTTTCACATCAATACAATTCCTTCTCTGATAACCGCAGATAATATTATCCCAATTGTTCTCATTACACTCCTCGCTTGCAATTCTGTAATCCTCCCCACTTAATTCCCCGGTATTTAGAGCTTCTTTTGTGTTTTGACAAGTTCCCCAATCCTCACATCCCCACTTTGGTTCACACTGGACAGCTCCGCCAGTTGCTCCCCCGCCGCCAACACTTAAAACCTGCCCGCTCACCGGCTCGGCTGTAATACTCAAATTAAAACTATCGCAAACACTTTTATTCGAACCCGCTCCTGTGCCGCAAAGACTTATATTCGGGTGTTGGTTTGACAATCCCAAATCTCTTGCACAAACCCTTATCTCATAACTTCCTATGTGCGAAGAATTTGTAGTAAAATTCATAACCCCAAGATTGCTTATATTAAAAATTGCATTTCCGGAAATAAAAGTTATATTAAAAGTCAAATTTCCAGAGCTTGAATTTCCATCCTCAGTATCATTAATCATTACTTGCTTGTAAAAATTGCTTCCTGCTTGAACGCTTTGATTTCCGATTGTTTCCATTGTTGGTTGATTATTCACAGCAATGACTGTTATATTTGTCTGCTTGCTATCAGAAAAACTTCCATCTGTTACAGAAATAGTCCTGGAATGATTCCCTACATTGCTCTTCTTTAGATTACCCGAAAAAATCTTTGAAGTCATAACAGTTGCATTATATCTTGCCGCAGGATCAACAAAAAAAGTTACCGAAGGAGAAATACTAAAAGTCAAATTATCTCCGTCAATGTCAGTTGCATTAATTGGATAACTTAATGCATTGTTTTCACAAACAAGTATTGAATTTTCTATTGTGCCCAATACTGGTGCACTGCCTCCTCCACTAACAACAACTGAAACATTCACTGGTTGCTGTGTCGCCTTTCCACTTACAATTTTCCCGGTAATAATTTTTCCCAACAAACTATTCTCATCAATTGCACTAACAATACCTATGAATAATAATAACAAACTAAAAAAAATAAAAAATGCTGTAATCTCTTTTTTCATAATAAAAGATAATAAAACAAATATTTAAAACTTGCCAAGAACCGCCCGCTAAAGTAGGTGGCGTGTTTGGTTCTTGAGCATATTAAAATTAATTAACTTTATAACTTTCTCCCCACCGCTCGGCGCCCTTTATTAGCTCCTCTCTTTTCTTCTCAATTCCCCTATTTCTTGCTTGTCTAATTTTTCTAGCCAAAATAACTAATAAAATAACGATTATAACAAACAAGATAACTAACCATCTGTAACTAAATCCGTATTTATCAGAAATAACTTCAAAACTAGCACTGCTACTCCCTGTTTGGCCGTCATATTTTGCCGCAGTGTAAAAAATATATTCCCCTAATTGCTCATCAACAGGAATAATAAATGTCTTGACAAATTTTGTCTGCGTTTCAACTCCGACTGTTTCCTGTTCCTTGGTAATGACATTTCCCTCTGAATCTCTTATCTCATAATCCAAAAGAACATCAACTTTTCCAATTCCTGCTAAATTAAATAAACTTATCTCAACTAATAATTTCTCTCCGGGCTTTACTTTCAAATATTCATCCAAAATCCTTGCACTGACGTCAAAGAGTGGTTTTTTTGACTCTACTTCTATACTAAAAAGAATTTCTTTCGAACTCGTCCCAGAAAAAATAACAATCTTTCCTAAATACAAATCAGGATTCGTTGTTTCCAAAGCAATCACATCGATAAAAACCTCTTTCTTTTCTCCGGCCTTTAAACTAATTTCACTTTCTCTTATTCTTAATAATTCTCCTAAACTAGAATTTATATTTATCCTTATTTCACTTCCTCCAAAATTTTCAATAATAAACCCTTCTCGTTTCGTTTCCCCTTGTTTCAAAGAAACACTTATGGTTTCTTTGTCTATACTAAAATTGACAGTTTGCCCACCGCCACCTCCGCCACCTTCGTTGCTTCCTGCCGGCGGCTGCCCTGCCGGAGTTTCCTCTACGCTATAAACACTAAATCCTGTTACATTAAAAGTCAAATTCCCTCCAGAATAACTATTAATATTACACTCTACTCCACACACTATTCCATCTTTCAAAATTCTTGGATTGCTAAAAGTCAAACCATACAAACTAAAGGTCGCATTTACATCAAAGTTCGGCAATCCTGTTGAATTTATTTCAATTCTATTGAAAGAAACATTTGTATTAAAATCCAAGTCAGTTATTCCATCATTAACTCCGTCGTTTGTTACATTTATTTCTGAATTAAAACTAATTTTTCCATATTGCGTATTTTCAAGAATAATTCCACTTAAACTTTGTATTTCCTCAAAGGAAAACTCGTCAAAATTTGTTGATGTTCCTTTATTAGAACTCCTATATTCGTCATAGATAACCCTATATTTTGATAAATTAACATTAAAAGTCACGTTCTTTTTTGTTATTCCGGCAGAATTATTTGCAAAAACATAAATCGTGTGTGCGCCTTCTGACGTGTTAAAATAAGTATCTCCTGAAAATGTTATGTTTGCGCCGTTATCTAAATTATACCAAAAATTATTTCCGTTGCTCGTTATTTTTAATCTCAAAGAAACATTGCTAAAATAAGTTCCGCTGGTTGGCTTTTCTATTATCAATCCAGGCACTGATTCAATAACACTAACTTGCAAAGCAACGTCGTTCGGAGCGGCAATCGTAATTCTTTCTAATAAAATCAAAATAAAAAACAGAATAATTGACAAAAAAATAATTGCTCCTCTTTTCATAATAAAAAACACCAAGGCAAATATTTAAAGATTCCCTTCTCTTTTAAAATTCTGATCTCTTTCATGATCTTTTTTCTCTGTCATAGCAAACTCTACTTCCTTATGTATTAATCTGTGAATTAAGTAAAAAATTACAACTGTCAAAATAATTAATATAATGGCTCCCGCAATATAATAAATTACAAAATCTAAAGATTTTTTCTTAATTGTAAAAAGTGTTGTTGCGCTTGCGCCTCCGTTATATTCTACTTTAGTATAAAACACGTACTTCCCTGGTTTTGCATCCTCTGGAATCGTAATGGTTTTTACAAAATTTATTTGTGTTTCAACAGCAGTGGTTTTTAGTTCTTCTATTATCACATTTCCTTCTCCGTCTTTTATAACGTACCTAACACCAACATCAACCCTTCCTATTTCTCCTAAATTAAAAATTTTTATATTTGCAATGATTTCTTCCCCTGGCTCAAAACTTAAATCCTTTTTTAGTATTTCAACTTCAACATCAAACAATGGTTTCTTTGATTCAACCTCAAGAGAAACAAGAATTTCTTTCTTAATTTCTCCAGAAGAAACAAAAATCTTTCCTAAATACAAATCAGGATTTGTTGTCTCAGGGGCAAAGAAGTCAACAAAAACAACTATTTTTTCATTTGGCCTAAGGGTAAATTGCGTTAGTTTAACTACTAAAAATTCATTAAGACTACTGGTATTAATCCATATCTTTAACTCATCTTCTCCTGTGTTTTCGATTATAAACTGCTCTCTCTTTGTTTCTCCTTGCTTCAAAGAAACCTTTATTTCTTCTTTATCAATTGAAAGTTCTTTACCAATGCTCTTTACTACTCCTATTGTTCCTCCGCCGCCTCCTCCGCCGCCAGAAGGAGAAAGCGATACTCCTGGAGTTTCCTCTGCGCTATAAATACTGAATCCAGTAACATTAAAAGTTAGAGTTCCACTTGAATAACTAATAATCTTGCAAATAGTTGAAGGGCAAACAACACCATCTCTGGCTATTCTCGGATTTGCCAATGACAAATTACGAATTGTCAAAACTGCGCTCTTGTTAAAATTAGGCAACCCGCTTGAATTTAATTCAATTCTATTAAAAGAAACATTAATAAAACTGTCAATATCAGTAAAATTATCATGCATATTAAAATCAGCAGTCATATTAATTATATCAATAAATCTCATTCCTCCGAACAAAGTATTTTCAAGTATAACATTGCTTAGATTTTGCATTTCTTCATATGATAATTCTCTGAAATTGGTTGAATTGCCCGCATATGCTCCTATAAAATTACTAAAAGAAATGTTATATATCATAAAATTAACAAAAAAACTGACATTTTTCTTTGTTATTCCGGCAGAATTATTTGCAAAGACATAAATCGTGTGTGCGCCTTCTGAAGTATTAAAATATGTATCGCCATTAAATGTTGTGTTTGCATTATTATCTAAATTATACCAAAAATTATTTCCATTGCTCGTTATTTTTAATCTTAATGATTGATTATTAAAATATGTTTCATTTCTTGGTTTTTCTATCGTTAGTGTGGGAATTGAGCCTACAACAGTTATATTAAGTCCAACACTCTCGCTTGTTGCTTTCCCTGTAAATTTTCCTTTTTTAAAGTTGTCAAGATTATAATAAAATAAAAATAATAAAATAAAAAAAACTCCTATTGCCAATAATAAAATTATGAAACCCTCTTTTTTCATCTATGAAAGCACCAACAGAAATATTTAAAATTATCCTCTCTCAATATTTATTGTTGTTTATTGCGCTTATTAAAAAAGTAAGATATATAGAGTTTTGAAAAACTTATAAATATCGATAATTCTGGTAATTAGTCTAAAAATTGTCCAGAATTCTCGTGATAGATAATTCCCCAAGCCCTATACTAATCAAGGGAATTATCTATAATTAACCAAATTTTTATGACTTTATTAATGTCGGGGGCTATAATATAATTGAATAAACATTACAGTTAAAATTTCTTCTCTGCCTTTGTTTTAGAACTTTTTTTATCTTCTGTCTTTTTTCTTTTCTTAATAATCAAATATATTATTACAATAACGCCTGCAATAATTAATAAAATAATAGCTATTTTTCCTTTTGCTCCTGATTCCGCAGTTATTTGTCCAGTTGTAGGACTTTCCTGAAGACTCTGCTCGCCCTCTCCAACAATCAAAACAGGGAAAGAACCTTCAACGGCCGTTGCAAACTCCACTGTCTTTCCCTCTCCGCTTTTAATCTCTCTAAACAAAACCCTTACATTATATTTATCTCCGAATTTAGCATCTTGAGGAATTGTAATTCTCAAATTAACTCTAACATCGTTCCTGCCAAGCGGAACTAAATAATCTAAATTTTCATCTGTTAAAACGGCTATTTCTCCCCCCTCCTTAAGCTCTGCTCTAAAAGTAAGGTCTTCACTTCCGACCATATTTTGCAGTCTCATAGAAACTTCTCTCGTCTCTCCCGGAGCCATTTTAAGCTCATATCCTTCCCAATAAGAAGTAGCAACTCCTGCTGATTCTACGTAAGAAACAAAAATAATTACAAATAATAATGCTCCAATAAGCAAATAATTTCTTTTGTGATTCATCATTTTATTGCGATGTCACAGTCCATGCACCTCCGGCCAATGTTGAATATGCCTGCGATGTTAAATCCGGATTAAGAGCCTCTACGTAAAAGTAAATCTGCTCCTGTCCTGAAGTTTCATTCCCATAATTTAATGAGTTATTTCCTCTTAATAATGTTGCGTTTTCAACTTGAACAGCAGAATTATTTAACATAAGGAACCCATCCGAAACATCAACCGCATTTACTGAAATATTTCTTGCAAAAATAGCAAATGCACCATTTGATTCTCCACGAAGATCAATTCCTGTAACAGTTACATTGGTCACGTTCTTATTGCCTGTGTTATTTATTGTGATTGGATCATTATTAGAACCTACATTTGTTGAAGTTATACTTAAAGAAGCCCATGTTAATGCCGTAGGAGACATAACCATTGCATTTAATGTATTGAAAGTAAATGTCGTTGTGCTATTCTCTCCTCTGGCATTTGCCGAATCATTTATAGTTATATTAGCAGTCCAGCTGGCAGGCACATCAAAATACCACATTCCAACAGTGCAAGTGAAGTTCATATTATTACTGCTAAAAACCCCTGTTACATTTGAGCATGATAAATTGGATCTTGTTGTCTGTCCAGTAAACTGAAATCTTGCTTGCCCACCAAACCTATCCAGATCGCTTCCTCCATTGGCATCATTTGCTGTAAAATTAACTCTGATATTAACTGTGCTGCTTTCGGTCGGATCTGTCGCAGCAATCGCGCTGACAAAGGTTATTATCGGTGCTGTATTTGTAACGCTAATATTCAAACTTGTTGTGCTAGTTGTTGCTCGTCCAGTGATAAGATTATATAAAGAAAGAGGCCAATTAAAAAATTCAGACGAAGAAAGGGCAAAAACAATAGCAAATATCAAAATCAAAAACAAAATCTTTCCGTAGACACTCTTTTTATTGTCCATTTAACCTCTTTTTATTTATTTAATTAACCAACAACCCTTTTTAATTATTTCTTTTTTCCATTTTATAACAACATAACAATATCTTTAGTCTTTAAAATGTTTTTTCTGACCAAAGATTACCGCGCCAACTTTTTAATAGATTATTGATAATAACCATTATGACTATAATAAATAAGGTTTTTTTAATATTTTAATTATTGCCAATAATTTGATAAAATATTTTATATTAATCAGGATCAAGATTTGGTAATCAATTACTTAGAAAGGAATTTAGGGATTGTCACTTATTTTATTTTTCTCATGGATTATTTCCTCAACTTCTTAACTGCTCTCGAATAAATAGCCCAGACATTTCTCTGGTCTCTTCCAAGCAATTCTCCTATTTCACTATATTTCATGCCCTTTTCTTTAAGATGCATTATAGCAGCTTCAAGCACAGTCGTTCTCCTGTCTTTAAATATTGAAATCGGCAGCAAAACTTCTGTTTCCTTAACTTTCAACCTCTCTTTTTCTTTTTCTGATGCTTTTTTGTATGCAGTCCATACCGTCCTGTCATCTCTTCCCAGCACTTTAGCAATCTCACTGAATCTCATCTCAACATTCTCCTTCAAATATTTAACCAGTGCTTCTAAACCTCCAAGTTTGCTGGAAAATATTGTTATTGGAATATTGTCCTTCTGCTTCAGTTCAAGAATCTCAGCTATCTCACTATTGCTAATCTTATACTTCTCTTTTAATTCTTTCACAACCAAGTTTAGTATTTCTGCCTTACTCAAAGAATGTTTTTCTTTTATCTCGTCTATTATCGAGCCCAAAACATCTACTAGCTTATCATCCTTAATTTTCTTCTTCCTCTTTCTTCTAGCGCTCCCGGCAACAGCAAACACTGTCGCAAGAATTGTTATGGTCCATGCGCCTCCTGCAGATGTTGAATATGGTTGTGAAGGAATGCTTTGCGGAACTTCTTCCAAACAAAAGTAAAACTGCTCCTGTCCTGAAGTTTCGTTCCCATAATTTAATGAGTTATTCCCTCTCGGCAAAATTGCACTGCCAACTTGAATTTGAGAGTTATTTCCCATAATTGTTCCGGAATCACAAGAATCGGTTATGCTGACTGTAAAATTCGCCGCAGGAATATTATAAGCACCATTCTGCTCACCAATCAAATTTATCGCATTTATAGTAATGTTTGTTACATTCTTGTTTCCTGTGTTGTTTATCAAGATTGGGTCATTGTTAGAAAGCGTGTTCAAAGCCCCGGCTGATAAACTTGCCCATGTTAAAGCATTGGGAGACATTACCATCGCATTCAGAGTATTATAAGTAAATGTTGTTGTTGAATTCTCGCCATTTGCTGCGCTATTATCAGAAATTGTAACATTAACTGTCCATGCTCCTGGATAGTCAAAATACCACATTCCAACAGTGCAAGTGAAGTTCATATTATTACTGCTAAAAACACCGGTAATATTTGCGCAAGTTAAATTGGACCTTGTTGTCTGTCCAGTAAGTTGGAATCTTGCTTGCGCTGTACTAATATTAATATTTCCTCCACCATCTGCATCTGTAGCTGTAAAATTAAATAAAATATTCTTAATGGTGTTTTCACTTGGGTCTGTCGCAGGCATAATGCTTACAAACGTTATTGTTGGAGCTGAATTTAGCGCTGCCTCTGATAAATTAATCTTCCTCGTAGCTGTTGAATTAAAATTCCCGGCCGTATCATAAATTGAAACATTGTATGTATAATTTGTCAATGGAAGACCTGTCCAGTTAATTTCATAAGTTGCGGTTGTAAATGTTGTAGAATTTACTGTTGCGGTATCATTCCTCAACAAGAAAGTTATATTTGCAAAGTTTGTTTCTGTAACCGAGACATTAACATAAATATTTGATTGTGTTAAATTTGCTCCGTCGTCTGCTGTGCCAACTCCATAAGAAATTAAAGGAAATGTTCTATCCAAAGTAATATTCCTTGTTGTTAAGTCAACTTTGTTGTTTAAAGTATCATTTGCTGTTGCATTGTAGAAATATAATCCGTCAGATAAGCCTGAAAAATTAATATAATTTGGAGATGAAGTTGTTGTTGAGCTATTTATTTGATTTTGAGAAGAGTTATACAATCTTATCAAAATGCTATCTAATCCAACGCCAGAATCAGATGCTGTAACATTAACCTCAATATAATCTCTGTTTCTTGCAGCTCCAGAATTTTCAGTCGGAGAAACATAATTTGCTGTTGGAGAAGTGGTGTCAACTGTAAATGTTCTATTTGCTGTATCATTTAAATTGCCTGCTGTATCATTTACATAAAATCTTATAGTATACAAGCCATCTGCTATGCTGGAATTTGTATGATTAAAGTCTCTCTGGCCGTTTTTTTGCATTGTTACATTGTTTGCTCCACTGTCTAATGTGTATCTAGCTGTATCGCCATTCTCGTCTATTGTTACATTGAAGTCAACGCTTGATGTTGAGATATTCACATAGGGAGGAGTTGGCTGATTTATTGTTACTATTGGAGGAGTTGTATCGGGAGTATAAGAAACATTTATATTATCAAGCCAAAGATTTTCAACGCCACCACCACCATCAAGAGTGGTAGTAAACCTTATGTTAAATCCTTTATGGAAATATTGCGAATCAGTTGATGAATTTGAAAAAGTAAGCCATGTATCTTCTGTGGCTGAATCAAGTTCTCCTATCAAATCCCAATTTCCAGAACTGTCATTCCAATAATATGGTGCGTCGCCTACTCCATCCAAATCATCATCATTAAATCTGAAAGTTACATTAACTTCTGAAGCAGTTGAAGTATCTAAGGCAGTAGCAAGACTCATATCACAATCATTAGCACCTGTGCATTTAGCGCTATATGTCCCCGTGTCCTTTCGGTCTGATGCATTATTCCATAAAGCTACGTTATTCCAATTATTTAAATTCCCAGCTTCAAAATTCTCAAAGAATAGTTGTGTAGGGTCAATAATATGCTCAATCTCAATTGCTCCGTCTAAAACCAAAAGGTCAAAACTATCCTGCTCACCTTGTAATGAAGTCAAAAATACTTTGTTATACTCATTATCTTTCAAAGTGTCAAACGAAGCTATCGTTGAAGTCCCGTTAATTTCATAAATCTCAATTCTTGGATTTCCACTAATTTTTCGAGGATAAATTGTAATATCATTCGTGTTTGTCAATTTTCTTTCAAATTTAACTCTTACAAAATCCCCTGATGGAATTTCCTCGCTCCACTTTCCATCCAGCTCGCGAACATCCTCGTAAATATCAGAAATAAATTCTTTATTAGAATCCAAATGCTCTGCTTTTGTTATGACAATTATTTCAAACGTCTGAGTTCCGCCCTGCGGGCTTGTCCAAGAAACTTCATCAATAACTCCATCATTATCATTATCACCGACGTCAAAATCAATTTCTTTTCCTCCTTCTTCCCAATAAATTTTTATTTTATTTTTATTTTTTATATTCCAGCTTTCCGGAATTTCCGTCGAAATTATATCTCCCTCAACCAGCTCAACAAACTCTGCTCTTTTCCCTCTTTCAATTTTCTCTTCTCTAAAAATTCCATAACTTAAATTATCAATTCTTACCTTTGCGTTTCCGTTTATCTCAATTCTTAGTTTATAATTTCCAGAACTAAAATTAAATTCACTCAAGTCACAAGTTTCTTCGCATATTTCACTAAATTTCTTTATTGCAACTTCAACTTCTTGTGTTTGGTTATCATCTAGAGTTTTATTTATTAACTTGGTCTCGCTAACTTTCAGATTATTGCTATAAAGAATTAATTTATCCTCAAAATAAACTTTGACTTCGCCGTCGCCTTCTATTAAACCAGATAATTTCACGCTGTTGATTCTTCCACTCTCATTAATTTCAATTGTATATTCCTCACTATTATTCTCCCAAATATCCAATTGTTTTGTATAAATCTTACTAACTCCTTCAAAAACTGCAAACCCTGTCAGCGTTGGTTTAAAAAATACATAAAGAAAAATCACAACTAAAAATAAAGAAATGAAAAATATCGGAATTAAAATATTTCTAACAGATTTTCTTTTTTCTCGCCTTATCTCGCTCTCAACCCATTCTTTCTGTGCATGATAAGTTCTTAACTGGATATTATAATCTGATTTATCTTTCTCTTTTTTTAATTGGGCGATTTTAACAAAAATCTCTCTCTTTTTCTCCTGCAATTCAAAAATTTTATTTTTTATTTTGCTCATTTCCCGCTATTTTTACATCTATTCATAATACGTCTCCCAATACACTCCAAATTTACCTATTATTTATGTATTAATACTTATAAATATTGTGCTTTTATTAATTATACTTATTATTTATGTACTATTTAATAACAGCATACTTTAGAAACCCTCTTGGCATAAAAAATAAAAACATCAAACTTATTAACCAAAAAAAACACTAAATTAACACAAAATGGAAAAAAGAAAATTATTAATAACATTAATAGTATCGGCCTTGTCCGTTTCCTTTATTTTCCTCATTATATTCATATATAGTTTAAACATAAAGAGCTCTCCAGTCCAATTGCAGGAATGCAAAGCAATCAGGTTTAATGGAAATGATAAAATCAACCTTGTTTTCTTTTCAGATAAAAACACTGCAGAGAGATACACAAATCACCTAATGGAAACAACCCCCATAAGAGAAAACAAGGACAAATTTAACTTCTTCTACATTGATTCCTATAAGCCGGATTGCAAACTATACAAGGAAATTGCTTTGCTATGTTATTCAAAAGATTTAATTAAAACAGCTTCTTCATGCCCTAATGATTACGTCGTCGTCGTTGAAAAGCAGTCTCCAGAAATAAGAAGCTCTTCTTACATGAACGTAATGAGCATAAATTCAAGGCACCCTTCATCTGTCCTGACTCATGAATTCGGACACGCGTTTGCAAATCTCGCAGAAGAATATGTCCCTGCGCGTTTGCCAAGAGAAGCAAAAAATTGCGTTTCATCCTGCTCTGAATTCTCAGAAATAAAAGACGGCTGTTTCGAAGGCTGCTCAAGAGATGATTACACAAGGTCAATTGAAAACGGAGTCATGAGAACTCTTGAATCAAATGCCTACGGCAAGTTTAATTCTTTTCTCGTGCAATCCAGAATAAATGAAAACACAGAAAAAAATTCAAAAATCACCGGCTCTGTAATTTCTCCGGAACTAGACTGCGAAAATCAAAAATATTTCCTTATAACTGGTGTCTACCAAAACCAAGAAGTTAGAATAACTTCAAGGGAAATCGCAGATGGCTGCGTGGGATCTAATGGCTTCGGAGAATTTAAATTTAATGTTATCTTAAAAGACGGCCAAGTTATTCATTCTGGAGATTTCAACGCAGAATTAATTTTCACAGATTCCCCTGCAACAGAAGCAAACACTGATTTAACTGGAGAAATATTCGAGAACTCTGGAGAATTTATATTGAAAATACCTATATTAGAAAAAGCAGCAAAACTTCAAATAATTTATAACGGAAAAATAGGAGAACTTAAACTAAATGATATCGGAGCAAGACCATGCAGAATATGAAAATAGAAAAATTAAATAAAAAGGGTTTGGCTGAAATAGTCATAACATTATCTCTAGTATTAATTATAATCGCGGCGGCATTTTTATTATATAACACTCTAATAAAACCAATTGGCACAAAAACCCTTTCTCCAGAATTTAATTGCATTGATTTGCAGATAAAAAATCCCATAACAATAAATAATGTTTGCTTCAGTCAAGAGACAAATGAAACAGAAGCAACGCTAACAAGATCTTCTGAAAACATCAATATCAACTCTTTAACATTCATAATCAGTTATGAAAATTCGGAGTCATCATGGATTTGCGAAAACACAAATTCCTGTCCTGGCTGTGAAATCCTTGCTCCCGGAACAACAAAAACCTACTTCTTCTCTGAAGAATCTTCAAAAAACCCAAAAACTCTCTCCTTATATTATTATACCTGCAAACTCGGAGAAAAAAATATTGTGAAATGTTGATTATTTTGAAAAACAATAATGTTTATAGTCTTGCTATTTTTTTAAAATAACATGCCAGAAATTGATGATTATGTAAATGGAGTTGTTGAATATTCTTCTGTCAATGCAATGGGTTCAGACTGACGCACCGAGCTAATGGTGAAAAGAGAATTTTAAGGAGAAAATTTTCTATTTAGGCTACCTATAGAAGTTAATGTTATCAAAAAAGGAGGCCAGATTACATTTTATTCCCCTAATGGGCTTGCTTTTAAGAGAGAGCAAAATAATCGTACTTACGTAGATCATAATAGCTACATATATGCCTATCTTCATCGAGTAGATGAACAGATTATTAGTGTTTACGGAAAGGACATGGCTCTATTAACAGAAAGAAAAAAAGAATTTAGGGGTGGAAAAGGCATAATAGAATAGAAACCTTATTTTTGTTTCACTTCAAAGAATAAACAGGTCCTTTCCTTTCATCTTCCATTTCTCCGCTTGTCTGCATTTGAGCCTCTGTCTGCCCAGTTCCTGCCATCATGCTTCCTGCTTTACTTCTTCTCTTCAAAACGACAACTAAAATTATTATTAACAAAACCAAAATTCCAATTGCAATTCCAATCAAAAGCCCTGTGCTCAATCCCTCTTCTGTTTCTCCACCCGCCTCTCCTGGCGAAAAAGCCTTAACAACTACAGGAAAAGAACTGCCGTAGCGGGTTGCAAACTGTAAAGTTCCTTCGCTTGTAACAGGGATTTCCTCAACAGAAATACCAACCGTGTGTTCGCTTCCTAAAACTGCCTCTTCTGGAATGCTGACCAAAACAGGAACTTTGACGTCTGTTCTTCCGGCAGGAACAAGATACTCCAAATTATTATCTGTTAGCCTTGCAATCGCCTCTCCTTGTGTCAAAGTTACTCTAAATTTAATATCTTCTCCGCCGGCATTTTGCAAGATAAAATCTAAACTCTTACTCTCTCCTGGCACAAGTTCTAGGGGGCTCTCAGGGCCATAGGGCGGAGAAGCAACTCCTGGGGAAATTACTCCCGAGCTCAAAATAATAATCAAAAACAAACTACAAATTCCGAACTTTATAATTGAATTACTTTTTATCATTTTACAAATAATCAAGTTTCCATGAGCCTCCTTTCAAAGCTGAATATGTTCCAGGTGATAAAGTTCCGCTTAAGGCGGTTATGCAGAAGTATAATTCTTCCTGTCCTGAACTATCATTTCTATAATTTAATGAATTGTTTCCCGGTGGTAAGATGGCATTTACTATTGCTCTTGAAGTTCCATTTGCCATTTGTGTTCCTAAACATCCTGCAGCACTTATATCAACGCTGAAGTTTCCGGCATATATATATTCGCCGCTTCCAGGATTTTCTATCTCCAAATCAATAGCGGTAATATTAAAGTTGCCATTAGTATAATTAATGTTAACATTGCCTGTATTATTCAAAAGCATGGGATTATTGCCCGAGGGTACATTAGCGGCTCCGGCGCTTAATGAATCCCACGACATTTGTTTAGGAGAAAAGAATGTGCCAATAAAAGTCCCATATGAAAATATTGCGCTGGAATTCTCCGCCATTGCATTAGAATTGTCTTTTATCGTCGCATTTACAATCCAATTTCCAGATTGATCGAAGTACAACATTCCGATTGTGCAACTATAGTTCTTCGTGTTCGTTGTTGCCTGTCCTAAAACTTCAGCACAAGTTAAATTCTCTCTTGTTATCTGCCCTGTCCTCTGAAATCTTGCTTGCGCTGTACTGCTATTTAAATCTCCTGCTCCATTTTGGTCAAATGCTGTGAAAATAACATTGACAAAAGAAGTTCCGTTTTCTACTGGCGAAGCTCCGGGAGCAATAACAAAAGTTATATTGGGCGGAGTATTCCCAACAGTTACAGTAAGATTAAATGGCGCAAGTTGCGGCTCTCCTCCAAACAATTCTCTAAGCCAATCACCAAAACTAGCAGAAACAAAATTAATCAAAAACAAAGCGATAACAACAAACATAATAAAAAAATAAATAATTTTTGTCTTTTCCATGTCCTCTTTTTGTTTCTCCTATTATTAACTAACTAATTTACACTTTTAAATATTACTCTTCCTTAATTTCTTTACTGCCCTTGAGTACAAAGTCCAAACATTCCTCGGGTCTCTATTAAGCATGCCCGCTATTTCAGAATTTCTCAAGCCTTTTTCTCTCAAGTAATGAACGACAGATTCTAAAATACTCAATTTCCTGTTTGCCAAAATTTCTATTGGTATATAAATTTCCTCTCCTGTTTTGTCAATCTTTATCTTGTTCTTTATTCTCCTAACTGCATTCTTGTAATTGGCTCCTATTGTCCTTCTGTCTCTGTTCAATAATTCTGCGATTTCAACAAATTTCAAGCCAGTGTTTTCTCTCAGATATTTACATAATACTTCCGCCGCTCCAGCTTTCTCTCTAAATACTCCCAAAGGAACTTCAATTTCTTTCTTCTCCATTTTCTCCTTCTTAATAATTTCTTTTTCTTCCCGCTTAATCTTTCTTTCCTTAACTAAAATTAACAATTCTTCTAATTTATCTCCCAACAAATCAAGAAGCTCTTCTTTGTCAACTTCAATTTTTTCATTAATTTCTTTTCCATGTTTTTTCCTCTTCCTTCTTATAACAAAAGGCGCAACAAAAATAAAAATCTCCCAAGAGCCGCCAATTCTTGTTGAATAATCCTGTGAAATAATGCTGTTTGGAACTTCTTCAATACAAAAATACAATTCTTCCTGCCCTGAAGTTTCATTCCTATAATTTAACGAATTGTTCCCTGGAGGCAATAAAGATCCGATAACAGAAACATTCGTACCATTTTGCATCCTTGTCCCAACATCACAGAAAGCAGAAATATGAACCGTAAAGTTTTCTGCAGGAATCATATAATTGCTATCCTGCTCTCCCAACAAATTAATAGCAGTTATGTTCAAACTTGAAGAATTTGCATTTCCAGTATTGTTAATCAGCATCGCTTCCAAAGCCAATTTATTAATCTCTCCGGGCAATAAAATTCCAAACCCGAATGATTTAGGTGAAAAAGCAAAAGTGCCGAGAGTTGCATAAAAGAACTGTGCTGATGAGTTCTCCGCCATTGCATTTGAATTGTCTTTTATCGTCGCATTTACAATCCAATTTCCTGATTGATCGAAGTACCACATTCCGATTGTGCAACTATAATTCTTTGTGCTTGTTGTGTTTTGCCCTGAAATTTCAGAGCAAGTTAAATTCTCTCTTGTTATCTGCCCTGTCCTCTGAAATCTTGCTTGTGCTGTGCTGCCGTTTAAATTTCCTGCGCCATTCCCATCATAAGCAGTGAAAACAAAACTTACATTTCTCGCATTGCTTTCCAACGGCGTTGCACTTCCCAAAGGAGTAAAGCTATCATTTACCAAACCGACAAAAATTATTTCTGGCGCGGAATTTCCGGCGCTGGCAGACAAATTAATTTTTCTTGTTGCAGTTGAATTAAAGTTTCCCGCGAGGTCATAAATTGAAACATTGTAAGTATAATTCCCTGCAGGCAAATTTGTCCAATTTATTTCATAAATTTCTGTAGTGTGGGTAGTTGAATTAACAATTCCAAAATCATTAACCAACAAGAAAGTTATATTTGCAAAATTAATCTCTAAGAATGTGACATTAACATAAATCCAGTCTCTATTTACAACAGCATTGTCATTTTCAGTGCCAACTCCATAAGAAATTAAAGGAAATGTTCTATCCAAAGTAATATTCCTTGTTGTTAAGTCAACTTTGTTGTTTAAAGTATCATTTGCTGTTGTATTGTAGAAATATAATCCATCAGATAAGCCGGAAAAATTAATATAATTTGGAGATGAAGTTGTTGAGCTATTTATTTGATTTTGAGAAGAGTTATACAATCTTATCAAAATGCTATCTAATCCAACGCCAGAATCAGATGCTGTAACATTAACCTCAATATAATCTCTGTTTCTTGCAACTCCAGAATTTTCAGTCGGAGAAACATAATTTGCTGTTGGAGCAGTGGTGTCAACTGTAAATGTTACATTTTCCGTGTTATTAGAGTTTCCATAAATATCTCTAACATAATAATTAACTGTATAAATTCCATCTGCAATTGAATTATTAAAAGCCGTAAAACCAGTTAAAGATGCATTTGCGCTCATTGAAATATTTGTTCTTCCGCCGTCTAAACTATAATTTGCAGTGCTGTTTTCATTAGTAGAAATATTAAAGTAAATAAAGGAAGTGTTATAAAAATTATTCTGAGGATCTATTATTGTGACTTGCGGAGGTGTTGTATCCGCTGTATAAGTTAAATTAAAGAATAAAACATCAAAGTTCCATGACCTTATTCCGCCCCCGCCCTGCTTGAATGCTTGTGCCTTTGCCAATGCACTTGTTCCGTTCGCTCCAAAGAAATTGCTGCACTGCCAATTTTGACCTGCTGTAAAGTTAGTACAACTTATTCCACTATCACCACCAAAACATGATACACTGAAACTACTCCAAGAAGCTCCCCCGTCTGAATCAACTCCAACCTCACAGGAATGTTGATTAGGAGCACTGCCCCAAAAATTATAACACAAAAATACCTGCACAATTTGAACGCAGTTTGTTATTGAACTATTATAAAAAGAGGCATTAATCCCTCCGTAGGTGCCTGTGAAAGTTGTTGCGGTTTCGACAATTCCATCATCACAGCTTAATCTATCCCCAGAACTGGAACATGTTGAATTAGGATATGTTCCAAAACAAGCTAAATCAAATGTATTTTGACTTCCTTGTTGATTTTGTCTAGCACAAGCTTGCGCTCTTAAATCAACTCCATTTCCCGGCGATGCGCTCGGATCCACAATATGCTCAATCTCAATTGCTCCGTCTAAAACCAAAAGGTCAAAACTATCTTGGCTGTTCTGCAATGAAGTCAAATAAACCTTGTTATATTCATTATCTTTCAAAGTGTCAAACGAAGCTATCGTTGAAGTCCCATTAATTTCATAAATCTCAATTCTTGGATTTCCGCTAATTTTTCGAGGATAAATTGTAATATCATTCGTGTTTGTCAATTTTCTTTCAAATTTAACTCTTATATAATGTTTGTCTGGAATCTCCTCGCTCCAAATCCCGTCTAGTTCCTTCACGGAATCGTAAATATCAGAAATAAATTCTTTATTAGAATCCAAATGCTCTGCTTTTGTTATGACAATTATTTCAAACGTCTGAGTTCCGCCCTGAGAACTCTCCCAAGAAAGCTCGTCGATAATTCCGTCATTATTATTGTCAACAGCATCAAAATCAATTTCTTCCCCTCCTTCTTTCCAATAAACTTTTAATTTGCTCTTATCTTTTACATTCCAACTCTCTGGAATTTCCGTAGAAATTAAATCTCCCTGAATCAAGCCATCAAAATTAACCTTTTTCCCTTTTGCAGTTTTTTCCTCTCTTTGGGCAGTCTCTTTAACCTCTGCCTTTGCTACTTCTTTAAAAATTCCATAACTTAAATTATCAATTCTTACCTTTGTAAAAATTCCATAACTTAAATTATCAATTCTTACCTTTGCGTTTCCGTTTATCTCAATTCTTAGTTTATAATTTCCAGAACTAAAATTAAATTCACTCAAGTCACAAGTTTCTTCGCATATTTCACTAAATTTCTTTATTGTATTCTCAACTTGTGCCTGATTACTAACAAAATTCTCGCTGCTGCCAGAAAAATTAACATCGCCGCCGTAAATATTATCTGAACTAAAATTATTATTTTCGCTTGTATTATCTAAATTATTATAGACTGTGTTTCCACTTATTATTTTTCCCTCGGTGATTTCTAAATTCTTGCTGTCCAAAATTAATTTATCCTCAAAATAAACTTTAACCTCGCCGTCGCCTTCTATTAAACCAGATAATTTCACGCCGTTGATTCTTCCTTCATTTTCCGGTTTCCAAACATATTCGGCACTTTCATTATAAAACAAATTCAAATTATCAACATAGGTTTCGGTAATAGGAGCAAAAAAAACCTGTTTTTGCAGTTGTAAATAGACAAAAAACAGAATCAAAAACAAAACAAGAATTAAAACAAAAGAAACAAATTTCTTTGTCAATGCTCTTGTCTTCTCCTGCATTAATTTATACCCATAAAATTCAATCTGTCCGGTGCACTGCTCAATGTACACATCATAATATTCAATCCATTCTTTTACCTCTTTCCCGCCGAAACTTTTCTTCAGTTCTTCCTTATATTCTTCTTCTGTTATCTTGCCTTTTTGATAATCCAAAAATAATTTTTTAGCAATTTGAATGATTTTCTCTTTATTTCTAACAGCCAACACTCTATTTTTTTTCAGTTCTATTATTTTTCTCTTCAAGTCATTAATCATAAGCTTATTATGTATGAAATTTTCTTTAAAAACCTTTCTTTTTTAAGTCTTTTATTATAAAAATAGCCTAAGATATATTAAAAAATAACATAAAAGAGCTTAATATGTATGATTAATATTCTAAATCCGTCCTAGACTCGCGAGTTATATTAAAAAGAACGAATCAAAAATAATACTCTAAATTGGCTAATGAAAATTCTTTGTTTTCAATCATTATTAATAATTAAGACAAGAAAGTATTTTTATATTTCTTATAATGAAGATTGGGTAAGTTCGTGTCATCTAATATAGGGGGTTTTGAAAAACCTTCAAAATATGGTTTTCTTTTTATCAATAAAAAGGCGTGATAATAATGAAATTAGATGATTAATAATATAGTCGGTAATTCATCAAAAATAAATAAGATAATAAAATAAGCATCTTGTTATGGGTAATTAAATTTCTTAAAATATAGGTATTCAAATTCTTCTATACATCAAATTCACCACTTTTTCTTTTCTGCAATTATAAAATCCCCCTCTGTTTTCGGCGCATTTTCAAAAAACCTTTTTCTAAAATCAGGATCAACTTCTTTCCCCTCTCCTTCTTCCCTGAAACCTCCCGCTTCTTTTTCTCTTTCTATTTTTTTCTCCTTAAACTCAACTTTCGCAAGTGTCTTGGAAAATTTATCAAGAATTTCCCTCGCCTGTTTTTTTATCTCTTCCTGTTTTTTTTCTTCCATATTTTTTCTTTGTGTTTTTATTTAATAAACCTTACTCTCATCTTCTCTTTCTTCTCTTCCGGCAGAATAATTATCGCTGCCTTGCCTTCATGGGCTGCTCCAGGATTAATGCATAATGTTCTTCCCAATTTTTGCATCCCTACTGATTCATGAATATGCCCTCCAGTATGCAAAATAGGTTTATATTTATCAATTATTCTTCTGACTAATTTTGAGCCAAAATGTTTTCCTCTTACCAATTTGTGTGCTTTCATTCCAATCAAATCAAGTTTTGTTTTGTAAGGAACATTGTGAGAAACAAAAATCACTTTTCTTTCTTTATTTTCTTGTGCAAATTTTTTAAACAATTTTTCTAAAATTTTTCTGTGTTTTTTATATGCTTTACTTTTTACTTTCCCGGAAAAACTACCGCCAATAGCGCCAATAAAAACATAATTTCTAAATTTAAGATACGAGTAATCAAACCTCCTAATGTTTTTGTATTTTCTTATTATAGGAGAAAAAAAGTCCTGCCAATCCCAAGCCCAATATCTTTTTCCCCGCGGTTTTTTAAAATCAGAAACATCTGGAGTTCTTGTATAGTCAATATTTCCAACAACTGTAATAACCGGAATTTTTAGTTTGTTTAATTTTCTTATTGCGTTTTCCCCGTCTCTCAAATCTTTTTCAATTAATTTTCTATATTTTTTCTTTCCAATAACTTCCCAAAGCTCAACATCCTTCCTATAACAATGCTCAAACCACAACTCCCTATAATAAAAAGGAAAATAATCACCATTAGAAACAATCAAATCAATTTTTTCTTTTTTAATTATTCTTTCAAACTTTTTTGGAAATTCGCCGTGGAAATCTCCAAGTGCTAAAATTTTCATTTTAAATTAAGATAAACTTTATTTATAAAACTCTTGGTTTCTCAACTTTATCCCTGAATTTCAAACAATAAAAAATCTTAAACCTCAAACCATTATCATGAGAAGAAAAATCCTCAAACAATTCACGCGATGTCGGATGTTTATGCAAACTCTTTCCCAAAAGAACTTCCTCCTGCTTTAACCATTCCTCTTCCAAACCCATATAATGATGAAAATCTTTTGCTCTATAACTATCATAACTCTTCGCCCGCGAAGTTTTATCTCTAATCATTCTATTAACTCTTGCAATTATCAAAAAATCCTCTGGCTGGAAATTAGGATTCCCCTCAATAATATTCACTTCTTCTTCTGTCAAAACAGCAGAAATATAATTAACTTTTCTTTCAGAGTAATGACTTTTCAATTTTCCAATTCTTTCTTGTGTTAATGTCATTATTATGTCACGTAAAAGGGGTTAATAAATCTATCTAAAATGACAATTAATTTACAGAATCAAGTCTCTGGTCTTTTAAAATCATTTCAATGCAGGAAGAATGAAAACTCTGCTCATGAAAATTTCCATTATCCCATATCTTTCGCACAAGCGCATCGCTTGGTTTTTTCTTATTTGGACATAAATCATAATTGCATCTCCTCCTTCTTGTTTCCAAAACCAAAACTTCAGGATTCTCCTGCCAGCCACCATTTCTAGAATATCTTATATAATTAGCCAGAACACTCAAATTCTCTAAATATTTAATTCTGTGTTCTGTAAAAGAAAAAGCTTTCATTTTTTCTTTTTCTCTCCCTTAGTAGGCAAATCAATTTTAATATGAACTTCTTTTAGCTGCTCTTCGCTCACATCAGAAGGAGCATTCATCATAACGTCCTGTGCCGCCTTGTTCTTCGGAAATGCAATCACTTCTCTAATGCTCGGCTCATTTAATAAAATCATTATTGACCTATCTATCCCTAATGCTATACCGCCGTGAGGAGGCACGCCATACTCAAAAGCAATCAGCATATGCGAGAAATATTTTTTCTCTTTTTCGCTGAATCCAATAAGATCAAAAATCTTACTTTGTATATCTGCTTTGTGAATTCTAATACTCCCGCCGCCAATTTCAAAGCCGTTTAAAACAAAGTCGTGCTGGTAGGATTTTACTTTATGGGCATCATTTTTATTCAAATATTTCCAGTCTTCCTCTTTCGGCATCGTAAACATATGGTGCTTCGGTGCATAATGCCTATTATCCAGCTCTTCCTCAAACAAAGGAAAATCAACAACAAAACAAAATGCAAACTCATTAGAATTATTTTTATCTTTTCTCAAATCTGGTTTATCTGTTCCATATTTTTTAACAACCTCGTCATATTTCAATCTCGGAAATGGAACTTGTGTTATCTTGGCTTTTGGAAATAATTTCTCTACCATTTCAATATACATTGTTTCTATCAAATTCAGAATATCCTTTTGCTCAACAAAGGACATCTCCACATCAAGCTGGTAAAATTCTCCCGGAGATCTGTCAGCTCTCGCATCTTCGTCTCTGAAGCAGGGAGCTATCTGATAATATCTGTCCAAACCAGCAACCATTAATAACTGCTTATATTGCTGCGGGCTTTGTGGCAGGGCATAAAATTTTCCAGGATGTATTCTCGATGGCACAATAAAATCTCTGGCTCCTTCAGGAGTTGACTTTGTCAAAATCGGCGTGGCAATATCTAAAAATCCATATCTGTCCATGTATTCCCTTATAAAACTAACCAGCTTGTGCCTCATCAAAAGGTTTTTCTGAATTTTAGGCCTGCGCAAATCTAAATATCTATATTTTAATCTGACATCTTCTCCGACAACATCACTTCCTATCTCAAAAGGCAATGTTTTCGCCTCGCTCAAAACCTCTAACTTTTCAGAAAGAACTTCAATCTCGCCGGTTTCAAAATTTTTATTCTCTGTCCCCTTTTTTCTTTCCTGAACTTTTCCTTCAATCTTAATGCAATATTCTGGCTTTAACTCATGCTTTCCAATAATAACTATTTGTGTTTTTCCATACCTGTCTCTCAAATCAACAAAGCTAATTTTCCCGTGCTCCCTTATTGTATCAATCCAGCCGCATAAAACCGTTTTCTTTCCAACATCCTTCTTTCTCAATTCTCCGCAAGTGTGTGTTCTTAACATGACTTATAAAAAAAAGAACTCTTTTTAATTCTTTTTACTCGTAAGAGATTCTATTGCATTGAATGAGGCTGGGTTGATTTGTCTTAGATAAAAAGAAATTATTAATGATTCGTTTTAATTATTATATCGTAGATAATTGTAATTTATTCTTCACTCGTGCAACAAAGCACCATAAGAAAAATTATTTATAGATAATTCCCTTAATTAGTATGGGGTTTTGGGAATTATCTATCACGGGAATTCTGGACAAATTTTATACCAATTACCAGAATTCACGATAATAATGTTAAGCCAATGTGAGATGGCAGATAATTATCCTAGACAAAATCGTAAAAACAAGTGAATTTATCGCCTTTTAACTTTACAAAACCAAATATTTGAATGAAAAATATGGATTGCACTAAAGAAATATTTAAATAGGTGAATTAATAAAATAAAAATTAATAAAATAAAAAATGAGTGAAAGAAAAGAGAATTACGTAATAAGCGACCGCAGAAGATTTGTAGCGGGCATTGGCGCGGCATCCTTATTAATTCCCTCTTGGTTAGCTGAAGGCCAAGAACATAAAGAACATAGAACAGAACAACCACAAAGAACAGAAAACTGGACTCCAGTAAATAATATGCGCCTTTATCTTTGCGCTTTTCATGTTGCAAAAGAAAATCCTAATTTCCAAATAGAAGCACATCATTACTGCGGACATCCGGGCGGAAAAGTGCATCAGTGCGTTGTTTACGATGGCAGAGGACAAAATTCAAAGTTGCTTGGTGTTGAATACATTATTGCAGATGAATCTTACCAAAAATTGCCAAGGGAAGAAAAAAAATTCTGGCATCCTCACGCTTATGAAATTCTTTCCGGGCAGTTAATTGCTCCTGACATGCCAAACCAAGGCGACGATATCTTCCCCGAACTTTTAACAACATGGGGCAAAACATGGCATACATGGAGAGACCCTTCAACAGAATTTCCACTAGGCGAACCGTTATTGATGTGGTCCTTTGGAGCAGACGGACAAGCAAAAAAACCTTTAATTGATGCAAGAGATAAAACATTCGGCATTTCAACAGCAGAAATCAGAGAGAGAAGAAAATATTTTGGCTTTCCTGTACCAAAAGTCGCCATGCCAAATTCAGTTAATGACATTGGAAATCAAGGGATCATTATAGAAAAAGACAAAATAAAAGCTACGGAAAGTGATAAAAGATAATTTTAAAATTCCCTTTCTACTCCTTGAATGATGATCTACCCTGCAGACGAAGACTCTTTTTTATTGCAAAAACTTGTCCTTAAATACACAAAAGGAAATGTTCTAGACATGGGCTGTGGCTCTGGAATACAGTCCCTAACTGCTTTGAAAAAAACACCCTCTGTTCTTGCTGTTGATATAAATCCTGAAGCTGTAAAATTCTGCAAGAAAAAAGGAATTAATGCGATTCAAAGTAATTTATTTGAAAATCTTCATGGAAAAAAATTTGATTTGATAATTTTCAATCCTCCTTATTTGCCAAAATCAGATAATGATTATGGAAATGAACCTGATTTAACTTCTGGAAAAATTGGTTCTGAAACAATTGAAAAATTTTTAAAAGAAGCAAAGGCACATTTAAATAAAAACGGTAAAATCCTGATTCTATTTAGCAGTTTAACAAAAAATATTTCTAAAATAATTAAAAAATACAATTACAAATTTAAAAAATTAGCGAAAAAAAGATTTTTCTTTGAAACCTTATATGTTTATTTAATTTGGTAGAGCAATAATGTTTATAAGAATAGTTAATTTTAAATTATCGTGACAAACGCAAAAATTGTGGCCTTTGGGTGGTATGTTCCTGAAACCGTTTTAGATAATGCATATTTTGTTGCACTAAATCCTCGTAGAAAATATGTTGGAGAAGATGAATATAGACAACCCAAATATGAGGATGGTAAAGAAGATATGACAAATGAAAAAATTATTGAGATTAGCGGCATAAGGGAAAGAAGAAAGGTTGCTGAACATGAAAGCGTTGTTGATTTAATTGAAAACGCATATAGAAAAACCGGCTTTCCTGCTGAAGAACTAAGCGGCATACTAATCGGGACAATAAGTAATAGACAAAGGTTTCCTTCTGTTGGATGCAGAGTTCAGGAAAGAATAGGAGCAAAAAATGTTAGCTTTGCTCCGGATATTGCTGCTGCTTGTTCGGGATTTACTCATTCTTTAGAAATTGCTCGATTGAGAATTAAAGAAAATGGAGGTTATTATTTGGTTGGTGGAGTAGAAACATTAACAAGAAAAGTTGATTACACTGAAAGAAACTGTATATTGTTTGGCGACGGTTGTGGTTTGGTTGTTTTGGGTCCGACAAATAGCGAGGACGAGGGAGTCCGCGCAACAATATTTGATAGCATTGTTTCCGGAATTAGTTGGATATACGAAGACAGCCAAGGAATATTGAGAATGACTGGCGGTCGTGAAGTGCTAAAAAGAGCAACGAGAGGAATGATTGACAATGCTCATAAATTAGTAAGAAAGGCAGGAATTGATAAAGATGCAATTAATAAATACATTCCGCATCAAGCAAACTTAAGAATAATAGAAAATATAGAAAATAGAATTGATCCAGAAAAAAGCGGCAGGGTTTATAGAAATATTGAAAGGTACGGAAACATGTCTGCTGCGACTGTCCCTATAGCATTAGCAGAAGCAAAAGAAAGGGGAGATATTAAAGAAGGAGATTTAGTTGTCTTGGTTGACATGGGCTCTGGCCTGGCTTTCGGCGGTGCTTTAATCAGAATTTAATCACAAAACTTCTCTTTTTCCTCTCGAGGATCTTCCCATTCGGGGCTGAATTTAATAACTTCAGAAATCGATTCCATGCTATCTAATTCCCCATTAACACATTTAATTAAAAAATCCATGCATTCATTTTTTTCGTTGCAGACTGCTTTTGTGTATGTGTGGGTTCTTTCAGTTTCTTGGCCGTATAATGTGGCAAGGCCAATAATGAAGAATTTGTTTAAAAAAAAGCCGCCTGCTAGCCCAAATGCAAAAATTAATAGCAACAGGAAAAAATTTTTTCTTTTCATTTCCCCTCCAAAATTTTCCTCAAAATCTCCATAGCTTTTTTAGCATCAATTTTCCCCTTATGTTTTGCCATCAAAAGACCCATATACCCATTCAAAGTCAATCCTGGCTTTTCCTTTACCAATTTCGCTATTTCTTCTTCCAAGGCATCATGCGAAATTTTTTCAATCCTCAAGGCATTTTCAATTTTCTCTCCATTGGCAACTTTCAGCATAATTTCCTTAACATCTCCCTCTGAAATTTTCTTTTCCCTTAATGCCTCCAAAATCTTTTCCAAAACACCCTCATCTAAAATATCCCTGATTTCGTCAAACTCTTTTTTCAATTTACTGGCCAGCTCGCTCCTCCATAAAGAAATCATTTTAGCTACTAAATTTGCATCTTTACTATAAACATTCATCAAAGTTTTAAACTCGTCCAAATTACCTTCCAAAACAAGATTAATTAATTCCTCTCCTAAACCAATTTTTTTCAATTCATCTCTTATTTCAGACTTTAATCTCGGAAGTGTTTTCTTAATTTTATCAATTCTCTCTTTTGAAATTTTCAACAAAGGCAGATCTGTTTCAGGATACATTCTTGCTCTTCCTGGCAAAGGTCTTAAAAATTGTGTTTTACCATCAGCAAAAGCATTCCTTACTTCCCCTTCTTTCTTCCCCTCCCTAATTTCACTCAATTGCCTTTCAATCTCAAGCTGGATTGCCTTAACCATCATGTTCGGTTCTTGAAAACCCTTAATCTCGACCCTGTCATGCCCCTTGATGCTCATGTTAATGTCCTGCCTTATCGTCCCAATTCCTCTCTTAACTTTACAAGCTCTTAAAATTTCTCCGATTTTCAAAGCACACTCCTTAACCTGCTCCGGTCGATAAATCACTGGGGCAGTAGCAATCTCTATCAAAGGAATTCCCAGCCTGTCAAGCCTGTATACAACTTTCTTGTCATTCTTTAAAATTATCCTCGCAGCATCTTCCTCCAAACAAACACTGTCGATTTCAACTTTGCCAAAGCCTGTTTCAACAAATCCCTTGTGTGCAATCAAAACAGTTCTCTGAAACCCGCTTGTATTGCTCCCGTCGATAACTGTCTTCCTCATAATTTGCGTTATTGGATAAATTTCACAGTTTAAAAGCAAGGCAATTTTTATTGCTTCATTCAAAGCAATTTCATTAATCTCATAAGGAGGACATTCATCAAGCTCAACCAAACAAGTTGTATCATTATATCCCTGATATTCAAACTCTTTTCCCAACGAAGCCTCGTATTCAACTGCCGTATCAATCTCTCCAGTTTCTCCGGCAACCTTGTGCAATTTCCTCCTAACAATAAAATCGGGCTCGTCCCGTCTCAAGTAAGAAGGACAATGACAAAACAGTTTCCCTGCATCAAGCTGTTGATGAATTTCAAGCCCCGCTTTCAAACCAATTTTCTGATAATCCATAAAAATATAATAAAAACAAAGTTATTAAATTTTGTTGGGCAACGCAAATAAATGGATAAACACCCGATAATTTTTCGTCTTTTCCCAGTAAATCAGTTTAAAAATTTTTCTTCATTTTTTCCAAGTTACTATTTGTAACTCTAGAGGTATCTGATATATAAATTCTGTTGCCCTCTGAAATATCTTTTTGTGCGACTTGAATATATATAAAGAAAAGCGCTCTTTATAGGGCATGGTGCAAGAAATGTATATTTTGCCGGTAAGGTGTAAAAGATGCAATGCCGTGTTTGACCTCTGGTATGAACTGCAAAAAGAAGACCAAGCAGAAATTATAACAAACTACAACAAAAATTTAAACCAATTTTTGTGCTGGCATTGCAGACAAAAATTCGTAAAAGAGTGGGAAAGCAAGTTTGAATATGAAAATGAATTGGAAGTTGACGACGAAATCTCCTACGAATTCGAATAAATTTATTTTTTTCTTTTATTTATGATTTTCTATAATGGGTTTTTATACTCTTCATTATAGCCAGCGATATTAATTTCTCCTTGTTTTGTCATTGGATTACATCAAGAACTTTTCTAGAATTCTCAATTAACTTTATAAGCCTCTTGATTTAAAAAAATAAATGACAAATCATCTGATTGAATCTTTGCTCATGGCTGTTGTTCAGGGAATAACTGAATGGCTTCCTGTTTCCAGTTCAGGGCATTTGGTCTTGACAGAAAAACTTCTCAATTTTAAAGGTGGTCTAACTCTCGACGTCGCTCTGCATTTCGGAACCTTAATGGCGGCCTTTGTCTACTTTGGCTCTGATATTGTAAACATTATAAGAGATTTATTAGGAGGAAAATGGCAAAATGAAAATGGTCATATAGGTCTATTGCTAATAATCGCCACAATTCCCGCAGCAATAATCGGATTTTTATTCAAAGATTTTTTTGAATTTTCATTCTCGCAATTAACAGCAATTGCTCTGGGTTTCGGCATTACTGGTTTGCTCTTGCTAATTACTGCAATAACAAAAACAAGCTCAAAAAAATCCCTCACAAATCTCACATGGAAAGATGCTCTTTTAATCGGAATAGCTCAAACAATTGCAATCTTCCCGGGAATATCAAGAAGCGGAACAACAATTGCTTCTGCAATCTTGCTCGGTCTGAATGAAAAAAACGCAGTCAAATTTTCTTTCTTAATGTCAATTCCAATTATTTTCGGAGCAAACATTCTTGTTATTGGAAATAATAAAATCCCAGCCAATATGATTTGGGCGAGTCTGGTTTCTTTATTTGTCGGCTTAATAATGATCCATATTCTTCTGAAATACATATTAACAAAAAAGAAAAACCTAATTTGGTTTGGGATTTATGCCCTTACTCTTGGAGTTATTATTGGGGTTTTGTTGATTTTAGGGATATTGTAAACTCCGCACTATCTATAAATAAAGTAATATGCTAAAAAAGTAGCAATTGCGCAAGAATAAACAAGTATAAACCCTATAATTGCTTTAATCAATTTATGTTTTTTTGTCCAATCGTTTTTGTATGATAAAATAATTGCTGCGAGTGAAAAAGGAAGAATAGAAATTAAACCAAGAATAAACAGAGAACTATTTCCAAATAATATAAACAAAAGCGAGACTATCGCTGCTATCGGTCCAATAATTCTAAATAACCAGATGACATTTGAGTAATACTTAGGATTAACCAATTCTCTTTTTCCTATATGTTTTAAATTTTTCAATTTAGGTATTCTATCCTTTACCGCCTTCGGAAAAAAGTCGCCTCTATAACCGCAATTATTGCAAACTCTAGAATTAATAAACATTCCAGATTCTACCATTGCAGGATTAGAAAAATCTGTTTGAACATCCGTGCTATTACATTTCGGACACATTATCACATATTTGTCTTTTCTTATATTCTTATTTACCATCATCAAACCTTCCTAAACAAAACCTCTGCCTTTTTTATTTTCCCTATTTTAAATTCTTTTTTAAGCTCCTTCAATGTAAAATCAAAATTAAATGTTTTTGATATTTTTTCGCAAGTTTCAGGCATAAAAGGGTTTAACAAAATAGAAAAATTCTTTATCGCATTAGCCAGTTCATATAAAACCCTCTTGTCCCTTGTCTCCCAAGGTTTTTTATCCTGAATAAACTCATTGCACAAATCAACAAAAGCAAAAATTTCATTCAAAACCTTGTCAAACTCCAAATTTTCAAAACCTTTTTGAACTCTTTCAAATAATTTTTTTGAATCCAAATTTCTTATTGTTGTTTTTTCTAATCCGTATTTATCAATCAAAGTGGAAACCCTCAAAACCAAATTCCCAAGCTTATTTGCAAGTTCATTGTTGTGCCTGTCTTTTAATGCATTTTCAGAAAAATCTCCGTCCTCGCCAAAAGGAGTTTCACGAAATAAAAAATATCTTGCAGAATCAACTCCTGCAATAGTAATTAGCTCTTCGACATTTATTATCTTCCCCCTAGATTTCGAAATTTTTTCTTTGTTAAATGTCCACCACCCATGAGCAAATACTTTTTTCGGTTGTTCTATTCCAGCAGAAAACAAGATTGCCGGCCAAATCACAGAATGAAACCATAAAATATCCTTTCCAATCAGATGAACATCCGCCGGCCAGAATTTTTCCTTTCCTTTTTCTCTTGTCGCGCTATAATAATTTGTTAATGCGTCAAACCAGACATAGCAAACATGTTTTTTGTCAAAAGGCAATGGAATTCCCCAAGTGAAAGAAGTTCTTGAAATCGACAAATCCTGCAAGTCTTCTTTAACTCTGTTAATTATTTCCTGCCTTCTATATTCCGGAGAGATAAAATCTTGGTTTTTTTTATAAAACTCAAGCAATTTGTTTTGATATTTGGACAATCTAAAAAAATAAGATTCCTCTTTTAACTTTTCAATTCTTGTTTTGTGTACCGGGCAACAAAGCTCAACTAAATCTTTTTCTGTGTAATATGCTTCACATTCCGTACAATAATAGCCTTCGTAAAATCCTTTATAAATATCCCCTTTTTTATTAACAATGGATAAAATTTTCTGCACAACTTTTTCATGGTCCTTATCAGTTGTCCTGATAAAACTATCATAATCAATGTTTAATTTTTTCCATGCTTTTTTGAATTCGGGAACCAAAGAATCAACAAATTCTTTCGCGGTTTTTCCAGATTTTTTCGCAACGGTCTCAATCTTCTTGCCGTGCTCATCGGTGCCCGTTAAAAAGAAAACCTCTTTTTCAAGAAGTTTGTGCCATCTAGCCAAAATATCTGCCGCCAGTGTCGTATAAGCATGCCCAATATGTGGAACATCATTAGGATAGTATATGGGTGTTGTGACATAAAATGTATTTTTGCTTTTCATGAAAACCATAAATTGGTAGGATATAAAAAACTAACTAAAAACTATTTCCCTCTTCTCTTCCAGGACCTCAAACTCGGCCTTACCTTCATCTCGTGGCTTTTCTTTCTCAATCCTCTTGACTTTTTAGCTGCGCTTGTCAATCCTCTCTCTGCTCTTTTCCTGTTCGCGCTGTCAGAAATCCATTTCATCGTCCGATCATTTTTTATTTCCGGTCTGTTTGGGTCAACCATGATTACTTCAAAGAAATAATGCTTCCCATCTTTTCCAATAGGGTACGAATTTAAAACCTCTAAATTTTTATATTTTCTTGCTGCTCTTATTTCAGCAACCCATTGATAACTCATTTTCAATGTTTTCCTTATCGTCTGCTTTCTTGATTTTCTTCCCTTGACTCCAGCCCTTTCTCTTTTTCTTCCTCCCCGCATCAATCTGACTCTCAAAACAACAAATCCCTTTTTTGCTTTATACCCCAATGCTCTTGCTTTGTCAAGCCTCAAGGGCTTTTCAACCCTTGTAATAGCATCACTAGCTCTCCATTCAATCATTCTCCCATGAAGAATCTCTCTAGATGGTTTTTTCCATGCTTCTCTTAAATAATGATACATTCCTCGTGCCATTGTATTTTCTGTGAAAATTCATTTTTAAACCTTACTCCAACAATATTTATAAGCCAATTCTATTCTGTCAAATTATGGGAATTAGAGAAAGAATAACTAGGTGGATAGAAAAATATCGCATATGGAACATAAATAGATTGTCCAGAAAACTACTAGATGAATTACTAAAAAAAACATACCCCTATGAAGAAGGAAGCAATACTAAAGAGATAGAGTTGATGAAAGATATAAAAAAATTAACAGACGAAAATGAAAAATTAAAAAGAAAACTGGAAGAATCGAAAAGGGGACTAGAAGAAATAGCATCTGGAAGTGGCCAATTTAATAAATCTGAAGAAGGCATTCTTATTACAAGAATTAATGAATTAGAAAGTAAGATTAAAGATAAAACTGGAGAATATACCGAATTAAACGAGAGGTATGATAAACTTTTAGAACAGAATGAATATCTATCAAGAGATAGAAAAGGAATTGTGGCTCGGGCGCTACTTTTCCGTATGGGAGAAGGAGAATTGCCCTCTGAGTTGATTAAAGAAGCAGAAGCAGAAGCTTACAATTCGATAATAAAAGAAAGCAGAGAATTGCAACAAGAGCTTGAAAATATTCGCCAAGAAAGAGATGATTTAAAGATAACAATAGACTCTCTGTTTTCTTCATATAATAATAGAGTTTTTGATTTAATAGAAGAAGAATCAAATAGCGAAAAAAAATATGCCGTGGTTCTCATTAATTTGGCAGAAAAATCAACTAGGTATTCTAGAGGAATTGAACAATTAATTGGCTTGTCTTCAACAAGAATAGAAGAATTAACAAATGCTATTTCAGAAAGAGAAGAATCAGAAAAAAGTTATGAATTGAATTTTGGTGATAATACATTAGTTGTTCAAGGATGTGCACCAAAAACGCCATTAAGAGAGAATATTATCGGAATATTTGCAGTAATTGGTAAAAAACCAGAGAATGACGAAGATCATCAAAAAGAAACATATGAGGAAATGACTATTCTGATAGAAAGAATAGAAAATATGTACGAAGAAATAGAAGATGAGATAAGCGCCAGAATACGAAAGAAAAACCTGGGGTTTATTCCAGAACGCCCTTAGTTGATTCGTTATTTGTCTTCTTCTCGAATTCTTTCCTTGCTCTCCACTCCTCCAATCTCTTCTTGTTAATCTCGCAATCGGGATTAAAGCAAAATTCCCAAGGTCTTTTAGCCTTTTTTATTGATAATAATTTGGGCCACAAACACGATTCACAATTCTTCTCTGCTTTTTTTATCAGCGCATTTGGAGGCAAAGAATAAGTGTGCTTACATTCCGGATAATTTGAGCAAGCAACAAAATACCTGTTTATCTTCCTTGAATACATAATTCTCAAATTTCCTTTTTTGCAGTTCGGACATTCCCTTAGGGTATTATTCTGAACTTGCTCCTCCCGCAAACCCTCAATGCCTTTCAAAATATCCTTTCCTATCTCAATTTCTTTTGCCCTAAATTCCTTTGAAATATCGGTTATAACTCTCTTTGCTCTGTTTAAAATTTCTTTCTCTTTTTTATCAAGCGTCTCTCTTATGTTTTCCTCCTTCTCACCGGCGCTCTCTTCTATTTCATTCATCTCTTCTTCAAATTCTTTTGTTAAATTCTCATCAATAATTATCGGAGAATGTTTCTCCAAAGATTCAATAAGTTTCATCCCTAAGGGGGTTGCCTTAATGCTCCTTCCTTCAAGATAGCCGCGCTCAAACAAAGTATCAACTATCATTGACCTAGTTGTCTTTGTCCCTAAATTTTTCTTTTCAAGCAACGTGATTAGCGATGTTGGGGTGTATCTTTTAGGCGGTTGCGTTTCTTTCTCCTCATTTTTTATTTCATCTATTTTAACAGGACCATTCAAAGTTGGAACATCTTTCTCCTCAAGTGTTGCAGGATAAACCTTTGTCCAACCTTTCTTAATTATTTTCAATCCATTTGCAGTAAATTTTATTTCCTCTCCTTTTTCTTTTTTGTCTGCAATTATCTTTACGTTCTTATTTTTAACAAGCGCATCGTCAGAAAAAACTCCAATAAATCTTTTGACAATCAGCTCATAAATCTTCTTCTCATTTTCTTTGAGCCTCTTAAATTCTCCAGTTGGATAAATAGAAGGATGCGCAGGATCTGACTTTTCTCCCTCAACTGGTTTCTCTCTAACAACTTCTTTTGCTTCAGGATAATTTTTCTCCAATTCTTTCAAAATCTTTTTTGCGTTGATTGAAACAGGAATTTTTTGAGATGAGGTTCTAGGATAAGAAATCAAGCCAGCCAAATACAGGCTCTGGGCTACCTGTAAAGCTTGAGAAGGACTAATGCCATAAACTCTATAAATCTCTCTCTGCAGCGTTGTTAAATCAAAGGGATGCGGAGGAATTATTTTTTCATCTTCCTCTTTTGTTTCTGCAATTCCTGATTTTATATCCTTAAATTTCTCAAGTAATTCTTTCTCAAATATGTCCTTACTGTGTTTGAAATCAAATCCGTCAATAACTGCAAAAACCTGCCAGTATGGCTCTGGCTTGAAATTTTCTATTTCCCTTTCTCTCTCAACAATAACTTTCAAAGCGGGGCCTTGAACTCTCCCAATTGAAAGAATCTTAAAAGAGCCTGTTGTTTTTATCGCAGACATTAGTGCCCTAGATAAATTAATGCCGTAAAGCCAGTCCATTATGTGCCTTGCCTCTCCAGCATACGCCTGTCTCCAGTCAATCTCTATCAGTGGATTCAAAAATGCTTTTTCCAATTCGTTTTTTGTCAAAGTCGAAAACTTCATTCTCTTCGCATCTTCTCTCTTGCATATAAATCTCAAAACATTCCATCCAATAACCTCTCCTTCAACATCATAATCAGTAGCAATAATTATGTCGCCTGCTCTCTTTGACAATTTATTTAGAAGGTCATAATATTTTTTCGTATATCCTGTGTCCTCCTTTTCATAGCTCGGCCTCCATTCAAGCTCAAAAATCGGCCAGCCCTTTTGCCCCGGAGCATTGGTAAGATTAAACAAATGCCCTACAGCAGATGCAACAACTATTTTCCTGCCCTCGCGCTCAACCTCAAAATAAGAAACTCCAGAATCCAAATGTTTTTTTGTTTTCCCAAGCGCAAAAGCAATTTTCTGAGCTGCCTGAGGCTTTTCAGTTATTATCAAAATGTAATTTCCAATTCTTTCAATTTTGCTCGGCTCTACTCTCTCAGTTTTCTTCCTCGCTTTTCTCTTAACAGCTTTTTCTTCCCCATTATTATCAATCAAAGAATCAACAGAAACAGGTCTTCCAGGAGATTCAATCTTCGTGAGCTCTGTTAATTTCGGTTTCTGCTTAACTTCTTTTTCAACTGTCTGTTTTGCATCCATCAATGGAATAAAGTCTTGAACTGCCATTTTAGTTTTTTCCCTCTAAACTATCTAGTGGGCTTTTTATATTTTGTATTTGGAAGTTTGAAACATGCGTATAAATTTGAGTTGTTTCAAGTTTTGTATGCCCAAGAAGTTTTTGGATTATTCTTATATCAACTCCGTTTTCCAATAAATGTGTTGCAAAACTGTGCCGAAGAGTATGACAATGGGCTTTCTTTTTTACTCCTGATTTTTTCAGAGCATTTTCAAATACTTTTTGTATTGTTTTTATTGTTATTTTTCCATTCCTACCTTCAAACAAATATCTCTGGTTTTGGTTCAGAATAATGTGGCTCTTTAGCTTATCTCTTAATGACAATGGCAAAAAAATGTAGCGGTCTTTTTTACATTTAGCATCTTTAATCAGAACAAGATTCCTATCAAAATCTATATCTTCATTTTTTAAATTTTGCAATTCTGAAACTCTCAAACCAAGTCCATAAATTGTTTGTAAAATTAATTTATGCTTAGTATTATTTGTAACGCTAATTAATTGGCCAACTTCTTCCTTAGATAAAACAACAGGAAGATGTTTTTCTCTCTTCGGCCGTTTTATCTTATTTATCCTTATCCCTAACAAATCGTATAAGAAATTGATGGCGCTAAGTGCTATGTTCAAAGTAATATTGGTATAGTTTTTGTCTTTCAGATGTGCAAGATATTTTTCTATGTCCTCTCTTAAAAAGTTATTATTTGATTTGTTAGTATAGCTAATGAATTCTGATATATAAAAAAGGTATGATTTTACAGTTTTCTGGCTTAACCCTCGAGCCTTTAATGAGATTTCTACTCTTTTCATTATTTCTTCCATTAAGATAATTAGCCCCATAAAGTATATAAAATTATCTCGAAAGGTAGTTAAATGCAATCCATTGCCGAGCCTAAAAGAATCGTGGCGTCTGAAATCCTGCTAAACTTGCGTAGACTTGTAGAATTCCTTGATGATAAATCTCGTGGTCTTTCATGTAGTTTAGCATTAC
>JACPHA010000004.1 GCA_016188825.1 Candidatus Pacearchaeota archaeon | reverse complement strand
AATAAGTGGAGCACAATGTGCTTCTGCTCAACAATGCAATGGGGCAGGAACTTGCACAGCAACTGCTAACGTTGCTTTGTGCACAAATCCAAATAATTGTGCTAGTGTAAGTTGTAATGCTAATAATTATCAATGTGAATATTCTGGATGCGCATGTCAGACATCTTCAAGCGCGTGGACTAATAATGGATTTACTTCTCAAACTGGTACATTTACAGTTGAGTTTGATGCTACTCCGAATAATGCAGCAATGGATGGCGTGATTGGATTGTCAAATGGTGCTCAAACTGCTTATTCGTCTTTCTCTGCTTTAGTTAGATTTAAATCAACAGGAAATATAGACGTTTATGATTCTACTGGTTATAGGTATGATGTTTTAGTTCCATACACTGCTTCAACTGCTTATCATATTAAAATGATTGTTAATGTTCCTGCTCAGACTTATGATGTTTTTGTAAGAGCAGGATCTGGAAGTGAACAGCAAATTGCAAATGATTACAGATTTAGGTCAACAGCACTCGCCAGTTCATTGAATAACTGGGGCTTTATCTCTAGTACTGGAACATTAGATGTTTGCAATTTTGTTGTGAATGTGCAAGAAGCTGTTTGCGGAGATGGAATTTGCTCTGTTGGGGAAATCTGTCCACAGGATGCAGTAGGATGTGCAGATAATATTTGTTATGAACCAACATGCACAAATGGTTGCGGACAGGTAGCAGTTGCAAGTGGAGGAACAGATGAAAGTTGTGTTGCGCCAAATAGTTGTAATGGAGCAGGGGTTTGTGTATCTCCTCCAGCAGTTTGCGGTAATGGAATTGTAGAAACTGGAGAGCAATGCGATGATGGAAATACAATAACTGAATCATGTGCATATGGACAGACAAGTTGTACTGTTTGTAATAATATTTGCCAGCTTGTTTCAGGAGCAACAGCCTATTGTGGTGATAGTATAATTAATGGAGCTGAACAATGCGATGATGGAAATACAATAAGTGGAGATGGATGTAGTTCAATATGTCAGAACGAGCTTTCTTGCTCATTAACCTCTGCTTCATGGTCACAAACAAGTGTTGTTGAAGGAACACAAGTTAATTTAAATGTTCAAGGAAATAATTGTGCTGGACAGAACTTTAATTATACAATTTATGAAGATGATATTCTTGTTGATGACGTTGTTACATCATTTGTATCAACAAGTTTGAATCCAACTTGGACGAGTGTTTATGTTAATGATGGTATTGGAGATCCTGAATATTACTTTATTACGAGAGTTGTTTCTAATCCCGCTGAGAATATACAAAGCATAGGATTATTAACAGTTACTAGAGCGCCAACAACACAATGCAATGATGGCATTGATAACGATGGAGATGGTGCTGTTGATTATCCGAATGATTTTGGTTGTGTAGATATAAATGATAACAGCGAGATAAATAATGGAGCAACACAATGTTCTGATGGAATTGATAATGATGGTGATGGAAGAATTGATCAGGCAGATTGTGCACTCATTATGTTGATATAAATTCAATTGGAGGGGCTTGTAGCGATAGCAATTCAGGAACAAGTGAAACAAACCCATGGTGTACATTAGGAAAAGCAGCGTCGACAGCAGCTGCAGGAAATGTTGTTTGCGTGCGTGCCGGGACTTATTCTGAGACATTACGCCCAGCGAATTCAGGAACCGCAGGGAATTTGATTACCTTCAAGGCTTATCCTGGAGAGGAATGCACTATGTCGACAGACTATACTGTAAGACCGACATGCAGTGTCTGGATTGGCGGGGCAACCATCAACAGAAATTATGTTAAGGTTGAAGGATTTGAATTTGCTAACCATCCCGGGGAACCAATAGTTTGCGGCATTAATACAAACAATATTAGTATTGTAAATAATTATATCCACGATAGCGGTGATAACGGGATTAGCTGTGTTATAAGCAATAATCTGCTAATTGAAAGGAATTACATTAGGGATACCGGCAACAATGGAATGGATCTCAGAATAGGTATTGGGATTTCTACCAATATTACTATCAGAGGCAATGCCATTCTTGATACCGAATGTGATGGAATGGACTTTACGGGGAATAACATTGTTTTTGAGAATAATGTTTTGGGGATCATCGACAGGTTTTCCGGCTGTCACCAGGACGGGATGGAAGTAACTGAGCCGGTGAATGGCTTGATTATTAGGAATAACAGGATTTTTGACTATACTCAACTGATATATTTGGCGCCGGATGGACCATCTATCGAGAATGTCGAAATTTATGGCAATATAATTTACCTTGTCAATTATGGTGGTGATGCTCCGGGTATAGTGGTTGGGTCTCCTGTAAGGAATGTTTCTATCCATTCAAATACTTTTGGAGACCTTCACGGAAACGCTGGGATTCGAATGAGTGGAGGAGACGATGTGACAGCGCGGAATAACATTTTTTACATCGGTCGAATTTCAGGAGGGGACGATCCAGAACTTAATAGCAACTACAATATCTTTTTCAGCCCAACTGGCGGGAGAATCATTGACAGTGAGACAAACCTTGATACTTACCGCAGTACTCACCCTGGTCGGGAAACTAATAGCATCCAAGCTGACCCATTATTTGTTAATTACGATTATATTGGCAAAAGTAGTTTCGACTTCCGCCTGAAGTCTGCATCGCCCGCCATTGACAAAGGCGACCCTAACCTTGCCGCGCTGTTTACTCTTCCGTTGCCTTTCAAGGACACTGATGGAACGTCAAGACCACAAGGAAGCGCTTTGGATATGGGAGCGTATGAGTTTCCACAAATAGTTTCTTGTAATACTAATGCTGATTGCAATAATGGATTATTCTGTGATGGACAGGAAGTTTGTTCTGCTGGATTATGCAGTGATAGTGCTGATCCGTGCATTGCTGATTCATATTCATGCACAACAACATGCGATGAAGCAACTGATAGTTGTAACGTTCTAAACAATGCGGCATGCAATGATAATAATGCATGCACAATAAATGACAGATGTGTTGGAGCAACAGGAGATTCTATAACAGGGTGTGCTTATGATTTTGCTGCAAGTGGAACAAGCTGTACAATTTCTGGAGCACAATGTGCTCCTGCTCAACAATGCAATGGGGCAGGAACTTGCACAGCAACTGCTAACGTTGCTTTGTGCACAAATCCAAATAATTGTGCTAGTGTAAGTTGTAATGCTAATAATTATCAATGCGAGTATTCTGGATGCGCATGTCAGACTTCTTCAAGCACATGGACTAATAACGGATTTACTTCTCAAACTGGTACATTTACAGTTGAGTTTGATTCAACTCCGAATAATGCAGCAATGGATGGCGTGATTGGATTGTCAAATGGTGCTCAAACTGCTTATTCGTCTTTCTCTGCTTTAGTTAGATTTAATTCAGGAGGAGTTATAGATGTTTATGATTCTACTGGTTATAGGGCTGATGTTTTAGTTCCATACACTGCTTCAACTGCTTATCATATTAAAATGATTGTTAATGTTCCTGCTCAAACTTATGATGCTTTTGTAAGAGTCGGATCTGGAAGTGAACAGCAAATTGCGAATGATTATAGATTTAGGTCAACAGCACTCGCTACTTCATTGAATAACTGGGCTATTTATTCTAGCAGTGGGACTTTGAATGTTTGCAATTTTGTTTTGTCTACACCATTGACATGCACAGACAATGATTTAGATGGGTATAATCAGTCTGCATCTGGATGCGGAACAGCAGATTGCAACGACAACAATGCTTTAGAAAAACCAGGACAGATATGGTATGTTGATAGTGATAATGATGGTTATAGTACACTATTAGCGGTAACACAATGTTCTAGGCCATTAGGTTATAAAGCAGCCAGTGAACTTATATCAATATCCGGAGATTGCAATGATGCAAATCCAAGTATAAAACCAGGAGCAACAGAAATCTGTGACGGTTTAGATAATAATTGTGATACAACAATAGACAACGGAGGAAATGCCTTGTGTAACAATGGAGCATTTTGTGATGGAGTAGAAATTTGTGGCGGAACATCAGGATGTCAAGTCGGAACAGTGCCTTGCAATCCTGCAACACACACATGCATTGAAGCAACTGACAGCTGTCAGTTATTGCCAGGAACATGCACAACAAATGCAGATTGTTCTGATGGAATATTCTGCAATGGGGCTGAAAGTTGTGTAGGGGGAAGTTGCATTGCTGGAACCCAAGTTGTTTGTAATGATAATATTACTTGCACAATTGATAGTTGTAGCGCGGTTTTTGATACATGTGTATTTTCCGCAAATCATGCGGGATGTGATAATGGACAATATTGTGATGGCACGGAGTTATGTGTTGTTGATGTTGGTTGTCAAACTGGAACTCCAATAACTTGTGCTCCAGACTCATTTAGTTGTACTGATGATACTTGCAATGAAGTAACCGATGAATGCATATACCAAGAAAACAATGCAGGATGTCCGTTGTATTCACAAGGACAAATATGCAGTATAGCAAACTTCCCTGCTCCAACTGGTTGCGGTTTTGTACAAAATTGTGTTGATGCTGACAATGATGGTTTGTTAGATTACAATATTAATAAATGTCCAATTGGAAAAGATTACTGCGATTATACAAACAAAACTTATTTTGAAAACAATCCAAATGAGTTGATAAGATACTTGCCTGATAGAGGAGATTATAATATTTCAGAGGTTAATTTAAGCAACATTTTTAATTATAGCAACTTCACAATAAAATTAGAAAATATTGGCGAAATAATTTTCAGAGAAGGGATTAATTTGATAAGAATCAACGAATCAGGCTGTTTTGAAAAATTAAACTTTAATATAACTGATTTAATAAAAATAGAAGACAAGAGAATATTTGTGAATGGAAGCATGCATAGCGAATTTAGCAAACCAGCAAAATTAATTTTCCAGAATATTAATTTTGTGCAACCGAAGATATTGAGAGATGGAGCAGAATGTTCTTCTTCAGCTTGTCTTATAGTTAATTATTCCAATAACAGATTAGAAGTTGAAGTTCCAGGATTTAGTTTGTATGAGGTTGTTGAAGGATTTGTAAGCCCACCGCCGGGTGATGGTGGCGGAGGAGGAGGCGGGGGTGGTGGAGGCACAAGACCAAGAGCTTGTGCTGTTGAATGGGCTTGCACATCTTGGGGTGATTGCATTGACGGAATTCAAACAAGAACATGTTTTGATAACAAGAATTGTAATGTTTTAACTAATAAACCAACCGAGAGACAAGAATGTAGGTTGACTGCTGGAATTGTAACCAATGAAACTGCCGTAGCCCCAGGTGATATTGTTGGAGAGACGGTAAAATGGTTTACAGAAAAAGCAGTAATAATTTTAATTGTGGTTTTAACAATAGTTTTGATTGCTATAATAATTGTTTTAACAGTGACAAGAAGCAGGAAAACCGAAAACAAGAAGCAGGAGTTGATTTCTGGGTCAATGGGAAACAGATTTATGAATTATGTTCAAGAAAACAAGCTAGTTAGTTTTCTTATTGTATTTATCTTTTCTTTATTTTTGTTGAGTGTTGTTTTCAATGACAAAAATAAAATACTTTTATCACCTTCTGATGCTTTGGGTTCTAACTTTGCTATTGGTATTTCTCTTATTGTCTTATTGATTCTTATAATTTTATTGTTGAAAGGAGAAAAGAAAGAGGGAGGAATTGAGAGAGATAGAGAGAAAGTTCTGAAGAATATAAGGAAAGAATTTAGATAAGTTTGAGGAAAGAAGGAGTTTGATAAGCTTTACTATAGAAGGTTTTGAAAAACCCTAAAAACTTTCAAAACCCTCTAAGATATAGTTAATTACACCAATTCATAATTATTAATTCTTAATATATTAGTGGCTACATAAAAGATTTGTAACTAATTAAGAAGCATTATTTAGGGTTTAGTGTAGTTAATGACCTTAAAAATTGAGCAGATGGGATTTTAGAATTATCATAGGAGAATTCGGGGAGGTTTTAAATAGACAATTTGCTTGATTATGTTACTCTTTTGCAAATTGTCTTATGCTTTATTTTCTGGTTTTTATTATTAGGAAAATAATTAACGATACAACCAGAGTTAGGACGATTATGAAAGCAAGGATTTTATTTGTTTTGTCTTCTTCTAGGATTGGTAGGCCTGTAAGAATAGGAGTTAAATATTCTTCTTGGTTAGTTACTTGTTTTACTTCTATTCCAAAAGCTTCAAGGGTCGAGGTAAATTCGTGTTTTGTTGCATTGCTTAATACGTAATTCATTTGGTTGTTAAGAATAGAGCGATCTGAACTGAAATTAATTTGAATTTTCTCTGCCGTTTGATAAAATTTTTTAAATATATCATTGCCAAAATACTTAACAATATTATCAACAATGAAATAGCTATTGGCATATCCTAAAGAGACAAAATCTGATTTTGTATTGTTGCAGTTTATTTCGCCATTATTTCTGATATAGTAATTTGGGCTCCATGTAGAGATGAAAGTTTTGTCAATATTTTTGCAGGATTCAAGCAAATTAAATATTTCATTTTTTTCTTCTGTCATGTTATAAGAAAGATTTTCTAACACAAGAAAAGAAATATATTGAGCAGTGCCTTCTTCCCACCAGAAATTTGGGACAGATTCTGAAAAGAATTTTGAATTAAAGCCATGTATTGTTTCATGTAACAAGGTGTATAAAATTTCTTTTTCTGTTTTTTGCAAATTAGTTGTTTTTATCCTTATTCTTCCATCTCCAAGGTAGAAGCCTTCTGTATGGACTTCAAAATCTAAATCGTCAAATCCAATAATTTCTATTTTCCAACGATAAGGAGAAGGAAAACCATATGATCTTTCAATAAATTCAACGCCCACATCGGCTTTTTTTAGTATAGATGCATAGTAATTTGCATATCTTTCTGGAAGCACTGCCTCATAGTAATTGGAATTTATTTCAACTAAGTTTGGCTCGGGAGAGAGAAATATCCCTAAATCTGGAGAAAATCCTGTTATGTTGAATTCAATTTCAATAGTTTTTGTTTCGTTGATTGAAAGGTTGTATTCTAAAATAATAGAAGAATCTTTTATATATTGGTTCAAAGGATTTTCTTTTAAATATCTTATTTGAGAATTTTCAGGCAGGGCTATTGATAAAGAGAATGAATCGTCTGTTGGAGATCTTGAAAAAGTTCTTTTATAAAAGAATTTTGGTTCATAAAAAATGGGATTTCTTTTTAATTTATATTCGATATTGAAGAAATAATCTGAAGTGTAATAGATTCTTTTTGAGTTTTTAAAAACTATGAGGTTGTATTTTTCTGATGATTCCGCTATTGAAAACGCCAGGTTTCCGTATTTGTCTGAAACTTTTATTTCATCAGCTTCTTTTGGGATTGGAATTCTCCACGAGCCAACAGGGAAAAAAGAAAAAAACTCTTTGACTTCTATTTTCCATAGAATTTTTTCTGTTGATGTTCCGTCTTCATTTATTTTTACTTGAATACTTTTTTGGTGTGCTGAAGAGAAATTTGCTAATATGACAATAAGGAAAAGAAAAATTAAAAAGTTGATTTTTTTCATGTTTAAAATTGGCGTTTTTGTTTTATAAAGTTAGTTATTTTTGGTTCCGTTAAACCCGCGGATGATAGAATTACAAATACAGTTATTTTATCGTATATACAGAGAATTGCATAGGATATGTCTCATTTTTTTTGCAATTCTCTGTCTGTACAATTGCAAATAAATGTCACATAAGTAATGCAATTGTCCATAAATGCTAATTATAGTGAAAGTCATAAATAATTGAACAAATTGCATGACTTTCCCTTGATAGTCTATGACAAAACAGAAATTATTAATGTCCTAGACTATAATTACAATCCCAATAATCATTCTTTTTAGCTAGTCCATAATTAACAAATTCTGTCGATTGATTGACAACATCAAAAAGTCCTTGTGTGTGTTTGGACTTTTGGACACCAAGAATTCTGACAATTAAATTCTTGACATAACAAGATTTATCACCTTTTAACTAAAAAAAGCTTATTTTTTGATAAAATGAAAAAGAATAGGTTTAAATATTTTTTGTTAATTAGTAAAGCATGGCAGAAAAAAAGCAAAAAGAGGACAAAGCAAAAGAAGTGAAAAAAGTTGAAGAGGTAAAACAAAAGGTTAATGTCACTAAAGAGATTAGCAAAAATGAAGAGGAGAAAGCGACTGAATTTACCTCCGGTCTTGTTCCTGAAATATGGAAAAATGAAAGTGTTGAGTTATTTGAAGTTTCTGGAAACGAGGGAGAAGAAGTTGTTTTGGGTGGGATTCCGGCAGGGAGAAGAGCAGAAGATGCTGGCGTTGCGGCAGGGACATCAGGAGATGAAGAAAGAGAAAGAACTCCGAGAGCGCTTTATGATAGGCCTGCTGGAGAAGAAGAAACAGGAAGGAGAACATATACTGCTCCAGCAATGCTTGGAACACAAACAGTTAGAGAGCCGGGCGCAGGAGGAGATTTTTCGCCGAATATAGTAAGAGCTAATTTGTTGAGGAACCAAGAGGTTGGGAGAGTTCAAGGAATTACGACGGGAGAAGAAACAATTCAGAGATATTATGAAGCTGAGGAAGGCGGAGAAAAAAGGCGGGCAAGACATGTTTGGGAATGATTTTTTACAATATAAATTTTTATAAATGATTTAAATTAAAAAAAGAGATGAGGGCAACAATAACTGGGCCATATCCACGAGTCGGGAGCGAGATAGGGGATGAACTAAGGAAAGAGCAAAATAGGGTTTATTCTGGGCATGGGAGTTTGGAAAGGGTTAGAGAATTGCAAGAGAAATTAACTAGAGAAATTGTAAGCGAGATAGTTTTGGCTGGTATTGATTTGCCAAATTCTGGACTGATAGACGTTCATGATGAATTGACTTGGCCGTTGGAATTTGCCTATGGAGTTGAATTTGGAGGAATGAAAAAAATTTTTCACACTAATATGCATTATAGAGAAGTTTTAGTGGGAGAAAATATTTCTAAAAAGGGAAGCATAGCTAATGGTTTATTTAATATTGCTTTTGAAGTCAGCCAGAATGTTAAGTTGGAGTTGCCTGGCCCATATACAATGGCCCGCCATTCAGTTTTAGTTAGTGAGAGAAGATTTAGTAATTTAATTGATTTAGCGAGAGAGTATGCGGGGCTGTATAGACAAGAATTAATAGAGATTGAAAGGGAAGGAAATAGTTTTTCCATTGTTCAGTTTAATGAGCCGTCTATTGTTGCATTTGGCAGGAGTAAGGAAGAGATAGATAAGTTGCCAGAGATTTATAGCAAAATGCTCGATGGACTGAATCTTGGTTCTGCTGTTTGTACATATTATGGGAAATATGATGATAAAACATTAGATATTCTATTATCTTTGCCAGTTGGCACGGTTGGTTTGGATTTTGTTTGGGATCCTGAAGTGGAGAAAATTATTAAGAGAAAAGATATTGAAAAGGGAATTGGTTTTGGTTTAGTTGATTCTGGAGATAGAGGATATATAGCAATGGAAAATGTTAGTAACCTTCTTGATAGACTAAGGAGTTTTAGAGGCTATGTTGATTTTAGCAAATCTTATATATCATCAAATGCGACATTGGAGCATTTGCCTAGAAATATTGCAAGAGAAAAAATAAAGTTGATAGGTGAAACAGTAAGGAGGTTTAATGATGAGAACTAGTAAACTGGAAGATTTGAATTTGCCCTTATTTCCAATAACTCAAGTTGGAAGTTTTCCGAAACCTGATTATGTAAAAAGTGCAGTAGGCAGACTTAATCTCGAAAGCAGAAGAGCAACAGAAGAATTTGTTAGATTTCAAGAGGAAATTGGGATTGATGTTTTAGTTGACGGAGAATTTTACCGAGGAGACATGGCGACTGATTATGCTAGAGCATTGGATTTACCTTTAGCAGACTGGACAAGATCTTATGACAATAGATTTTGGAAAAAGGGAATTGTTGATAGGCCTTTAGAGAGAGCTTCGGAGATTCAGACTGAGCAGTTCAGATATGCACAAAGTTTAACCAAAAGGCCAATCAAGGCAATGTTAACAGGCCCGACAACATTAGCTGATTGGAATTTTGATAAGTATTACAAAGACAGGGAAAAACTTGTTTTTGCTTGGGCAGAAATTGTAAGAGAAGAGGCAGAGGGTTTAGAAAAAGCCGGAGCGCGGATAATTCAGATTGATGAGCCTGCTATTGGAGAGAGAATTTCCGAAGTTCATGACGGATTATTTCAGGAAGGTTTGAGAAGAGTAACAGAAGGTTTGAAAGCCTACACAATAACTCATGTTTGTTATGGAGACTTTTCTTTGTTTTATGAATCATTGAAAGATCTGCCTATTGATCAGATTGATATAGAGTTGTCTAATAATCTTGATTTGGGTTTGAAAAAATCTAAAATGCTTCAGCTGATAAAAGAAGACCCCCTAACAAATTATAGGGATGTTGCAGTTGGAATAATTGATGTGAGACCACCTTATAGAGTTGAGAGTTTGGATATAATAATTAGAAGAATAGAAAACGCAATAGAAATTTTTGGACAGAATATTTGGGTAAAACCTGATTGCGGATTTAGAACAACGAAAGATATTGAAAAAGCGAGTGAAAAGCTGATAGTTTTGACAAGAGGGGTTAGCAGGGCGAGAGAGAAAGTTTTAGATAGGTAGATGATTTTTAGCAAGATTTATATAGCCAATATATAACAAATATATAATTGATAATATGATAAATCAATCTACAATACTTTTGGATAAGAAGGTAATACTACTATTAAAAAAAGCTAGAGAACATCCTAGGCAGACGTATAATGAATTATTGGAAAAGATTGTTAGGATATTTATCAAACTGAAAGAAAGGAATCAATATGACGAGTTTTTGCATAAAATACAACAGGAAAAAATGAGGGAATTGTGGGACAATAATAAAGACGAGGAGTGGGAAAATGCATAAATTTGGTGAAGTGGTTTTGGCCAAAGTTCAATACACAGACACTTTTGAAGTTAAAAAAAGACCCGCGCTAGTTTTATTTGAAGAACAAGGAAATGTCGTTGTTGCAGGAATAACTTCTAATTTAAAAATGAAAGGAGTTCCGATTTATAAAAAAGAGGGTTCAATTAAGGACAGCATAATAAAATTAAATTATATTTTTACTATTTCTGAAAAGATGGTTGAAAAAATTTTGTTTTTAATTTCTGAGGAAAAGAAGAAGATGGTAAAAGCTGAATTGATTAGAAGAATTGAATAAAACTGTTTCTGAGATAGATTTAAATAAATCTTTTTGTTATTTTATTAATGGAAGAGGCAAATGAGAAGATAGAGGAAAAGAGCTATGGGAACAGAGGAAGCATTAATTTTTATGCAGGGGCAGATTATGGTTTGGATCCAAATTACGGAGAAGATTTTTTGAATTTAGGATATAGGATTCCTGCGGAGCAGTTTGGCTATCCTAGTGATCCCACGACAGCAGATCAGTTGAGAGCTGTTTCCAATAAGTTAAGCACAGGAGCAAAAACAATAGAAGTTTCTGGAGTTAATATTATGGGCGGCGGTCCCGGAGCATTGATGGAAAAAATTCCAGAGCAGCATTTGGGTGAAATTTACAGATTAAAAAAATTAGCTGGCGTTGATTTAACTTTTCATGGACCTCTTGTTGAGCCGACTGGAGTTTCTAGGCAAGGATGGAATGAATCTGACAGGGAGCAAGCAGAAAGACAAATGTGGCTTGCTGTTAAAAGAGCGCATAAACTTGACCCTAAAGGAAATTTGGTTGTGACTTTTCATTCAAGCAATGGTTTGCCAGAACCCGAAACAAAAGTTTTTACAGAAGTGGTTGATCCTACAACAGGAAAGAAAAAAGTTATAGAAAAGGTTACTGATTTTTGGGTTGTTGATGAAGCCGAGGGAAGATTTTCTCCGATACCTATACAACCGCAGTTTTTCAAAAGTGAAGAGGGAAAGTTGTATGGTGATGTAAAAGACCAAATTAAAGAGCTGAAAAAAATAATTGAAGAGCAGAATAGAACAGCATGGTTCAATAAACTTTATGGAGTCTCTTATCATGCTACAAACGGCTCGGAAATTATAGATAGAGTTATTGAAGGCAGAGAGTTAAAGGGAGAGATAAAAGAAAAGCTTGGGAAAGATAAAATTTTACAATATTATAAGGAGTATTTAGAAGGAGGTCCAAAACCAAAGTTAGCTGAGAAACTAGAAGGAACACCATATAAAGAGGATTTGGATAAACAAGTCCACGCCCTTGTTCACGGGGACACTTTTTTAAGAGATGCTTATCAGAATCTGCAGGGCATGTTTAATCAAGCTTATCAGACTTTATTGAATGAAAGTTTGACAGGAAAAAATAAAGAACAGGCAAAAAAGGAATTGGCAAAATTAAATTCTTTTAGAGAGGGAATAAAGCCAAAGCTTGAGGAAATTGAAGATCCTGTTAAACTTGCTGAGTTTGGAGCAGAGATTGTTAGAGGGGTTAATATACTTAGATCTGTTGAGCCGCCGCAGACTTTGAAACCCCTGAGGGATTTTGCAGTTGAGAAATCAGCAGAAACATTTGCCAATGTTGCTTTGAATTCTTATAAGGAATTCAAAAACAGCGCGCCAATAATAAGCATAGAGAATCCGCCTAATGGTATGGGTCTTGCTAGGGCAGATGATTTGAGAGATGTCGTGAAAACTGCAAGAGAAAAATTAACGCAAAAATTAATTGAAAAAGCAAATCTTTCTGAAAATGAGGCAAAGGAACAGGCAGAAAAATTGATTGGGGTTACATGGGATGTTGGGCACATCAACATGATAAGAAAATATGGCTATGGAGAAAAACATGTTGTTGAGGAGACAAAGAAAATTGCAGAATTTGTCAAGCATGTTCATTTGTCTGATAATTTTGGTATGGAGCACACAGAGCTGCCCATGGGTATGGGGAATGTTCCAGTTAAACCAATGCTGGAAGCGATCGAGAATTATAATAAACAAGTAAAGAAGATTGTTGAGACAGGGGATTGGTTCAGCAGGCAGGGCGGTTTGGCGCAGACAAATACTCCTGTCAGAGAAACACTAAGAGCTTTTGGCTCTCCTTTATACGCAATACAAATGGCTCCTTTTTGGAATCAAGCTACAAATGCAGTTGGAGGATATTTCGGCGGATATGGAACAACATTGCCTGAGCAGCATTTTTCAATGTATGGCTCTGGTTTTTCAAATTTGCCGCCGGAATTAGGAGGACAGATGGCAGGTAGATCAAGAATGGGCGGAGCCCCGATGCAGTAGGTAATTTCTATTTTTCAAGATAAAAAATTAAGCCACAAGTCGAGCCATGATTTTTTGCACTAAATTTCCTTCGGCGTATTTCCAATGAGGGTCATAAAAAATCACAAAAAAGTTTTTTGGTTGATTTTCATTTTTTGCTATTTCTTCAGCAACTGCAAAACTTCCAGCAGACGACTTCCCAACATTAAATCCTCTACTATGTAAGTCTCTTTGAGTGTCTTGCCAGTCAACAAATTGAGATTCAAATTCATTCTTTTGCTGTAGTATGTGTTCTGATTTTCTAGACAAAGCCCTAAATGGATTTGTCATTACACATGCTTCTTCCACTTCTGCTCCAAATATCTTGCCGAATATGCCTATTTTTTTATAATAATCTCTGAAAGTAGTTGGTTCTGAAACAAGTCTGACCTCATCTACAGTTTTATTCCCAGAACGTGCTCTAAGTGCTTCTTCAAGCATTGGAAAATGAACATTAGCAACGCCTGTTCCGTACATTGTATGCTTTAATTTCCCAGGCTTAATTCTAAACATTGATTCATATGCTCCAGGATGACGAATATCAAAAGCTTTTCCTGAAGCAAATGGTTCCCATGCGACTATTTTTGTTTTAGGGCTTTTTTCTTTTAGCAATCTTCCAGGGCCAAGTATGGTCGCTCCGTTACCTACCGCTAGCACTGCATAATCAAGTGAAGCATCTCTTAATTCATCTAAAACTTCTTCTGTTATTCTTTCCAAGAAACCCGTGCTTCTTATATCTTGAGAATGATTTGGCGTATAGAAAGGTGGCAATCCTTTGGCTTTTCTTTCTTTATTTTCAATTTTTAACACTTTCCTTAACTCTTCTGCAGCTCCTCTAACATACTTGCCTCTTTCAGAAAATCTTATATGCCCCCCATGATTTCTAATGTCATCGACTCTTGCCTTTGGCAATTCCGGCGGAACAATGACTGTGCATTCATATCCTAATCTTTTACATACCCAAGCAAAAGACGCTCCAGCATTACCTGACGTTGTTTCAATCAAAGGGTTTTCTGCCGGCTGAATTTTACCTTCTTCTTCTAAAGCTCTCAATAAAGGAACATATACCCTGTCATAATGGCTTCCTGTAGGATTTTTATATTCTGCTTTTGCAAAAATTTTGCTTCCGTTGGGTAATTCAAACTCATATAGCGGAGTTCTGCCTACTTTTCTTTCCAAATCTGCATAAATTCTTTCTCTTTCTGGTTTCATGTTAAATAGGTCCTTAACAACTATTTAAATCTTTCTATCTGTTACTACTATAGAAATATTAATAATAAAGGTAAAACTTAAATAGTATTACTATAGTAATACTTTATGAATAATTCAGAAATGGAGACGGTGCCTGCAAAATTGACAAAACGAATAGTTATAGAAATGGAAGGATTGATTAAAGAGGGATGGTATGCGAATAAGTCAGAACTAATTCGCGATGCTATTCGAGAATTAATTAAGAAACAAAAGATTACTCAACTTGAAAACGCGATAAAAGAGGATATTGACTGGGGACTTTATGGGAAATAAAGCCGTTTCTAATACTGGTCCAATTCTACATTTAAACGAGATTAATCTTTTTAAATCACTTGGAGTTTTTTCTAGTATATTAATACCAGAAGAAGTATTTAATGAATTAAGAAAAAATAAATTTGTGATACCAAGAAGAGTAAGAGTTGTAAAAATAAAATCAGGATTTAAAGACAGCGTAAAAGTTATGACAAATCAGCACAACCTTGATTTAGGGGAAGCAGAAGCTATTTCTTTATGCTTGCAAGAAAAGGCAGATTATTTTTTAACAGACGATTTAGACGCGAGGCAAGTTGCGGGAGAATATAATTTAGAGGTTCATGGTGCAGTTGGGATTATTTTAAGGGCATTCAGAGAAAAAATAATTGATAAAAAAACTGCAATCGAGAAAATAAGAGAATTAAAAACAAAATCTTCACTGTTTATTACGCAAGATTTAATTGATGAAGTAATAAAGGCAGTGAATGAATTTTCTTTTTGAAGATCCTTTATTTTTCTCAGACATTGCCAATTTTCTTATTAAAAAACTATTTAAATGAAAATATATTTTTACTTATAGATAGGCTCTTAATAATCACCCTTTTTTGATAAAAATAATTTAGGTTTCAGCAAACATTTAAAAATAAGATATGCTTAATTTTTCTATCAATAAGAGGCGGAAAGAGTTATGGTTAAGTCTAAAAAGAGTGGGCATAAGCATTATGACAGGCATATAGAGAAAAATAGTTTTTCTGCTAAAGAAAAGCCTTCAGAGGAGAGCAAGGCGACGGGAGAGAAGCCAAATCCTGTTTTGAAAAGAGAGCTGGTGAATGAAAAAGACATAGCGATGGATTTTGCTGAGAAAGCGCATAAGAGATTTGACAGGCTTATTAAGGCATCAGTTTTGTTTGGTTCGCAAACGCAAGAAAAAAATAATGCTGTAGAGGGATCTGATGTTGATATAATTTTAATTGTAGACGACGCCGGTATCGAGTGGGATTTAGAGCTTGTTGCTTGGTATAGGGAAGAGCTGGCAAGATTAATCGGCGCGCAAGGATATGCTAGAGAATTGCATATCAATACAGTAAGACTGACAACATGGTGGGAGGATTTGATTCACGGGGATCCGGTTGTTATAAATATTTTGAGATATGGAGAGGCGCTGGTTGATTATGCAGGATTTTTTAATCCATTGAAGGCTTTGTTATTGAAAGGAAAAGTTAGGTCAACACCAGAGGCAGTTTATGCTGCTTTGCAGCGCGCCCCCATGCATTTGGCAAGAAGCAAGGCGTCGCAGGCCGGAGCAGTTGAGGGAGTTTATTGGACGATGATTGATGCTGCGCAGGCGGCTTTAATTACAGCAGGAAAAATACCTCCAAGCCCCGAGAAAATCCCTGAGATGTTAAAGGACACATTTGTTGATGCAGGAATGTTGAAAATTAATTATATCAAGACTTTTCAGGAGCTGTTCAGTCTGCACAAGGCGATTATACATGGACACATAAACGACGTTAAAGGACAGGAGATTGATGTCTGGCAGAATCTTGCTGAGAAATTTTTGCTTGAGATGACAAGGATAATTGATGTTTTGCTTGAGGGGAAGAAGTAGAGCGTTTTAATTTTCTGCTTTTTTATTTTCAGAAATTGACCAATCGTAATCCCTTAATTTTCCGTCTCTTTCCGGGTCCCAGAATGCAAAGTCATTATGGCCGAATTTGCCAATTGCTCTTGCCAATAGAATTGATTTTTCAGCCAAGTGCAATTTTCTTAGTTTATCTTTTCTTTTTAGAGTTGAATCGTAAATTAGGACATTGTTTCCCAATTTGACATAAAATTTTGCTGCTTGTTTGGAAGGCAGAGCAAATGGATTAAATGTCATTGGAGTTAGGTTGTGCGCTTTCCATTCACTTCCTGCTATTTTCATGTAGGCTGCAATATCGTGAGGATAGAAATTTATGACGTTGCTTTTTTCAATGTCTTCTTCGCTGGTGTATCTTATGTTGTATGTCTCATGCAGTGTTCTGCTCTTTAGCGGCTCTCCGGTTTCTTCGTCTTGCAGGACAGCAGGACGCAAAGTTAAAACAGTTGCAAGATTTTCAGCATTCCTTAATATCGGGACGTTAACAAGCCTGAATTTGTATCTTTTTTCTTTTTCTGTTCTGGAGGGGATTTCAACAACAACACTTGCTCCTTCTGTTGCAACTTTTCTTGCGTCTTGGTAAATTTCGATTTCTATACCCCTTGTATCATTTTCTGAATAAGTGAAAATCCTGATTCCTTCAGGAATAAATACGAAAGGAAAGACTCTTTTTATTCTGTCTCCCCAAGAAGACTGGACAGAATAGCCGACGAAGTTAATGTCTTGTTCTTTCATTTTTTGAAGCAGAGAGAAATCCCTGGAGCGGATTTGCAAAGGAATCTCTGGGCAGTTTCTGCACTCTGTTTTTGTTTTGGGATGGGTCAAGGCAATTAAATCTCCGTGCTTTAGACATTTTCTTGATACTTCTCTGTTGTCTTTTGCATTCCTATAAAATCTTCCCGGGATTATCATAGTTCTTATTTCCAAAGCCTCCTCATTTGGATCCAGACCAGAAATTATATCAATAAGATTTCTTTGATTATATGCTCTGTTTCTTTTCAGGCTTTTTATTTTAGCTATTTCTCTTTCTCTAAAAAATGATTTTTTTCCCATGAAAATATAGGATAAAAAATATTTTTAAATATTTGCTTTAGCAAAAAATCATTCAACTACCGATGAAGTTCCTTCTGAAAGAGCAGGAGTTAATTTAGAGCTAGGAGAGGGTAGATGGTTAGATTTGATTAGGTTAAGTAGTAATTAATATGCTGTAGTAATAGTTTTATGATGAATTTCATCATCTGAGAATTTTTGTCTTCTTATTAACCAAAGATGATCATTCACTCCTATCGGCAATAATTGTTGTTCTCTATCTTTTACTGACTCATAAATTAATTGAACTACCCAAATCATACTTGCTCTTAATTCAATTTCTTCTTGACTTCCTTTTTGAATCAAAATTTCTTTATCTATTTTTTCTGCTAATTCTTTTGAATATTCTATTATGCTTAAATTTCGCAATACCTGCGGAATTCTATAATCCGCAAGTGCTGTTAATTCCCGGACATTATGAAAATGACCTATTCCTTCTCCTTTAAATGTCTGAAATATGTCGGATATAAAGAGCTGTGCTTTTTTATAAAAATATACTTCTTTTCCATTATACTTATAAGAATCACTATAAGCGGAAAAATCCTTTGTAATAATTTCTAAAAGTTTTATTATGTCATTTTCCGCAGATTTTATAAGATTTGATACATCCCCACCATATTTATTAACAATTATCTTACCACTTTCATTAAGAAATTTTAAACGCTCATCAAATAAATGTATTTTATTATTTTCTGTGATCTCTAGTATCTTAGAGAATTCTTTTTTATTAATTTGACTTCTATATTTTGGATCAAGGATATTTATACCCTCTTCATGAGCTTTCATTATTGCTGATATCATGGCAAACGAACCAGTATGTTTCTTTCCTGAATAGTTTATAGACCAAGGAGGATCTCCCCAATAGCAAAATCCGATTGCGCTATAAACTAGAAGAAAGTTTAATATTTCTTCTTCATTTAATTTAGAAAAATCCAGAGGTGCTTCTGAAAGCCAATGGTTAACATTTCCGTGATGAAAATTCTTGCAGAATTCTTTTATTTTATTTTTGTTTATCTTAACATGCTTAGCATTTTCAACAACGAATTCCGCGCTTGAAAGTACTTTATTCATAAGCTCTCTTAAATTGCAGAACTTTATTAAGTTTGCTTTTTGAACTCAAAAATGCCTTTATAGGTGACGTTTACTTAACAGCTCACATTTGCGATAATTATAAAAACCCTGTTTTTTTTAAATTGAAAATGGATCTAAAAGATTTGAAGAAGGATTATGAGAAATTGCAGAGCAAATATAAATTGCCTAGATTTGAAGAGCTGAATGAGAATTTTGAGATTGAAAAGATAGAGAGAAATAGCGACGGTTTATTGAGGGTGATAAGAAAAATTATGATGGAAAAGATTGTTAATTCTCTTGGATTCATTGAAATGCTTTTGAATCCGATGAACGCTCCGAGAATGTATTTTTCTTATATCAAGGCAATGAATGGGGAGGACAGGAAAAGCATTGAGAATATTTATGAAAATTTATCTAAAGTCAGCCTTTTTTCTTTAGAGAGAGAAATTGATTATAATGAAAAAGGCGAGGCAGAATTGATAAAAACAATTTCCAAAACTTGGCAGGAATTAAAACCAGATTTCAGGAAGATTTTGGACAACCTGAAAGCACCGAGCAATGTTCTTGCCAAGAAAGGCGAGAGAAGTTATTTTGGTTAGTTATTTTGATCTTATTTTTCTTCAGCGTGATTTTCTGAGTCCGCGTCCATTAGGTTTTCTAGTGAAGAACCAACATTTTGCTTTAATAGTTCATCTAGGGGGCTAGTTTCAGAGATTTCTTCTTTGCCCACTACTCCAATTATTCTTTCGGTTATTAAATAAACGGGAGCACTTGCTGAAGTATTGTCGGAAATTTTTGATAAAACCAAATTATAGTTTTTTATAATTGCTTTATGCATTATCTTTTCCAGAATTGGCAAACTGATTTTTCTTTTGCCTTTATAAATTAAGTTTCCATCTTTATCTGTTGATATTTGATACCTTGTCGCGGCAATGCAGCCCTCTATTTGATATAAATCACTATTTTTTTTAATGGCCTTCCTGCCGTTTTCTATTTCATAGACTTTATACTTATTTCCAGATTTACCAATTAAGCATTCTTTCATATAAATTAACTTTAAAGTGGTTATTTAAAGTTTTTTATCTAAGAAATTAATCTTTTTTCAACAGGATGTCAAAAATTTCTTCCAGAGAAATTTCTATGACTGCACACGGCATTTTTATGTTCCATTCTCTTAGTGTTTCTGGATGAAGTTCGCCGAGATAGCCTATTTCTTTTTTGTTTATAGTTAGTTTTGCGGTTCTGCCCCCAATTAAATTTAGATGCGTGCTTTCTTCAATTTTATAATTAACATTTAATAGCCGAAATAGGTAATCTGATGTTTGCTTCATTTTAGTGAAGTTCGCCGGCGACATTAAAATTATAAGACTTTCATTTTCTTTTATTCCCGTTTCTGTTTTGTTTTCTTTGTCATGTGAGAAGACGGTTCCGATTTCGAAAATTTGTTGTGGGTAGTCATTGTCTTTATTTTGTGAGATGGTTCTTAAAGCAGAGATTAGGAGATTATTGCGCAGGGACTTATAGTCGGTTTTTGAATTTTCAACTTCTATTTTTTCTGTTTTTGAAGCGTTTGCTTCATGAAATTTTATTAAGTGATAAGAGGAAATTTCGTTTAAGCCAAGGCCGATTAAGATTTCTGAAATTTTTTTCTTTATTTCTTCTTTTTTTGAGCTCTGACCTATTGTGAAAATATTTGGCAATTCACGAGAGAAATTTTGATAGCCATAGGCAATTGCAATGTCTTCTATGACGTCGTTTTCATGCAAGATATCACCGCGCCAATGCGGAATTTTTACTTTTTTATTTTTATATTCATGGCCCATTTTTTCAAGCAATTTTCCAATTTGAGCTTCCTCCAGATTTAAGCCGAGCAGAGAATTAGTATTTTCTATCGAAACTTTCATTTCTTCTATTTTAAAATTTGGGCTCAGCAATTTATTTTTTCCATATTCTAGCTCTATTGCATAAATTTTTCCGCCCATTTCCGCCAGTGTAATAGATAAGATGTTTAGAACTTTTGACAATAGCTCAAAGTCAGAGCCGGAGCATTCTATGAAGACTTCTTTTGTATTTTCTGTTATTTTTCCTGTTTCTTCGCTGTTTATTACAGGAGGCATTGATAAAATATTTTTTTTGCTGTCGATAAAAACAGGATATTTTTTAAAATTTGACAGCAAATCCGAGTATTCAATTCCTGACGGATGTTTTTTTAAAATTTCCAAAGCAGACATTTCATTTTCAGAGCCAAGCGGAATGAATTTTATTTTTTCTGGTTTTTCTGCTTTGTATGTTATCGGAAAATTTATTTTTTCCAGAGGGTAAATCCCAACAGCAAATTTTTTCCTGTTTTTTCCAATACCTGAATGTAGTTTTTCCTGCAGGTCAATGATTTCTTTTATTTTCTGCTCGTCAAAAGAAATATTTTTTACGATACAGCACACAGTGAATGGTCTTATTTCTTTAACACTTGAGTCTATTTCTACTTTGTAGTTTTTTTCAGGTTTGCTTGTTTTTTGTTTTTTTAACGAGTTTTCTTTTCCAATAAAAGTTCTAAGAGAAGCAAGAAAAATCGGAACTGATAAAAGATCTGGGCGGTTTGGCGGAATATCTAATGATATATTGGACTCTGTTATTTCTTCAACGCCGACGCCGAACAGACTTAGTAAACTATCCATCTCTTCATCTGTTTTGTTTCTTACGTTTTCTTTTATTTTGCTTTTTTTAATTGTAATAACCGTCATTTTTTGTTTTTCATATTGGAATTTTTTTGTATCTTAAATCTGATAAGTCATTTGAATAAATTTTCCTTATATCTTTTATCTCTAATTTCTGCGCCGCTAATCTGTCTAAACCCATGCCCCACGCTAAAACCGGCACGAATTCGCCATAAAGAGGAATTACAACCTCTGGACGAAATATTCCTGCTCCGAGGATTTCAATCCATTTTCCTGTTTCTTCATTGAAAACATCTGCTTCAACACTGGGTTCTGTGTACGGAAAGAAATGCGGCCGGAAGCGAATTTTTTTGAACCCTAGTTTTTTAAGAAAAACCTCTAGATAACCTAAAAGATGCTGGAAGTTTGCATTTTTATCTATGACGATGCCTTCTGTTTGGTAAAATTCAAATAAATGCGAGGCATCCATAGTTTCATTTCTAAATACTTTTCCGATTGCAAAATATTTTTTCGGCAAATCGGTTTTTTTTAATTGAGAAATTTTCTGCGCAGACAAGCAGGTTGTGTGAGTTCTCAATACTATTGTTTTTGCAATTTTTTCTTTCCAATCGTATTTCCAGCCCTTGCTTTTGTCTACTCCTTTTTCATGAGATTCTTTTACTTTTGAAGAGATTTTTTTGTCTATTTTTCCTTCAGCATTTTTTATAAAAAATGTATCCTGCAGTTCTCTTGCGGGATGGTCTTGTGGGGTGAACAGAGCATCAAAAACCCAAAAAGAAGTTTGTGCAATTGTGCCCGACATTTCTTCGAATCCAAGGTCAAGCCAGATTCTTCTTGTTTTTTCTACTATGCTATTAACAAAATGTTTTCTTCCGCCAAATATTTTTGGAGTTTCTGAATTAAGGTCATATTTTCTGAACTTTTTTGTTTTATTCCATTCTTTTATTATTTCCGGAGTTACTTCTTCGATTAATTCAATAGAGATTTCTTTACCAGCAAGTTCTTTACCCAAAGGCGTTAGCTCAAAACCGAACGTTTTGTTTTCTTTAATTTCAATAATTTCTTTTCTTTTCTTTAAGTTATTAAAGGCAAATTTTTGCTCTGCATCAAGAGAAGACTCTTCTGCTGGCAGGAGCTCCAGGAATTTTTCTTCAGGCATTTTTTTTGTGATTTCTTCTTTTTTTGCTGTGAGAACAACGTTGTTTTCTTTTATTTCAACCATTGCCTTGCTCTTTAAAACTCCGAGTGAAACGCTGAATTCGTTATCAGAAAGTTTTGAGATTTTTTTTACTTCTGTTATTGGAATTGTCTGATTTTTTTCCATCATGTGCAGAAGGGTTCTTTCTGGCAGGTTATTTTTTTTATAGTAAATTCCGTTTGTTCCCAAATTTATTATTTTTTCTTTTTCTTCTTTTATTTTTAGGATTTCTTTGTTCTCCAGAAATTTTAAAGCCCTTATTAAAGAAGTTTTATCCAGACCAGATTTTTCTTTTATTTCTTTCATTGGCAATTTTAAAAAAGGCAGAATTTTTCTTTCTAAAGGAGAAAGTTTCTCGATAATTTCTTCCAAGTTATTTGAATTGTTTTTCATTATAGTTAGAGTAAATCAATGGTTAAAAAGATTTTCTTTGGCTGGCTTCTAGGAAACAGCTTCTTTGGCTTGCTGGGTTGAAGCACCGAGAGAAATTAAAAATGATGAAACACCGCGCCCGTCTTTATAGTTAAGAATTTTAATTTTTGTTTTTGCTTTTCTGCAAATTTTTATGTTTTGCCTTATTCTTGATAATTCAATTGCTTTTTGTTTTTTTTCTAGGTCTTTTATTGAAGACATATCAAAACCAATTGAAAGATTATTTTTAGTAGCAATTTTAGCTAAAACATGATTTAAACTAGAGTCCATGTATTTAAGAGAATATTTTTTTTTGGTTTGAGAAGGAAAAAGCAAAATGTCAAATTTTCCATATTCAAGAATTTTTCTGTTGAAGTTTTCGTCTTGAGCTTTTACAATTATTGGTTTTTCTTTTGAGTCCTTTATTTTTTTTCTTGCTTCTTCGATATTAGCAGTGTTGATTATTTGCATTTTTACCCGTAAATCAAAGTCCCATGGAAAGATTTGTTTTTTATAATATTGCATAGATTTTTTAATTTCGGACCGATAATGTAGGTTTTTATTTTGTGTTTTTTGATTATTGCTGCTGCTTGCTGGTCTAAGACAAAATGTTGTCCGGGCTCGTGCTTTATTTTTGAAGCAAGTGATTCAAATTCTTTCCATGAGATTTTAGGAATTAATTTTGCATTTTTATTCTTTTTTGGATCATCTGTAAACAATCCTGAAACGTTTGTCATGTTAATGAATTCTGTTTTTAGGTAGTTTGCTAGATGTGCCGCAGTGCCGTCTGATGTTGAGTTTGGAGAATATCTTAAAGCCCCGCAGACAACGACATTATTTTTATTAATTTTGTTTTTTACTTCAAGCATGCTTATTGGCAGAGAGCCATTTGCTTTTTTTCCAAAGAATTGCATTATGAATAGTGCGTTCATTCTTGTTGCTCTAATGCCTGCGAGAGCCATTTCTTTTTTTGATTTGCCTTCTTTTTTTAACGCCTCAATATATTTTCTTGCAATAATTCCGCCGCCGCAGACAACGACGAATTTGCATTTATTATAAAATTTTCTCAAATTTTTTTTAAAATTATCTAGAAAGGGAAAATTTATTTTTTCAGGGATTATTAAAGAGCCGCCGAGACTGATAACAATCAACTTTTTGCTCTTTTTCATAATTTATTTAAGAAAAGTAAAGTTATAAAGGTTTTTGCCTCTTACACAGAAAAGAGCCCGTGATTTTGCTGTTTCACTAAGCAAAACATGTATTTTGGACTATCATAATTGTTTTTAATACGACATTTATACCTTTTCGTATGGTATCCTTGGAACACTTTGTCGAACAGTTTCCGTCAAAGATTGTAAGCAGAATGACCCCGCCGCATTCTAGTTTTCGGCAAGATGTTCTTAAATTAGAGTCTTCTCCCAAAGAGAAAATTAGTTATGGAAAAGAAACAGGAGGTTCGGTTTTTTATAGAGGATGCAGGATAAGATTTGCTTCCAGCGGAGATGAAAATAGGGTTATTGTGGTTTTAGATTCTTTAGAAACAAAAAGCATTGACTTATCAAAGTTTTCTGAAATTTTAGAACATCCGGAGTCTTTCTCTAATGCATCAAAAGAGAGAAAGGCAGAGTATCTTGGCATTTTCAGCAAAGGAGAAATTCTTGATAACTTGCCGAAGTCAGATAATATGTTAATGGTAGGATATAACCTCAAAAGAACTAAAAAATTGGGGCAGGATGAAATATTTGAGGCATTTTGGTATGTTTTCAAACCTGTTTTGAATATTCTCCCCTGAACAAATTATTTAAAAATTTTGCCGTTTTCTTTGCTCCACCAGAGTAAATCAATTTCATCAATTGGAATTCCAATGTTTTTTGAGTATTCTATGAATTTGGCTTCAATTTCAAAATAATTTTTTTTATTTTTTATTTTATCATTCTCTATAACATTAAGATTTTTTAGGTTTTTTAGTATATGCCTGTCAAGAATGGCTATTTGGTTGTCTGATTTTCCGATGTTTCTTAAAAAGTGAGATGCTTCTTTCAAGCCATAACCATTGATATTTTCTGCAAGCCAGTTTCTTAATTCAGGGATATTTTTTTCTGCTAATTTTGTTTTGATTTCGTTCCATGTTTGAAAAGCTTCGACAATCCTGGAAGTTTTTGTCTTATGAAATCTGGTTTTTGTTTTTAATATGTTAAAAATTTTATTTTCATCTTGCGAATTTGATTTGTTTATTATTTCAACTGCCTGCCAGCATTTTTGAGCGTTGCTTTGAGGAGTTAAGAGACAAAACAGAAATTCTTTGAAATAATTTTCTTCTTGAAGGTTTTTAAATTGAGAGAGACGATTTTGAATTTCAGATTTTTTTTGTTGATATAGCTCTAATAATTCTTTGTTCATTGATTATTAAAGAAAGAGAAGTTTAAGAAGTTTTTTAATTTTTGAAATTTGTGTAAGCTAGTGACTTATGATACCAGTAAAAGTTATTTAGGGCGCAATAACAAACCATTTTATCAAATACAACTTTAACTACATTAAATAATAGAAACTACGCTATGTGTCGTATTATAGATAATTCGGATAATTGAATTATAAATTTGTTCCGAATTCTCTAATAGGACAATTCGCAAAAAAGTGATATAATCAAACGAATTGTCCATACTGAGAAAAACCTGTTTACAAATCCGTAGTAAGTCTTGTTATAAAATCTTCGTCAGATAATAATTGATTATGCTTTATGGTATTTAGGTGGTGACAAATGCCTGTGTCCTGCACATCATTTTTTATTATACATTACATCTGCGTAAAGGGCGTGATTTTTTGTATCATGAATCTTGTTCCAACGTATTCAGAAACGACAGCAGTTATTAAAATATCACCGAGCGCGGCTTTGAACAACCCTATGAGCAAGGGAATTCTTGTTTTTTCTGAAATTTCATTCATTATACTATCAATTTCTTCTTTTGTTAAGTTGATTGGGGTGGCTTGAATAGAACCTGACTTGTTTACTATAATGTTTTTTCCTGGGCCGGGGCATTCTATTCCTATAACGGCAGGATCTGAAAGGAGCGAAGTTATTTTTCCTAAATCTGCTTTTTCAATGGGAATGTTAGTCGGATAAAGAGGTTTGAGCCATGGCGGAGGCGCTTGTGTTTGAGTTGCTGATATTGATGGCTGTTTTCTGCCAGGACTTGCAGAAGGCAGGTATTGCATCTGCGGAGAAAGGCGGACTGGTGGCTTTGCTTGCGCGAATTTTGGAGGTTGGATTGGCTGCAAGAACTGTTTTTGAAGCGAAATTTGAAAAGGCTGTTTTTGAACTTGAATTTTTTGCTTTTCGGTTTGTTGTTTAATTGTTTCTGAAGTTATTACAAAAGGAGATTCTTGGAGCACTTCTCCTCTTATGGTTTCTGGGGTTGCAGGAGCGGAATTTAAAATCAAGGATTTTACAAAATTTTTTAGGAATAGTTCTCTAAGGTTTAATTTTTTTGCATGTCGCATTTTATACTCTTGGCAGAGGTTTGTTGCCTCCAGTCATAGAAGGCTGGTATTCTTCATTTTCTTTTTCTTGTTGAGTGTTCTGGTTTGTGTTTTGCTGAGGCATTTGCTGGAATGTTGGCCGCATTTGTGTTTGTGGCTGTAGCATTTGTCTAGGAGCTGATCCATAGAGGCGATCTCTCATGCTTTCTTCCATCAATGTTAAAGCCTTTGCGAGGGTTTTATTTTGCTCTAACAAGCGGTCAATTTTTTCTAAAAAATCTTTATCTTTTTCAACTTCAGGAGGGATGCTTCTCGCAAAGTTTCTTGCAGTCGCTTCAAATAAAGCAAGCAGTTGAGAAATTTCTTTTGAAAGTTTGTCGAACTTTTCAGCCATGTCGACGTGGATTTTTTGCAGTTCAACTATATTTTTTATAAGGGTTTCTTCCAAAGCAAAGGCTTTGATAGAACTTACCTCCCCGTTTTTACGCTTATGACTATGACTAGACCTCTTTTTTGGCATAACTGATAAAAGGCAGGGTAATTTATAAATGTTTTTAAATGCATTTTGATTTTGTTTTTGGAATTAAAGGGTGCGTAGGATAATGGTAGTCTGGCTGCCTCCAGAGCAGTAGGCGGGGGTTCGATTCCCTCCGCGCCCATATGCAGTCGGAGACTGCATTTCGACGTGAGTCGAAAGGTTGCTGGAGTCATAGAACCCGCTGGAGGTTCTATTTCGATTCCCTCCGCGCCCAAATTTAGAAACAACAAAGAAAAATATATTTCTAGAATGACTGAGAAAAATAGGAGAACATATATTATAATGAAAAATTTGAGAAAAGAGATTGGCATTGTTAATATTGGCGTTGTAGAGGAATTGAGAAAAATTTGTGGATATGATTCTTAATTTCTCTGATTTTATTGATACAATTTTTTAGCTATCAAAGCCAGTAATTTCAAAAACAACCTTTAAAAACAACAATTACTTAGGTAAAACATGGTGGATACAGAATATATCCAGTTAAAAGGGGTGACGAAGAGGTTTCACAAAAATCTTGTCTTGGACTCGATAAATTTAGATATCCCTGAAAAAAAGATTACGGGAATTATCGGCGCTTCTGGAGAAGGAAAGAGCACAATTTTGAAACTAATTATTGGATTCTATAAACCAACGAGCGGGCAGGTGCTGTATTTGAGAAGAAATGTTTTAAGAGACTGGAAAAATATCAAGAAAATTTTTGGGTTTGCGACAGAGGAAGGATCTTTTTACGAGCATCTTACGGTGAAAGAGAATTTTTTTCATTTTGGATATTTGTATAGAATGAGACACGAGGATATAAAAAATAGAGCTGATGAGATTCTTGGTTTGGTTGGATTGCAGGACGCTCTTCATACGCGGGCAAAGAATTTGTCGATAGGGATGAAGAAAAGACTCGATGTTGCTTGCTCTTTAGTGCATAACCCCGATGTTTTGATTATGGACGAGCCCACCGCTGATTTAGATCCGTTGTTGAGAGCGCAGATACTTGCGCTGATAGAAAAAATTAATGAGCAGGGAACAACAATTATTATGACAACCCAGATTCTTGAGGAAATGGAGGAGATTGGGGATAAGATAGCAATATTGAGTGATAAGAAAATTATCGAGGAGGGTTCTCCTTTTGCTGTTAAGGGAAGGTATAGGGCGAGCAGTCTTAACGAGGTTTTTAGAAAAATATTTTCCAAACAAAAGAAGCATTTTCATGAGATTTTTAGGACGCACAGAGCGAAACCGCAGCCGCGACCCCAAGAGAAAGAAAAGCCACAAGCCGTTGAGCAATTTAAAGAAAACGTTAGCCCGGAGATTAAAGGGCCAACAGAGACACAGGGCAAGACAATGGAGGATGTAATTGACGGAAAGGCTAATAACGAAAACAAAAATAATTTGCCGTAAAAAGGAGTTAAAGAAAAATGAGAAATTTGATAAGCACAGTTTTGAAGGACATTAAGTTATTTGGAAGATCCAGAGTTTCGGCTTTAATCACTGTGGTTGTGCCGTTGTTTATTGCACTGTTTGCTGGCTTACTGTTCAGCACAACTTCATTGCAGGGAATAAATGTTGCGGTTTATTCTTCTTCTTACAGCGAGCTTAGCGATTCTATACTTGCTAGTTTGAGCGAGCAGTCTTATATAATTAATAAGCTGGCTTCTGTGGAGCATTGTGTTAGTTCTGTGAAGCAGGGAGATAGCCAGATATGTGTTATTTTGCCACCAGACCTGTCAAGAGAAGGAAATGCAGAGCCGGTGATTTTTCATGTTGATAATTCAAGAATTAATTTAGCTCATTTGCTTGTTAATGAGGTGAGGTCAAAGGTTTCTTCGAAAGCGCAGGAATTAGAGTTGAGTTTAGTTGAGGCGCTGACAACTGCACTTCAGGAGGCAAAGGCGAGGTTGCCAGAGCAGAAAAGCTCTTTGAGTTCTGTGTCATCTTCGCTCTCTAACATTGAGTCGAAAGCAAACAGCGCAGCATCTTCTATGCCAAATGTCGGTGATGCTTTAAGCAGTATAAAAAAAGCGAAGAATCTTGCCGGACAGCTTGATGAGACAGACCCGAACACTGCGGGTTTAAAGGCAGATTTAGAAGATGAGCTGAATGGAACTTTGCAGGAGATAAATGATTTAAACAGCAGCATTTCTGGATTTTCCGAAGATTTTGGTGATATAAAAGTAGATACTGCTAAAACAAGAGCCAGCGTCTATGACATTTCTTCTAAAATTGATAAATTAATAACAGAACTAAACAATGTAAGAGTTACCGATGCTGAGAAAATTGTTTCACCGATTAAAACAGAAATACAACCGGTTAATACAGAGTTCACCAATTCTAATTTTATTTTTCCGGTAATGATTACACTTTTGATTTTCTTTGGAAGCACCACCTTAGCAGCGGTTTTGGTTTTGAAAGAAAGAAAGACAATGGCTTATTTCAGGAATTTTATAACACCGACTTCTGATTTTACTTTTATTATCGCAATGTACATTGCTGCTTTGATAATTATTGCTACTCAACTATTGGTTTTGTTTGTCGGGCTTTACATTATCGCAAAAGTGCCGTTCATAGATGTTTTAGGAGAAGTGGTTCTGATTTTATTTATTTCTGTGACCGCATTTATTTTTCTAGGCATGCTGATAGGTTACGTATTTAGATCTGATGAAACTACTATATTGGTTTCTGTTGGTGTTGTTTTATTGCTGGTTCTTTTGTCTAATACCATACTTCCGATAGAATTTATTTCTGCCAAATTCCAGAATTTTGTGATCTATAATCCGTTTGTTGTTGCTTCTTCGATGCTGAAAAAGTTAATATTATTTAAGGCAAATCTTTATTCTATATGGCCGGAAATGTCTATTTTAGGCGGAACTTCAATTATATTTTTATTATTTGTTTTTATCTCAAGGAAGTTGACGAAGAGGCACTTGTAAGGTTTGATTATTATATTGCGCCGACGCGAAAACCGCGAGGCTTTAGCCCGCGGATGAATTTGCTAAAGGAATGATTTTTTCAGTTGTAACCTTACCAGAACTATAAAGTTTCATGACTTTTTGATATGATTCATTTATTTCTTGGCTTTCACAACATTTTTTTGCCTTATCCAAAATGGACTCTAGCATGTCCATATACTTTGAATCATTCATCATTCCCTTTTCAATGAATATTCTGCCGTCTCTGAAAACCAATGTTCTCGGTCTTTCCAAAATGTTGGGTATTCCTCCTCTAAAGGGTAGAACTATTCCATCGCAAAATCCAATGAATCCATGTACTTTAAATTCTAAACTTTCTTCCTTAACTTTATCAACTTTTTTGAAATCTTTTGTTTTGCCGTAAAAACCATAATTATAAGCTCCATCAGCAATTTGAACAGCATTTTGTGGGATTTCTAAATTTGCTAGTTTGTAATTTAACCTGCGCCATTCATCATGATAAGTCTCTTCTATTACAACATTGAAAGACGGATTTTTCATCATCGTTTTTTTAATTCTTTTCTCTATATCCTGACTTCGTTAGCTAAATAAAAAATCTAGCCAATTTTAATTTAAAGATGGGGTGAAGCAGGTTTTATAAAGATAGGTGTGTTGTTTCATAACTTTTTTAAAACATCAATTTCTTCAAATGAAACAGAAGAGCCCTTGTATTTTGTTGCATAGAGAGCAGCCTCCAGAGCTTTATTTCCTTGAACTTTCAAAACTCCTTTTTTAAATGCAACATAAACTAACTCGGTTGAACGGACGAATTTAAATTGTGAAAACATTGAAAGGTTTTTTTTGAATAAGGCAATTTTTGTATGCAGTTTGGTTGACATTATTTCTTCAAGGTTTTCAGGCTTTTCTGCAAGAATTCTTGTTGTTCTCTCATCAATTGCTATGATATTTTCAATTCCTTTTGATGTTAATTCTATGCTTAGTGCAAGACAGGACATTTCCGCATTGCTCACAATGTTTATCCATCTTCCGATGGCTTTTATAGAATGATTTGTTATGTTCATTAATTCTTTTGTTGTGTTTTCTATTTTCTCCTCGGAAATATTAAGGGATTCGGGCATTTCGATAATTTTTGAATCAATTAAATTCTGGACTCTTAAAGCACCGAGCTCAAATCTTGGGATTCCAATGGGACGGTCTACTGTTTCATATTTTACTTCTTTTGTAATTAGAAATTTTACATTTGAGATTTTTTTTAATTCTTCAAGTATGTAAAGCAAGCCGTTCATTGACAAATTTATTAATGTTCCTGAATCAAAGACGAGCGCTTTTTCTGTCATGTTTCAAAAAACTCCAGAGCAAACTTTGCTCTTTTTTTAACATCAATTGTTTCGTTTTGTTTAATTTCTGCAAGGTTTTTCTGCCCAATGTAATCTGAAAGCTCCCATTGTGTTATTCCGAAAAGCTTTGCGGTTTGCTCTAGGGAAATTCCATGCTCGTAAATTTTTGAGCCCTTATTGATAGAGGCTTTTTTTATTACGTCTTCAATATAAGGCTTTAGGTTGATTGAGTAATCAGTTAGTGTTTTGCCAGCTTTCAAAATATTTTTTTCGTATTTTTTAAAATTGTTGTTTTTTAATGATTTTATTGCCAAATCAATCAACGAATTTAATTTTTCTACAAGGTTATTCCATCCCTTTATTTTTTTATAATCCTGTCTTTCAATTAATTTGCTTAGAGTATAAAATATAACAGAGATTGTTATACTTCCTGAATCTTGATAACTGCATGAAGAATGCACGGTGTGGTCGGAAAGTTCTTTCAATTTTAGCATGTCTTTATTGAGCAATGCCGTTTTTATTTCTTCGAGAAGTTTTTTTATGTGTTCAATTTCCCCTTTTTCTATTTCCATGCACAAAGAAAGCAGGAGAGTTATATAAAGATATATGATAACTGACTATGCAAGGAAAGTAAAAATGTTACGATTAGCTTAATAGTCTATTAACTTCTTTTAGACAACTGCAAGAAACCTCTTTGCTTTAGCAAAGAGATGAATTGCACAAGTATTTATTTCTAAAATAATTGAAAAAAGTGAGCTGGATGTTAGCTCACTGCATAAAAGTTGTAGTGATAACTATCTGGTTCTAATTAAATGTTTCGGAGGTAAAATGGAATACAAACATAGTCGGAACTGTGTCGGTGCAAATCGGAAACACTTGCAATTAACGACGAAATATCGTTATGCAATGATGAGGCGGGATAGACTGAAATTGTTTTGCAAGGTTGCAATCGAGGAATCCTGTAAGAGGCACAAGATTGAACTTGAAATTATTAAGGTGATGGACGAGCATGTGCACATGATTATCGACGTGCCACGAACGATGAGCGACGCGAAAGCGATTCAGATTGTCAAGGGTTTGTCATCGTATCTGCTTTTCAAATCTGTCCAAACTTGAGAAAAAGATATCCGAAAGGGCATTTCTGGAATGAAGGATATTTTTGCGATGGCGTTGGAAACAGCAACTTTACGTGGGCATACGAATACATAACAAATCAAGAGTTGCACCACGCGCAAAACTAAGGGACGCCCAGCCCTTTAGGGCTTTGGAGGATGTCACTACTAACATTTATTATATTTAATATTCATTTTATAGAAAGAACTCTGTATTTGGCTGATATAGATTTATTTGGACTGATTGGAATTAATTTTAGAGATGCTTCTGTTGTCCCCGCATTATATAATTCTCTTAAATTATTTTTGATACTTACTTCACTATTTTTGTTTTTAGCAGCAATTATTAAAACGGTTTTCGTTCTTCAAGATAAAAATAGAAGATAGTTTTTATGCAACGTGATGATAAAACCATTGCGAAATTAAGTTTAAATACTTATGATTTTTTTATAAGTGATGGAAGTGGTGCTGGATACTAATTTTATCATTTCTTGCTTGATAAAAAAAGTTGATTTTTTGGGACAATTGCGCGAGCTTGGTTTGAAGCCGGTTGTTCCTCGGGAAGTTTTGCAGGAAATGAAGGATTTGAAGAGAGAGTCTAAAGTTTCTCGTTATGAAAGAAGCGCGGTAGATATGGCTTTTGAAATTTTTGAAAAAGAGAACGTTAAGAAGATAAAAATCGGCGGAAAAAATGTTGATGACGGCTTGATAAAAAAAGGCAGGCAAGGAGTTTTTATTGCCACTTTGGACAGAGTTGTCAAGGTAAAAGTTCCTAACAAGGTTGTTTTACTCGGTGATAAAAAGAAACTTGAGATACAGAGAGATTAGTTAACTAAGTTGACAGAAGGTTTAAATATTTTAATTAGGATGAGTTTAGATGGTAATTTTAAAAATAATTTTCAGAGAATTGAAAGGAGGGAAAGAAAATGGAAGGTGAAAAAGCCATGTATGGACCAGCTTTGTTGAGAGTTTTCCTTGGAATTTTGTTCATTATTCCTGGAATTGGTAAATTGCTGGATATTGGCGGGCCAACAGGGCTGTTGGTAGGTTTAGGATTTCCAGCTCCGGCGTTTTTTGCGTGGGTTTTAGCATTATCAGAGGTGATATTTGGGCTGTCGGTATTATTGGGTTGGAAAGTCAAATGGACAGTTTGGCCTTTGGTGATAGTTCTGACTGTAGCAACGCTGCTTGTTGTGATACCCAACATGAATGGAAATCCTGTTACATTATTGTTCCATCTGGTTGGCATTGCAGGATTGATTAGTTTGGCACTTACAGGACCCGGCGCAATGGCTGTCAGCAAGGAGCAAATGTAAAATTTTAATTTATTTTTATTTTTTATATATTTAAAATGAGCTTAGAAAAAAAGAAAAAAGTAGTTGTTATTGGAGGAGGTTTTGCTGGTTCATTATGCGCAAAAAAGCTTGAGAGGTATTTTGATGTTATATTGATAGACACAAAAAATTATTTTGAATTTACTCCAGGGGTTTTAAGGACAATTGTTAAGCCAGAGCATTTAAGGAAAATTCAGGTTTTGCATACGCATTATTTGAGAAGAGCAAAAGTTATTACAGGAAAGGTTGATAGAATTAATGATAAATTTATTTATGTAAATGGAAAGAAGTTGGGCTTTAGTTATTTAATTATTTGTGCTGGCTCAAGTTATAATGCCCCCTTTAAAGAGCAGAATTTAGTTGTTGCAACAAGAGAAGAGCATTTTAGGGATTATTATAAGGAGTTGTGCAGAGCAAAAAAAGTTTTGATTATTGGAGGAGGTATAGTTGGAGTTGAATTGGCAGGAGAAATATTTTGGAGATATGGCAAAGAAAAAGAGCTGACAATCGTGCATGCAAGCAACAGCTTAATGGAAAGAAATCCTCATAGAGCGAGGCACTTTGCTGAAAAATATTTGAAGAGGAAAGGAGCAAAGATAATTTTTAACGAAAGAGTTGTGAAGACAAACAATGGGAGATATATTACAAACAAGGGAAGAAAAATAAAAGCAGATATTGCATTTTTGTGCACAGGCATAACGCCGAATTTTGATTTTATGAAAAAATATTTTTCTAGATATATAAATAAAAAAAATCAGATAATTGTTAATGAGCATTTACAATTAGAAAGGAAGAAAAATATTTTTGCTGCAGGAGACATTACAGATTGCAAAGTTGAAAAAACAGCACAGAATGCGGAAATTCAGGGCGAAATAGCTGTGAAAAATATTTTTGCTCTTGAGCGCGGTTTGGAAATGAAAAAATACAAAGAAAAGAAAACACCGCTTGTAATAAGTTTAGGGAAATGGAATGGATTGTTTGTTTTAGGAAATGGATTTACTATAATTGGATTGATTCCTGCTTTTACGAAATGGGCCATTGAAAAATGGGAGATGTGGAAGAAGAAGTTTTAGTTGGAGATTTTTGCCAACTTTAAATAGTGAGGATATTGCAAATTATCATGACATGAATTATCGTGAATTCCGGTAATTGGGATACATTTTTGTCCAGAATTCCCGTGATGGATAATTCTCCAAAAACTACTCCAATCAAAAGAATTATCTATAGAAGGTTTTGAAAAGCCCTAAAAACTTTCAAAACCCTCTAAGAAGGACTTTGAAAAAAGCAAAGAAACAGGGGTTATTCAAAGTCCTCTACATAATAACCTGAGTTTTAGAAATTATAGTGATAGAAATTAATTTTCGGATTTTTTAATTTTTATC
>JACPHA010000003.1 GCA_016188825.1 Candidatus Pacearchaeota archaeon | reverse complement strand
TTTATTGGTATAACGATTTAAAGCCGCATAAAGCTTTAAACTTTGATGAACTTGAAACACCATCAGAAGCTTTCATAAGGAAACTGAGAAAATGAAGAATCAAAAAAATATATCGTTAGGAAATATTAACGGGATAGAACACTGTAAAATCAAGAGGTTAAGCTTTAAAAGGCATGTTTGAGTTTTAAATATTGAATAAAATGAGTAAATTATATAGAGGCAATGAAAATGAAAAGCGAGAAAATGCAAAGTCAGGAAATGCAGAGAGAAGCGGAGAAAAAAATAAGACAGCCCATAGTTACTGTAGTTGGACATGTGGATCATGGGAAAACTAGTTTGCTGGATTGTTTTAGGGGGACGAATGTTCAGGCAGGAGAGGCCGGTGGGATAACACAGAAGATTTCTTTTACGAAATGCCCCTATGAGCAAATAAAAAAGGCTTGCCCACTGGTTGATAAGCAGGGAATTCATTTAGAAATTCCCGGGTTTTTATTTATTGACACGCCTGGGCATGCAGCGTTTACTAATTTAAGAAAACGCGGAGGAAGTTTAGCTGATTTGGCTATTTTGGTTGTTAGCATAAAAGAAGGCATAAAACCACAAACTGCAGAGGTTTTGCAGATATTGAAGACAAATAAAACTCCTTTTTTGATTGCCTTGAATAAAATTGATACAATTTCTGGGTGGAAGACGAATTTAGACAAGAATTTGAAAGAATCAATTGACGGTCAGGCAATGAATGTCAAACAGGAATTTGACGAGGCATTTTTGACTTTTCAAGGAGCTTTGTCAGAACATGGTTTTGATTCAGAGCTTTATTATGAGATAATTGATTTTACAAAAAAGATTGCGATTGTTCCATGTTCTGCCAGAACCAAAGAGGGGATTCCAGAGCTGATGCTTGTGCTTTGCGGTTTGTCTCAAAGATTTTTGAAAGAAAGATTGTGCTTTTCAGAAGAAGCCAAGGGAGTTATTTTGGAAATCAAGAAAGAAAAGTCTTTGGATTACATTGAGGGAATTTTGTATGATGGCGTTTTGAAAGAAGGCAATGAAATTGCGATTGCAAGTTTTGGAGATGTTCTTGTTTCTAAAGTCCGAGCCATTGAAGAAATTCAACCGCTTTCATTTAAGTACGAGGCAATTAAAACGATTAGTGCAGCGACCGGAGCGAGATTGCATTTGACAAACAAAGAGGGAGTTTTGCCAGGAATGCCATTTCAAAAAGTAAATAATAATTTGGATAAAATAAGAGAAGCGTTTAAGAAGGAAATTTCAGGGGTGATAAATGTTGACAAGGAGGGTATTATAATCAAGGCAGAATCTTTGGGTAGCTTAGAGGCTTTGATGACTTTGCTTAAGCAAGAAAATATAAAAATTGCAAAAGCAGGAATAGGAGACATTGGAAAAACAGACATTGTTTCTGCAAAAGCAAATCTTGAAATAAATCCGTTAAATGCAGTTGTTTTAGGTTTTAATGTTGGCTTTGAGGAAAATCTTGATAAAGGAAATGTTGAAATCATAAGGCATGACGTTATTTACAAGTTGATTGAGGATTTGCAGAAATGGCGCGGGGAGAAAGCGAAAGAAATTGAAAGAGAACGCATGTTAAGTTTGGCTCCAATTTGCAAGCTTGAGATTTTGAAGAATTATGTTTTTAGAAATTCCAATCCTGCTATTTTTGGAGTCAAGGTTGTTGGAGGAAAATTAAAAGTTGGAGCCAGGCTGATTGATGAGAGCGGAGAGGAAATTGCAAGAGTAAAATCAATACAGATGGACAAGAAATCTGCTCAAGAGGTAAGTGAAGGAAAAGAAGTTGCGATTGCTCTTCCAGGAATTTATTTTGACAGAAAAATAGGAGAGAAAAGATTTTTATATTCTGAGCTGACCGCAAACCAGTTTAAGAATTTCAAGAAAAACAAGGATTTGCTTTCTTCTAATGAATTAAAGGTTTTGCAGGAAATTGCAGATATTAAGAGCAGGAAAGGGGACTGGGGGATATAAAATAAAAATAAAATTATTATTCGTTTACAATGCTGTTGTATGCTTGCTCTAATCTCTCAAGAGAGGCGTATGTTTCAAGCGGATGTCCTTTTCGCATGTATCTTAATTTGATTTCATCAAATCTGCCGTCGTTATCTCTATCTAAAGCAGTTATATATCCTGAATCTGGTAAATCTCCGCCCATTATCGTTAAATGTCTCCCTTCGCCGTCAATGAAAGCAACAGCGTCATAATCATTTACTTTGCCTTCTTTTCCAAAATCTCTACTAGTATCTCTAACGATTTCTTTACAACCGCCAACACTCGCCAAAATACCCAACACAAGCGCAGCTAACTTTGGTTGTTTTCTCATTTTTCTGTCCCTCCTTTCAATTTCTTTCACAATCCATTTTATTTTCTTCTTATTTAGTTTCCTCATAAGACTCTGCTTTACAGCAGAGTTTATCTTATTTGTCGAATGAATATTAATTCGGGATAAGACAAAAATATTAAGAAAGGATAGCTATTTAAACCTTTCTGTTTTGTTATTACTTGATAGTTACTTGAGATTTTTAAAATAGCCGAAAAATATATAAATGCATACACATACGTGTATTTATGTCAACCAAAACAATATCAATTACAGAAGAAGCATATAGGAGATTGGCTAGTTTGAGAGAAAGAGAGAATGAGAGCTTTTCAGAAGTAATTAAGAGAGTTACCGGAAAGACGAAACTGAGGGATTTTTTCGGGATACTTTCTAAAGATGCCACAGATGAATTAGAGGAAACCATAATTGAATCAAGGAGCAAACATAGGAAAGCTCGCCAAATTAGACTTAAGAGAATAGAAAGAGAGTTAGAGGTATAATGGCGTGTTTAGACACTTCTTTTATTATAGACTTATTGAAGGGTTCAGATAGTGCGAAAAATTTAATGGAAGATTTTGAGTCTTTTTATGAGACAATTAATATGGCGTCGCCTTCGGTAGTAGAATTAATAAGGGGGGCCAATAAACCCAAAGTAAAGAATGAAAGAGAAAAAATAATTAATTTTTTATCATCTTTAATTGTTTTACCATTAGATAAAGAGAGCGCTATTTTAGCCGGGGATATTGAAGCAGACCTAATTAATAGAGGAGCGATTATAGATGTAGAAGATATAATGATTGCCGCCATTGCAATTCGAAATAATGAGGTTTTGATAACTAAAAATAAAAAACATTTTGAGAGGATTAAGGATTTGAAGATTAGGATTTATTGATTGGAGGTGTTAGATGTTATTCAATTTTTATTCTTCTTATTTTTTTAACTTTGTCAAAATCAACATCGTCGCTAACAATGGTGTCAATTTGAAATGATTCCATTATTGATAAATGAAATGCGTCTCTCGGTTTTAAACCAAACTGTTCCATTATCTCCAGCGCCCGCATTGGTATAGATGAAGATACTTCTCTGACTTCTAAATTTGGCATTGCATATATATCTTCTATAACCTTCCTTAACAAATGTTCTTTTTTATTTTTTATGAACACCCACATAACTTCATCTAACGCTAAAACAGAAGTGATTGCCCATTTCCCATTCATTATTTCTTCTTGAATACTCCTTGCTTTTTGACCTTTTTTTGTGTTGTCTAAAACCGCAAAAACAAAGAAATTTGCATCGAGATACATATTAAAATACCTTTTCATATAATCTGTCGCCGTAAATGAATTTTTTAGAGATATTTGTTCCTTCTTTTTCGGCTATTTCTTTCCAGGATTTTAGAATATCGCTTTTTTCTGAAGTAGTAAGTTTTATGCTTTTATTTTCTATTTCAATTATTATTGTTTTATTTTTTGTCATTCCAAGACTTTCTCTTATTATTTTTGGGATAACTACCTGTCCCCTCTCTCCTAGCTTTATCTTAAATTTTGTCATAGCTAATTTAATCATACCTAATATATAAATATTTCTGATTTAGGGTATGAATATTAGTAGCTACTTTAAAGTTATTAAAGAGAAAGATTTAAATATTTATAAAATCGGTTTTTAATTATGACAGAGGGATTTACAGTTGAGAATTGGAAGCTAAGATTAATGAGAAAACCAGTTGAGGATGCTTTTGGTTTTGATAACATGAGCAAGATTATGGCGGTGGCTGACGGCGTTACAAGAGACCCTTTCGAAGACTTGCATAATGTGGGCACGTTAATGGGAAAAATTGATTTTTTATTGAATTATCCTAAACCAAGCCCTGCGAAAGTGGCTTCCAATATTCTTGTAGAAACATTTCGTATTGCTTTAATTGATTATTATGAATTGAATAGGAATGAAAAAGCAATAAGAAAAGCTTTTGATGAGGCGAATAAGGAAATTAGAAATTGGAACGGGCGGAACATTTCAAATGCCGATTATTTAACAAATGATTTCGCAGGCTGTGTTGCCGCAGGAATTTGTAGATTGTCTGATGTTTTTTCATTCGGTTATTTAACAGACGCAGGAATTGCTGTTTTTGACCTGCTAGGAAACTTAAAATTTAGAACAGAAAATCAGGGGCCAGACAAGCATGACAAATACATCTGGCAAGACAAGAGACTGCAAGGCATAGATTGGAGAAATCCAGAAGCGAGAAGAATAGTCAGGAGAGATTATAGAAATAATCCGAAGGAAGAGCATTCTTTTGGTGTTTTGACAGGAGAAGACTCTGCGATGAATTATGTAAGAACAGGAACGCAGGAATTAAGAGGAGACGATATTTTGGTAGTTTATACAGATGGGTTGGAATCTACTATTTTTTCTGGAGAGTTTTCAGACTTAATTAGAAGGAAAAATATTAAGGGAATTGAAAAATTGTGCAAGAAAAAAGTAAGAACAGAAGGGACTATTGTTTATTATCATCATCCTTCTGAGTTGAATTATTCAAGTAGATTTTAAAATACTCTTTCATATCTATTTTTTTATAGAACATTCAAATCATTAATTTAAAATTATGCTTAGCATAATTTTAAAAACCCATTTTATTTACAAGGTTTATGGCGTTTAAATTGAATATTTCGGATAAGGGGAAGGCTTGGAAGATTGAGAGCGAGGCGCGCGGCTTAGCCGGAAAATCTGTTGGAGAATCTGTGCATGGAAAGGAAATAAATCATGATTTGGAAGGCTATGAATTCGAGATTACGGGCGGAAGCGATATTGCTGGTTTTCCTTTGGCAAAAAATGTTGAAGGAATTGGTTTGAAAAGAATTTTATTTTCGAGAGGCTTTGGAATGCGTGAAAACGGCAAGGGATTGCGAAGAAGAAAAACAGTGAGAGGAAAGACAATTGCCGAGACAACTGTTCAGATTAATATGAAAGTTATGAAGCACGGCAATAAAAAATTGGCAGAAATTTTTCCGGAGCAGAACAAGGGAAAGGCAGAGAAAAAAGCAGAACACAAAAAAGAATAAACGCGTTTTCTATTACAATAATTAATTTAAACTCTGATTAATGAAGTTAGATATGGTTAAAGTATTAGATAAATTCTGGGAAACAAGCCCACAAAGGGTTAGCAGGTTAGCGGAGATAGCCAATGAGCAATTGGGCGGGTCTTTAAGGATTTCTGTTAGTAAACACCAATTAATTATAGGTTTTTATTTACTTGAAGAAAAAATAAAGGTTGTCTTTTACATTATACCAGAGGGAAATGTTGTTGATGTTTTTCGTTCGGATTATTTGGAAACGGCTATAAAGTTGGCTGAAAAATACGAGAGCCTGGGGGAGCCGGAGTTTATAGTAAGAAAAAGATATTCGTGAATTTATTTTGCTAAATCACTACCAATAAAATGTCTAAGCAAGATTTAGAGTCATTTGCGAAAGAAATAGAGCCTCTTTATGAACAACTGCATGAGCATAATAACAGAAATTTATTTTTGAGAACTTTGGTCCCAGGATACTCCAAAGAAGGGATTAGGATAGTGGAAAAAATAGGAGAAGTTTATATAAAATGGGGCGTGGAAATTCCAGATTATGCTAGGCTGCATACAAGCGACTACATTATAGCATTTAGTAATGAGCTTGTGAGACTTGTTGTTTATGGATATATTTTACTCTATGCAATAGAGCAATTCAAGTAAATGTTTTTGCTTATCTTTGTGAAGTCGCCGCAGTGTCTATAGTTACAACTTCAAAAATTGTTTAATTTTCTCAATTCTAGAGAAATATAATTAATTGAATTATATTATTATTTCAAAAGTAGATTAGTTATATTTGGTTAACTCCCAAAACCATCTTCTTAGGATTTTTGGGTTTTTTGCTATAGAGAATAAACCAAACCCTTATAAAATCATTTTTTCTAGGGAATTTATGAAAGGAAAAGAAACAGGAGAAAATAAAAAAATTCCGACAATAAACGTGGGGATATTTGGGCATATAGACCACGGCAAGACGACTTTGTTGGAGAGGCTTAGCGGAAAATGGGCTTCAACACATTCCGAGGAATTGAAAAGAGGAATTACAATAAAGTTGGGATATGCTGATATTATTATTTATAAAGATAATAATGGATATAATACTGAAAAGAAGGGGGAGATTGTTAGGCATGTTTCTTTTATTGATGCTCCGGGTCATGAAATGTTAATGGCCACGACTTTGTCAGGGGCTGCTTTGATCGATGCTGCGATTTTGGTTGTTGCTGCAAATGAGGGAATAAAGCCGCAGACTTATGAGCATTTAATGGCCCTGCAGGCAAAGAAGGTTGAGAAATTGATTGTTGTTCAGAACAAAATTGATTTGGTTACAAGTGAGCAAGCAAAGAAAAATTATCAAGACATAAAGAAATTTTTGGGAGAGCATTATAGGAATGTTGAGATAATTCCCGTTTCTGCACAGCAGAGAGTTAATATCGACGAGGTTTTGAGGGCGATTGCTGAAATTCCAGAGCCGAAGAGAAATTTTGATAAGGAGCCGATATTTATAGTTGCACGAAGTTTTGATATTAACAAGCCAGGGATAAAACCAAAAGAGCTTCATGGGGTTGTTTTAGGAGGTTCTTTGAAACAGGGGAAGTTTAGAGCTGGCGATGAAATAGAAATCAAGCCGGGGAGGGCAGTGAAAGAAAAAGAAAGTGCAGAGAAAAAATATTTTCCTATAAAAACTAGAATTGTAAGTTTGTTTAACGGTTCAATTAAGGTTAATGAATTAACTCCTGGAGGGAGTATGTCAATTGAGACCGAGCTTGATATGTCTTTGGGAAAGGGAGATTTGCTTTCGGGCAATCTGGTTTCTCTTTTTGGCAAACTGCCAGAGGCCGTGAGCGAAGTTAAATTAAAATATAATTTATTTCCAAGGGTTTTTGGAATATCATCGCATGCAAATGTTGAGCCGATAAAGCAAAAAGAAATTTTAATGCTGAGCATTAACGCCTCAATCACCGGAGGCACGATAAATTTTGTTGACAAGGAGCATTTAACAATTTCATTAAAAGTTCCAACCATTTTATTTAAAGGTGATAATGTAGGTATTGCCAGAAATGTTCTTGGACATTGGAGATTAATTGGATATGGGGAGATTTTGTAAATTATAGCAAATTGCTTTAATTTTCAGATTTTTTCAGCAATTTGCTATCTAGGAAATAACAAAACCGTTACGATTATTAAAGTTATTTCCTATAATTAATGAATAATATTTAATCAAAAAAGGTGTTGCTAACTTTACAGCTCAAATTATAATAATCTTTGGTGATTAGTGCATTAACTGACCAGATTTTTTATATTTATAGACGATAAAATAGTGAAAAATATGTCAAGCAATTAAAATGCGAACTTTAATAAAATCAATATAAAGATACAGAGAATTGCATAGGATATGTCTCATGTTTTTTGCAATTCTCTGTCTGTACAATTGCAAATAAATGTCACATAAGTAATGCAATTGTCCATAGTTATCTTACATCGGGGATTTATCGACGTTATTTACTAATTATTGAAATGGGTTGAATAGTTTTATAATCTCTTTAAAGAGGCAGTTTAGTCCGGGATTGACCTAATCACCTAATCTTTATACGAATTGGAAGAAATAGAAAAAATTCATGACGGAGCACATTAGTAGATAATTAATATTCCATAACATTTGTAATATCGTCCTCTATTTTGTCTTGATTAAGAATACCGATTTTTTATTTAAGTTGAACCGTTTGTTTTATACCAATATAATTCAAAAAAGGAAAAGAAATATAAACTATTTTTGTTTAAATATTAATAATAAAAAGGGGCAAAATGAATTATAAAATTGTTGGTTATGGCAGTTTGATTAGCCATAAGTCTTTGAGAGAGAGTATTCCTGACAAGCATTTTGTTCCTGTTATTGTCAGAGGTTTCAAGAGGGTATTTAATTTAGGCTTGGAAAAGGGAAAAGACCCCGATGTTTTGAATGTTGTTAAAGACAAAAAACATTTTTTCAATGGCGTTTTGTTTGATGTGAATGAAAAGGAATTGAAAAAGATAAAAGAAAGAGAAGATGATTATAATTTAGAGCAAATAGGAGCTTATGATTTTTTAACTGGAAAGGAATTGTGCAAGTGTTTTATTTTAATTGATCAGTTTGTGGGAATTGACCACAAAAAGAAAAAGCCGAACAAGAGTTATTTTATTTTATGCAGAGAGGCAGCCTATCATATAAGCAGAGAATTTGGAAAAATATGGGATGAAACCACTTTTGTTTCAACAGGAAAGAAGGTTTCGCAGTGGATAAAGAAGCATAGGGATTATGATACGATTGGGTGATTAATTTTCTGTTTTTCTATACACAAACAAAATATCTTCGTCTGTGCCTTGTGATTTTCTTGCTTTTTCGAATGTTTTTTTAGGAATTGACCGGAAAGCTCGCGGATTTTTTAAACCATGGTTATGAACATAAATATTTCTTGGGCCATAACCAACTATCGGCACAAAATGTCCTTGGTAGCTTTTTTCTCTTTTATTGCGGACAATGTTCCAATCAAGCAGAATAATAGGGATACAATTTTCAGATGTTTTGGATAATATTTTTTCCAATGATAAAGATTTTTCTTGTATTTTTACACCCGCCCTTTTCGCTTTTTCAACTAATTTTTTAGATTGAGTAGAAAGATCATGGTATTTTTGATATATGCTTAGAAAAGAAATCGGTTTGGTAACCAGATAAAGCCGCCGCAGTTGCGATTTGTATAGTTGATATAGCTTTACCTTTTTTTATTCCTGTTCTTTTTTCTAGGACTTTTAGACCCGGGAGCTCATTAAAATAAGCAAGAACCATACGCAAAGCTGCTGGACCGCAGTTGAGTTTTGTGGTTTGTAAGTATAAATGGAACTTTAAGTTTCATGATTTTTGACAAGAAAACAAGTTAATAAATTTATTGCCAAGCAGTTAAAATCATTGCCATGATAGCCAGAGAAACTAAATGGTAAAGAGTATTTATTAAATACAGCTTAAACGATTTTCCTTCCCACAAAATGCTTCCCAACATTATTGTTGCTATGAAACCGAGCCAAAGCCAGAAAACCAGCGAGATTGCTTCGGTGTAGTTTGCTGTCGAAGCGTATTTTACGAAATGCGCCAGAATAAATGCCATGACTAAAGATGAGATGAAAGCCACTGAAAATTGCGCAGTCATTCCTTTTTTCTTTGCTTGAGCAATTTGCTGTCGTGTTATTCCTGATTCTTTCATCCAGGTTTTGCCGAATAAAGGACCATACCAAATCCAGCCGAGAACAAAACTTGCTATTGCAGAAACAAGAATTGCGAGATAATTGACTTGCACATCTGGAAATGCCATTTTTATTATAGGAAAAAGGAGTTTTTATATGTTTTGAAGTTTTGTTTAATTTTTATAGTAATAACTTAAAATGAAGCCGAAGTTAATTTTCAAAATCTGCATAAATTTACTTTTATTCCATGTTTTTCATAATATCTTTGATGATATTCTTCTGCCGGATAGAATTTTTTTGCCTTGACAATTTCGGTCACGATTTTTCTTGAAAAATTTTTTTGCATTCCTTGTTTTGATTTCAGAGCAAGGGTTTGTTGTTTTTCATTGTGATAGAAAATAACAGAGCGGTATTGAGTTCCTACATCCGGGCCTTGTCTGTTGAGAGTTGTTGGGTCGTGGATTTTCCAGAAATATTTCAATAAGTCAGAATATGAAATTTCTAAAGGAGCGAAAATAATTTGGACAACTTCTGCATAACCTGTTTTGTCTGTGCAGACTTGTTGATAGGTTGGATTTTTATATTCGTCAGAGCCACCCATGTACCCAGACATTGCTGAAATTACCCCAGGCAATTTGGAAAATTCATATTCAACTCCCCAGAAACAGCCGCCGCCGAATGTTGCTGTTTCTGTTTTATTTACTTTGTTATTTTTTAGCATTAATTATTAAAATAAAATATGTATTTAAATATTGGGGATATTTTTTATAGGTTGGAGGGAATTCTTAGAGAAGAAAAATGAAAAAACCGATTTTTGTCATTGAGCATTTAGAGCAGAAAATATGGAAATGGTGCTTCTTTGAGTATAAGAACATTTCTAAAATTGTTGGGAAGGAAAATGTTTGGTTTACGAATTTGAAAAGAGGAACCGGAATATTGAGAAAATATGGGAAAGTTATTAGAAAATCAGTCAGAGAGTTTGATTTAGAAAAGGTTTGTGTTTTGGACCCAGAAGCAAAGAAAACCTTAACTCCGAAAGAGGCAAATAAATTTGATTATTTTGTTTTTGGAGGAATTTTAGGAGACTACCCATCAAGAAAAAGGACAAAAAAAGAGCTGACAAAATTTATAAAAAATGCAAGGGCAAGAAGCATTGGAAAAGAACAACTTGCTACAGACAATGCTGTTTATGTTGTCAATGAAATTGTAAAGGGAAAGAAGATAGGAGATTTGAAGTTTAAGAATGGCGTTGAGATTAGAATAAATAAAATTGAATCAACAATTCTGCCTTATAAATATGCTTTAGTTAAGGGAAAACCTTTAGTGAGTAGAGATTTGGTAAGATATTTTAAGAAATAGCAAGCTTTTTTAACAGAGAAATTCTCTAAACAGAATGAAAAAGAGGAGCATTATATTGCTTATTTTATTTTTTGTTATTTCTTTTAGTTTTAATGCGGTCAGCTCTTTTGAAGAGAACGAACTTGAGGAAGAGATAAAAAAATTAACTCACTACGCAGAGGAATATGAAACAGGAAATATAAACTATGCAGGATTATTGTTATACGTGTCTGCTACTAGAGAAAATTTAAATGAAATTCTTGGAGCGAAGAGCAGATTTGAAGGCGGTCTTTTTGATAGAGAAAGTTTGGAAAGAGTGTTTGGTGAGCCGAGTGAAGAAACTAAGTGGGTTTGGGTTGAGCGCGAAGACAGAGAAAAAAAGTTAGATGAAGAAGTTCCTGTATGGAGAAAAATAGTTTATGACGGAAAGAAAATCCAAATTAGGCTGGAAGCTTTTCCTTCGATATTTATAAAAAACAGGAACCATGCTTCTCTTTCTCCGGAAGACGAGGAAGAATTTGATTATGAGAAAAAACTTGTGGGTGAGTTAGAAAAAGAATTTGATTTTGGAGAGAATGGATTATTGGTGTATAGACTGCATTTTTCTATCGAGTATAAAACTCCTGCAGAAGAATTAAACATTGAGGAAAGAATAGGCGAAATAAAAGAACTGGCAGAAGCATTTGATTCTGATCCGAGCAAGGATAATGCAGAGAAATTGGCTGAGGAAAGCGTAAATGTCGAGAGAACATTTGAGTCTTATTACAGGCAAAGCTCTTTGCAATGCACAGAGTTAATGAATTCTATATTTGGGGCAGAAAACAAAAGAGGAACTCAAAAGCTACTTGCTCAGGAATTCACATTTTTTGAAGGAGATGATTTTGAGGCAAGGACTCGCTTTGAAATGTGCGAGGAATGTGATTGGAATTGGATAAATTTTAATATATGGACAGAGAGCAGAGGAAGAGGTTTTTTTGAGGAAGAGAGTTTTAGAGAAATTTCTAAAGAGAAATTTATGAATTTAAATTTCGAAGATTTTGAAAGAGAGACTGTAAGATTATTGGAAGAATTAAGAGGAGCACTTCAGGATAGAGATTTTAAAAAAGTGAGTGAAATAAAAAGTGAACTTCAGGCTTTAAACTGGGCCTGGGATGAAAAAGCAAACAATGTTTGGGAAGAAGTTGATGAGACTTACAAGTCAAAAAGAGAGTCAATGTCTGAAGAGGAGAGAAGAGAATACAACGAGAATTATGGTTGGATTAAAGACGAGCAGGAGAGAAGAGCCAAAGAGAAAGAATTGAGGAAAAGGAATCTCGACAGAAGAGCCAATTTTTATAATGGCCTATTTGCCGGTTATGACAAGAAAGAATTTTTCTATACCCAAGAAGAATATGAAAAACGCCTGGTTGAAAAGTTTAAGGAGTTCGGGGAGGAAATTTGCGATAATAACAAAGACGATAACAATAATGAGTTTATTGACTGCCAGGAAGACCAGTGCGGCGGGAAGATTTGCGGGAGCGGAGAAGTAGAAAAACTTATAGGTAATGGGACCATAAAACAGAAAGTGGATTTTTATTGTATCGAGAAGATTTGTCAACCAAAAGAAGAAGAAATTAAAATAGAAGGGGCAATTTCAATTTGTGGCAACCATATTTGTGAAGAGGGGGAAAATGAATCTTGTTTAGGGGATTGTGCGGCTTGCGAGGAGCACGAAGCAATAGAATGTGCCGGAAGAGTAATTTTTAAGGGCAAGGATGAAAAGGGATGCAATTTAGAACCAGTATGTCTTGAAGAGGGATTTTGTGAAAGCAATGAAGATTGCGCTCAGCCGTTATGCGGGGTTGCAGAATGCGTAGAAAATAAATGCCAATTCGTTGATTTAGTAGAATGCAGAGAACCAGAATGTATTGATGGAGAAGAAAAAATAGCTCACTGTGGAAATGGGGAATCTGTAGTGGAAGAAGAGTGCATAGAGGGTGTATGGAGTAGGACTGGTTTAGAATGCGAGGGCGAAACAATTAGTCCAATAGAGGAAGTTGAGGACATTGAAGAGGAACAGGCAGGTTGTGAAGTAAGGAGCGATTGTGGCGGAGAGAACGATGTTTGTAGTAACGGGGCATGTGTAACTTTGCCAGAAACAATTGAGGAAATTTCACCGCCCGCAGAAAATTTGGAATCTGCCGAGGAAGTTGATGAAGAAGAATTCGAAACAGAGCCAGAAGAAGAGAGCAAAGAGGTTGAAGAGGAAGAAACCGGGGAAAGTGCCAGCACCACAGGAAATGTCATATTTTCTTTTTTTGGAGCGTTAATAAATAAATTGGGTCTAACCGGTTTTTCTACGGGGGGACAAGAGGCTCCTTCTGAAAGTCAAAATGCCGAGGAGTCAGCGGGTGGGGGCGAATCTGAATCACCAGCTGATGAAACTTCTGTTTTGCCGGAAGAGGAGAGCAGAGTTGAGGAACCAAGAGAATTTGAAGAGGATAATGACGAGGAGAGAGAAGATAGAGAGGAAGAAGAGGGAGAGAGAAGAGAAAGCGGGTGCAGGGAAGGATGCGATAGGCAGTGCTACGATGCTAAAATTAGGCCATGTGCTGAATCATGCATACGGAAAGAGTGCGGCGAGGAGTTAGAATGCAATGTTGACGAGGTTAAAGAAAAATGCGAATCCGGCTGCGAAGAAGAAAGTTCAGGATGTTCGGACGAATGTTTTGATAATTGCTTAGAAGGAAAACGTTATGATGTGAAATTTGAGGGAGAGGGGGAAAGACGCAAAGAAGAGAAGGGCGTATTCAATATTGGAGGAACATGCAGGACTTCCAAAGGAAAAGAAGAAGCATTTATATGGTTTGGAGGCTGGGGAGAGCCATTTGGAAAAATTCAAGAATTGAAAAACAAATATTATCAGAGGGGAAGTTCCGACTGGTGTAAGAGAGAATTAGAAAGTTTAATTAATCAACGTAGAGAGTTTGAGAAAAGTTTTAACGAAGATTTTGTGAAGTGGTTCTTTGAGAAACATTTGCCTAGCAACGCAGAAGACTGGGAATCAAAGGTTTCAGGAATTTTTGAGCTTTATTGGAAAGATGTTGATCTTTCCAGGCAGATGGTTGAGAGAAAGGAATGCCTGAAAAATTATGAATTCCCGCAGCCAAATTTAATTAATGTGAAATATGACACAGAGTATGGCAGCTTAGAGTTCTGGGAAGAAGTTAAAACAGCGCGGTTGCATGAAAAGGGAGAAGAAGTCAATATTATTTCTCCTTACATGAGGGTGTGGATATTTCCTCCTAAAGAATTTATAAAATATGAGATGAAAAAAGCAATGGAAAATCATGAATTTCCGGGGCCTTCAGAAGAAAGCGCAGAAAGGGAATTTGAGGGGGGCCCGACAGAGGAAGAGAGGGAATTTATAAAAATGGATAAGAAATTTATGAAAAAAATTCAGAAACTATCTGAAAAATATGGCGGTAGCGTTGATTTGGCAATTCAGTTTAAGGATTATGAAACAGATGAAATTGTTTTTAATTTGTATGCGAAAATAGATGAGGAGAATATAGTGAATATTAAACCAATGTTGCCTTCCGAAGTTCCAGAGCAAGACATTGCAATAATAATTGATTTTGAGAGGATTTATGAGTTAGTTCATATGCACGAAAAAGAAATAAGGGGAGCAAGAACAGAGAGTCCGCCATGGGACAGACAAACCGGACTTAGACCGAAAGTTAAAGAAGCAGTTGATGGTGTTAAAATGTTTTTTAAGATAAGAGGCATTGTGAATTCCGCAGAGATTCAGCCTGAAACGGCGAAGAGTGATGTTAAGTCAATGTTCAATAGCTTCATTTTGATGATGATGAGAGGAGATGAAAAAGAGAAAGGAGAATTTGGTGAAATTGATAAAGAATCCGAAGGCGAGTTTGAGCTTGATCAAGAAGAACTTCCTGAAGGTTGGGAAAGCAAGGAAATTCTCACAGGAGAAGTCATAAAGGCAATTTGATTTTTTTCTGTCGTTCGTTTAATAAGGGTCGTGGCGTTATTAGAGATTATAGCGATAATGTGATGATGTTTTGTAGTTCGCAAATTAACGTACCTAACTCACGATTGTTATTGTTGGATTCATGCGATATTGGTTATTTCCTTGCTTGTTAATAGATTCTTCTGCATCAAAGTCAAGTGTCAGGGTTGTTGTTTCTCCTGCAACAATGTCAAAATTTCTGACGAGTTTTATGGTTTTAGAAGGTATTGTTAATTCTTGTTGCTGGCCGTTTATTACGGCTGTGGCAGAATCAACATTTAATCTTATTTGAGTGTATTTTCCTGACTGTAATTCAGCTGTTCCTAATAATTGAGTAACATCTTTTATGGCAATTAAATCATATTGAACAGGGTCCTGAACAACAGTAAACCAGCCTGCTTCTGAAGTAATATTTGTGTTATTTATTTCTATTGTGTTTTGTGCTTTATGAACTTCGACATTTGAGAGGCGTACAATTACGCTAGAAACATTTTCTCCTGCCGGAGGAGCATCTGTGATTTGCAAAACTAATGTGCCTGTTCCGGATTTTTGGCTCGTAAAAAAATAGCCTGCTACGAGAATTATTACTGCTATTATTATAATCCAGATAAACTCTTTTTTCATTTAACTTAAAAGGCTGGAAGGTATTTAAATTTGTTTATTTCTTGAGCTGTAAAGTTAAAGTCAGGTAAAGTGGGAAGATTCTTGAAGAAATGATATGAAATCGAAGGATTTTTCCATTTCGTAAGCAACCCCTCTCAGATTAGGGTTGCGTGGTCTGGGGGAAAGAGTGCCCTTCTGATTGCAACTAACGGCTGTTATATTCGTTTTTCGCAGAAAGACCGAGCCAAAGTGTAACGATCTTTGCGAAGCAAAAATTAGTGAAGAGTTCCACTTATAGCTTTCGTTACAATAAACCTTATAAACTCATGGCTATTCCGTGGACGAGGAGGTAAATATGAAAGGTAACTTGACCAATAGGAAGAAGATCGTTCTTAGTGCTGTAGTAACTGTGATTGCCACCTTTTTGATTCTAGGACCAACAATAGTTAAATCTGTGAATGGAAATGGCGAAGAAGATCCGACTCAAGGTTTTAACATCCATGTATCGGTTGGCAGACATGACAGTTCACACTTAGAGGCTCAGATGGATCACTTTTGCAAACTCACGCCGCCAATCGTTGCAACATGTCTGCTCTTCGCTGAGGAGAACATGGCAACTCCACCTGGACAGCCAAACAGTCCACAACTTGCACAGATTGAATACATTATATCAAGAGAGCAATATCTACAATTGCCTTTGAGAGAAAGACAAAGTTGGCACGACCATGCTGTAGAGCTAACAGCTGAGAGGGGAGCGCCAGAATGTATATCTCTACCTGACGGACTTGATTGTGGTACACTAGTAAACATTCTGCACAGCACATACGGTAAGGTAGTCACCTTATGGGATCCAGTTGATTCACTACCTAACTATCCGCCCTATGTGTTTTTGGTTGATAGCCCATTCGCTCTCAAGCAGGATTTGAACCACGACCTTGAGGATGTATGGGAAGTAGGTGACGGAAGCGCATCTTCAGCAGATGATCTGCCTAACTGCGGTATAAAACAAGCAGGCCCGTGCACTAACGGCGACAGAAGATAGAACAGAATTTAAATTCGATTTTTTCTTTTTTTTAATATTGCCATAAGTACGCAAGTATGGCAAGTGTTCCGGCAAGGATAACGAGATGATGACCAAATCCAGTTACAATTATAGAATTTATTATAGTACTCTCTTGCCCTTTCCATTCTTCGCCTATTATGCCGCCAGCTGATACTGCAGTTTGAACAAAATGAGTCTTAAATGATTCTATTGTGTATATCCATGATATACCACTAGACATGGCTAAAATTCCAGCGATTAGGATGAATTTTGATCTATTCTTCTTCAACGCAATGGATAAAATCATTAATGTGATCGAGGTTATGTATGTAATCATACTCAAGATAAGAGCAAAATAACTATCGGTATATTTGGCCCACAGATCTAACAAATCAAATTGATTTTGAGAAACAAATCCGGCGCTCTGGCTTATTGCTGATTTTATAATGTCAAATGGAGAGTGAGAATGTTGTCCGGAAAGATTGATTGTTACCCAAGGCGCGATCAGGGAAGGGAGCATTATACCAATACTAAGTGGGAAGAGTATGAAACTATATTTCTTTAATTTTTTTACAAATAGTTTTGGCATATTTATTGCTAACCATTTGGTTTAATAAAGTTTTCTTAAAATAGGATGGTAAAATCTCACTCTAAACCACAATCTGCCTTTCTGCATCACAGTTTTCCTGAATCCAAGTACGATCAAACTCTGAAAGCTCTCTTCGTTCTCCCTTCACAACAAAATATTCTTTATTTTTGCAGGCTTCACAGTTAGTATCTTAGGCAGGACATACGCACGGCATTCTATCTTCGATCCACGTGTCTGGACAGAAGTGTAACAAACCAGATTCAACCACTTCAAACTTTTTATTTTGTTAAACTAAAAACGCCCACACCAGGAATCGAACCTGGAAATCCCGAAGGAAACACGCTCTCCAAGCGTGCGCAGTGCCATTGTGCCATGTGGGCATTATTGTTAAAGAAACAGGAGGGTTTTAAGGATTTTGCTTTGGAGAAGAATATTCTCCGCTTTCCCATTTTTCATAGAGGGGCCTAAAATTATTCATTATTTCAGAAGTTACTTCTTCTATTATTTTGTTTCCGTTTATTCTAACGACTTTTCCAAATATGCTAGGAGTGACGTTTGCTAAATAATAGGATGCTCTATAAGCATTGATTAGTTTTTTTGTAAACTCGGGATTTCTTTCAAATTTTTCTTTTACAAAACTTCTTGTTCTGGTTCTTTCTTCTGCTGTTTCTTGTTCTACATCTACAAAGAAAGTAATATCGGGTACTAATATTGCCCTGTCCTTATGCATGTGCATTAATTCATTAATAGGAATTCCTTGTGCCCATTGGTATGTACAGGTAGACATGGAATATCTATCACAAATAACAATCGCTTCTGCTTTAAGGTTTGGTCTTATTAATTCTCTTGTATGCCTTGCTCTATCGTCAATAAACAACTCGGCTAATTCTTCGGCTCCCGAGTAAGCATCTTTATCTTCCTCAATTTTTTTCTTTATATCTTTACTATCCCAGGGCTCATGCGTTCTTACGACATCTTGATATTTGGAAATTTTTTCTATTTCTTCTGCAACTTTATGAACTTGCGTTGATGTCCCTGCCCCGTCAATGCCTTCAAAAACTACAAAAAGTCCTGTTTTTTTTGGCATTTAATATTTTGCTTAATTTGGTTATAAAAGATTGTTATAGTGAGAAATATATTTTGAATCTTATGATAGTTTAAGTAGAGGGAGAATTTTTCGAAAGAATGGGGAAAGAAAAATGGGATTTTGTTGAGGAAGTTCCTAAAGAAATTTTGGAGAAATTAGGTAAATATGTAACAAACGTGGGCGGGAGGACTTTTGTTATTCATGGCTTGCCCTCGGAGCTTACAGGAGGAGTAATGGCCCGCTATTCTCGTTCACGAACAGGACTTCAACTTACATTAGTTAATGAATTTTTTGATGAAAATGGAGAGCCGTCGCAGGCAAAGGGAACAGAATTAATGAATAGAGTTTTAAATGCTTATGGCGACGAGTCAGTTGGAGAATTGGAAGGAGTTCATGTAGGAATTGAAGATATATCTCAACTCGGAACTAAATTTATTGAAGATAGAAGAATAGGGGGGTCTCCGATAGAGCAGTCTACTAGATATGTAAGATATGATACCAGAGATTCTCAAGGAAAATGGCGATATTTAAGACCAGAAGAAGTTATTGAGTCAGGATTATTAGGGAAATTTGAGAGAGTTAATGATAGAGCCTTTGAAGTTTATTCCGAAGGAATTAAAAAATTAACAGAATTTTTTAAAAAGGAATATTCCAGAGAAAAATTTAAAATTTTCGTCGAGAGAAACGGAGAGAAAGTAGAGATTGGAGAAAGTGAATTATTAAATGACCAAGAAAGAAGAGAATTTAATAATGGTTATAACGGCACAATTAGGGGGGCGGCGTGTGACGTTGGCAGATGCCTCTTGCCTGCTTCTACTCTCACTCATCTCGGAGTTTTTGGAAATGGAAGATTTTTCACCAATCTTATTAGCTTCATGAAAAGCCATGAATTAGCAGAGGCGCGAGAAAGAGGTTGCGAACTTGAGCAGGAGTTAAACAAGGTTATTCCAACTTTTATTAAAAGGAATAGAGCAAATCCGAAGATATCAGAAATAAATAGAGAAATGAAATATCTTGCGAAAAAACTTTTTGATGGAATAGTGCCAATAGCGGAAAGAGTTAATCTGATTTCTATAGCGGATTATATTGATGAGGTTGTTTCTTCAAGTTTGTTTCCTTACACGAGCTGTTCTTTACAACAAATTATTGATGTTGTGAGAAATTTATCACATGTTGAAAAAAAGGAAATTCTAAATATTTATAAGGGAAATAGGGACAGCAGAAGAGACAGAACAGGGAGGGGAATTGAAGCAGGATATCCATTGACTTTTGACTTGGTTGGGTGTTTTGCAGAATATAGGGATTTAGAGAGGCATAGAATGTTAACACAGCAGAGACAAAGATTAACGACCGATTTGGGATTTATTATGCCTCCTGAAATGACTGTTGTTGGTTTGGAAAAAGAAGTGCAAGAGGTTGTAAACAGAATGGATGATTTGAACAGCGACTTGAAACATGCAGGCCTAGATGAAGCTTCTGAATATGCAACATTATTTAATCACAGAATGAGATTTATGCTAGGGATGAATTTGAGGGAATTTCAGCATCTTGGTGAATTGAGAACAGGGATTCAGGGGCATTTTAGTTATAGAAGCATGGTCATGGCAATGGCAAAAAAAATAACTGAAGAATATCCCTGGGCAGAAACCTTTTATGGGTTTGTTAATTATTCTGATCCTGATAATAGAATTTCGAGAGCAAAAGAACAGGCAAGAATTTCGGGCAAGAACCTCGCAAGCGGATTTAGCAGAGGAGAGATTTATTAATTTCTACTTTCTAAATAATTTTTCACAAAAGGCCAGGAAATTTGAGTCCATGATTCTACGTCATTTTCAGGATCAGAGAAAAGAGATTCTACTTCTTTAATAGAGCACATTTTGCATTGCGACATTTCGTCGTCTCCTTTTTTTGCATTTTCTGTTGTTTCTGCAATTGCGCAAATACCGAAGTGAACTTTCCCAACTTCTGTTTCGTCTTCGTTGATAAATCCGAGGATTTTTGGTTTTGGGTAATGAGACATTTTTACTTCTTCTTTAAGTTCGCGCGCCATTGCGTTCATTATAGGATTTTTTGCATCTGCTTTGTCTATGTGGCCGCCGAGACCGCAGGAAATTTTGTTTCTTAATCTTTTTTCTGTGTAATTTGGGTTGTTTGCTCGTTTGTAAACAAATATTTGTTTTGTTTTTTGATTAACAAGCCAGACATACGGGATTATCTGCTGTAAATTTGGATTGTTTTCAAGCTGGTCGCCTCTTTGGTGATATTTGTAATTTGCTAGGATTATATTAATGTAATCTGTGTTTGACGCTAAAGGCACGAAACCCCGGAAGTAATTATTTTTGAAGAGGACATTTCTTTCGACAACAAGCGCTTCTTTTGACATTTTATTCTTTCATTTCAATTTTGATTTGAACTGATCTTGGGATTGGAAGTTTCATAATCATGTGCAGGATTCTGTCATCTGCAGGAATGTCTATAATACGACGATGGACGCGCATTTCGTATCTGTCAAAAGTTGCAGTGCCGTTTCCGCATGGAGATTTTCTTACAGTTACTTTCAACCTTTTAGTCGGCAAGGGAATAGGGCCGCGCATTACAATCCCGGTTCTTTCAGTAATTTCTTTTATTGATTGTATGACTGAATTAATTGGGTCTATTTCGATACTATTTAGTTTGATTCTTACTTTTGACATACTAAGATGAGAAAAAAATGGTTTTTAAATCTTAGGTTTGTGCGGGACAATTCATAGAAGGAGAATAATTAATATTATTAGATATACTTATAATTTAAACTATCTTTTTGGTTCTTCTGACTCTTTATCGGCGTGTCTATAATCATTTCCGGAATTTTTTGTCCCAGAGCATTTTTGTATATCCTTGCTCTATTATGTTTTTTTTGTGAATGCCGAGGAATTTAAGAACTTTTAAAATTTCATTTCTTGCTTTTGTGATATGTTTTTTATCTGTTAAGTATTCAATCTCTAGAAACCAGCCAAGATTTTTGACATGATTTATTTCTATGTGGAAAATTTTGTTTATTTCATAAATCTCAGATAATTTTACTTTTGTCAGCCATTTATTAAAACCAAAATCTTTAATCAGACTAAGAAAACTTTTCAAGTCAGAGACGGTAAATTCACTTTCTTTTTTTGCATGAATCCCCTTAATGTAAGACAGCTTTTTTTTGAAGTTTATTTGAAATCCATCATGAGTTTTTCTTATTCTCAGACTTTTTTGAGGATAATTTTTTGTGCTTTCGAGAGTGTAATAGAAATCAATCTTCTTTTCTTTTTTAATAGAGTTCGATATCTTAGAAATTTTTTTTCTGAATTCTTTTGGATTGTTTATTTTAATTTTTGCCTCTGCTTCTATCATTTTTAAGCTCCGCTTTTATTTAATAAAAAATTATAAAAATTTCGTAAAATAATAAAAATAAAAAATTAATTTTAGGTGCAGGCTACTTTTTCAACTGAAGGACTGCACAACGCTGTTTTTCCTGATTCGTCTTTTACTCGCGCGGCTGCCTGCGCTGTTTTTCCTGATTTTCCCGCATCGATTACGACAGTGATAGAAACAGTACTAAGCTGTTGAGTAACTGTGCCTTCTGCAGTTTTGGTAGAACCATCACTTTGCTCTATTATTGCGGTAACTTTGTCGATATCGGCAACATTTCCCCTAGTTAGCTGGACGTTTACTACACCAGTAGTTGCATTACAGTTTGTTGGCCTTACCTCGACTTCGAAGCATTTTTGTTGAAGTGCAACACTTGTTCCAGATTCTTTAATTGCAGGACTTATAAAACTCCAAACAAGAGCAATTGCTACGAGAGACAATAGAACGATAAGAACAGTTGCGACAATTGTGCTTAAACCTCTTTTGTTCATCATTTTTTCTTTTTTAATAAGGAAAAAATTGTTTATAAATCTTCCGCTTATTAAGTCAAGGTAAACTTAACATTTTAATCCTCGGTAAGAAAAGATATAATTACTAAACTGTCGGATATATTCAAAAGTTATAATCTTTCTTGATGGATTATGTTAAGCTTCTGGGTTGACTTTACGGACCTCCTTTCAGTTATTTGATTTCTCGAGCTTGATTGCTTTTTTTTATTTATGCGCGAACCAAAATTCATAGTTGTTTTTCCTCTTTTTATCTAGTTTGGCAAAGCCAAATCTTTCAAATTGTATGATTTCATTGTTTTTTAATCTTTCTATTGTTTTTTCTGCCAATCCCCCGAGATAAATACCCGAAGGCATGAGAATTTTGCATTTAACAGGCTCAGAAACCCAGTTAATTTTTTGAATGTCTTTGTTTTCCAATGACATGAATTCTGCTTTATTTTCTTTTTTATCTAATTTGATATTATATAGATGCAAGAGTCTTATTTCTTTTCCTTTGAATTTTTTGAAATCTTCTTCTGATATAAACATCTTTGAAATCCTGAGGTTTCTTGTTTCTTTTTTTTCAGGATGCACAGGAATAGAAATTTGTTTTATTTTTGGTGCATTCTTTATTTTTATTTCCATTGGATTTGCAACGAAAGAATAACGATTTGCTGTTGCATCTATTATTTTACGGTTTATTGCAGCGAGCATTTCAAATTCAAGGTTTACTTGGTTTTTTGACAAGCCAACTTGTTTTGTTAATTCATAGATTGTTTCTTTCACAATTCCTCTTCTTTTTAGGGCTTTTAAGGTTATGAGTCTTGGGTCATCCCAGCCCAGGAATTCTTTTGATGCGATTAAATCTCTTATTTCTCTGCCTTTTGTTGTGAAGTCAATCACGTTAAATCTGCCGTATTGGACGATTGTTTGTTTTTTCAATCCGAGGATATCTTTAATATAATCCTGCAGTTCAACGCGCAAATCAAACTCATTGCTTCGCAATATTAAAGTTATTCCCATTAAACTATCTTCGATTGGGTTGTAGAAATCATACATTGGCCAGACTTTATATTTATTTCCGTGTCTGTAATGTTTTTTTGCAATTGCTCTTAGTATAACAGAATCGCGCATTACATGGTTTTGGCTTTTCATATCTCCTTTTATTCTTAGAACTGCTTCGCCTTTCATGTATTTTCCTTTCAAGAAGTTTCTCCATTCGGCGAGATTTTTTTCTATTGAATTTTTACGGCAGGCACATTCAACTCCCTTATGTCTTAGGTCCTGCATTTTTTCTCTGTCACAAAAACACATATATGCTTTTTCTATTTTGACTAGTTTTTCTGCATAGTTGTAAAGGATTTCCATGTCATCGGAAATATATCTTATTCCATCAATTTTGATTTCTAAATAGTTTTTTATATCATCGAGAGTTGAATTAACATATTCTTGCGAGACTTTTTCTGGATTTGTGTCTTCGAAACGCAACAAACATTTTCCATTATATTTTTTTGCATATAAATAGTTTAACAGGAATGACATGGCGTGGCCGAGATGAAGATATTTTGATGGTTCTGGAGCAAGACGTGTTACAACATTTTTTGTATCTTTGAGTTTCAGCTCTGGAAGGTCTTTTTCTTTTTCTTCCCTCACTTTTACAAATTTTTCATATTCTTTAAACAAATCCAAAAGGTTTTCTTTTGATAAAGAATTAATTTCTTTAGCTGTTTTAATAATTTCCGGCATAATATTCTTTATCTCAGATTTTTCTAAGCCGTGCCGGAATAATTTCGGCAGGATTTTGGAAGGCTCTGCTTTGCCGAATTCGAGTGCGTTTTTAATTGCATATGCTTTTATTTCTTTTTCCAGTTTCATGATTATAGTGAAAGACGCAAGTTTTTTAATGGTTTTGTGCGTCTTTCCCTCAATGTCAAGAACGTAGTTCTTGAGCATATTCAAGATTTAAAATCACATAAATCTTGATGTAGTCTATGACAATCTTGGTCAATTATTAACGTCCTTGACTATATTAGAGAAATAAATTATTTAAAGATATTTGCATCAGAGAAGAAGCACATTCGAAATAATTAAAAACCAACCAAATAAACAATTTTTATGGCCGAATTAAAGATTTTGGAAAGCAGGGAAAAACCATTTCCAACAGATTTAGAAGAAAGGCTAAATGCAATACTTAATGTAGTGAATACTGAATTGAAAACAGCGACTCTTTTGCATCTTGACGATGTTCCGAGAGAAGGTTCAGAAATAAAGGCAAGAGTAAGAGAAACAATTGGGAAAGATTTTTACTTGCCACAGAGCAGAGCTTTTGGAGCTTATTGCCACGATACTCTTTATCCAATTGGAATTCTTGCAGAAGAAGTTGTTACAAGAGAAAGTGATAGCTCTATTTATCTTGGTTATAGATTAACAGATGCTGGAAATAAATATGGCTTGCCTATTTGTTTCTTTACGATAGAGCATGTTGCAAGAACCGGGAGAAGCATGTTTGAAATTCTTGGAAGTACGAGTTCTCAAAGGAAAATGAGGGCCCCATTAACTAGGGTAAAAATTCTTAAGGAATTAGGAGAAAAAACACTAAGGGCAGTAGATTTGGCAGAAAGAATCAGCATTGACAATGAGAACATTAGATTTTTGCTAAGTCCATTACAGAAAGTAGGATTTGTTTATTTTGATTCTATTGGAGAGTCAAAGAGAGGAAACCCCATTTCTGAATATCATTGGATTGAAGGAAAAAAACCTGAAGAAGCAGAGACTGTTCATAGTTATCTTACGTTAACAAATAATATCGCAGAAGAATTGTCAAAGAAAGGCAATTTAAATCTTAAGCAGCTCTCTGAAATTTTCCCTTCAAGTGGTAGCCACAATATTGTTCACGTTGTTTCTGGTCTTATAGAACAGGGATTAGTAAAAAGGGGTAAATGGCAATCAGGAAAAAAATATTCTGAGATTAAACTATTGGATGAAGGAAGGAAATTTTTAGACGGATACATTTCAGTTATAGAAGATTGTTTAAATGATGGAGGAACATTAGGAAAATTGCAGGAACCCTATAGAGAGGACACTAATCAAACTTTTGAAGATAAGCTTCAAATGGCAATTAATTATTATGTTAAACTCTCTCCGCACATTAATACGAGATCACGAGAGGAAACTAACGAGAAAATATTGAAATTCTTGTCTGAAAACCCAGGAAGTAGACCTTGTGAGATTTACAAAGCATTTCATTTGTATTCTGTTACTTATTTTTTAACTCCTTTAGTCAAGGCAGGAATATTAAAAAAAGTTAAGGTCGGAAAAACTGCAAGATATTTTGTAAATGAAAATTAACAAAGTTTAAATAAAACTTTATCTTTGTTTCTGAATGGGTTTTTTAAAAAGTGGAGAGCTTATTGATTATACATACCTGCAGAAAAGAGGTTTGTTAAAAAAGGAAGAAGCGAAAAAAAGAGAGATAGGCAAAGTAACAAAGGACGGTTATATTGAATTGAATAGTCCGACGACGGTTGGAAATAAACAGACAATGGAGACTTTGGGAAACCAATTTGATTTTCTTGATAATTTGGCAGGCACAAATGCAAATTCAACGAGCGAGGGAATAGAAAATAAAAATTTTGATGAAATGCAAATTCAACATTTGAAAGTCAAGCTTGAGGATTTTGAATATAAGCTTGATAGATTGATTGAGAGGCTTAATGAAATTGAGGAGAAATTGAATAGGTTGTAAATCTTTAAATAAATAGATTTACTTTATTAATTGTAGACTTTATAACAAATAAGAGGTTGAGAAATAAAAAGAAAATGGCGACTGATGTCAAGAAGCTGATTGCGGCGATAAATCCTGAGCTGTATTGCGACGACACCAGAGATGAGGGGGGTGTTAAGCTTAGCGAGGCTGTTAAAAAAATTGCTAAAAAAGAAGGGTATTTGAAGGCTGCAGAAAAGGCAAAGTTGAGAGAGACAGACTTTATAGACATTCAGTATGTTCAATTGACAAAAAATGCTTTTTCATTGTCAGGTTTTAAATCGCCGATAGAGAAGCATAGCATGGAGTATGATGCTTCTTCACAAGCGCTTGAGCCAGTTTATTTTTGGATTTTGGATTATGTGAGAAGAGCATATGAAGAGGCTGAAAAACTTGCTGATAATTTTTTTTCTTCACCGGGCTCAGGGCATTTTTCTGAGATGAGCAAGAGAGCAACAGTAATGCAGGAGGAGGCGATGAAAATTTTTGGAACAACAAACACGCTGATAAAATCTATTTTAAATATAATTTATGATTTGAAAGAGTTTAAAGTCAGACTGGCTTTATACGATGACTTAAAGTCAGGAGAGGATAATAAAAGAAACGCTGCCCTGCTCGCATTAAAGCAGATTTGGCTTGATAACGTTGATACAAAGAAGCAGGTCAGCTCTATATATAATTTAGCGAGGCAGTTTGATTACGTGACTTTGATTGATGGTTTCATGGCGGCGGAGTCTCTTGAAAAATTAGACAAGATTGATTTGAATGAAAGGGTTAAAAGAATCTTGCAGCAGAGGCTTGCTGAATTTGAATTTTGGTTGCGTGAATCAGAGCAGGAGTTGAGGAAGAGATACCAAGTTGAAAGAATTTATTTAAGGAGCCAGGTTAATTCATTAAAGCTGTATGCTCGCTGGGCCAAACCATATTTAAGAGCCGCGAAAGAGCTGGAACAGAGCTTGGAGCCGACGGCAGACATTGTTAACGCCTTCAATACGGCAATTTTTCAACTTGTTTTATTGGCGAAGGGAAAGTATGATCCGAAAGAGGATGTTGCAAAAGGCGAGCTGCCTAAAATGTTTAATACAATAAAAACGAGAAAGTATTTCCCAATCGCGATTATTGAGTTTGGTTTTAGAAGTATTCCAGACAGAAGCGATCAAAGAGGAGGATACAGTTTTCGGGGCAAGGTGAATACTGGTTTTACAAGTTTTGTTTTGAATGAAGATGAGCTTTCTGCTTTGAAAAAAACATTAGAGGAAGACGATTTTGATGATATGTATAGGACTATCGCTGGAGCAACAACTGAAAGCTTGGAGCAGATAAAAGAAGATTTAGACGAATTTTTATATGAGGATAAAAAGAAAGAAAAGAAAGAGGAGAAGGAGGAGGAAGACACAAATCCCTTTTCTGCTCTGTTTTCTTTTTTTAAGGGTGAGAAAAAAGAAGAAGAGAAGGATTTGTCAAAAGGAATTGAGCCAGATAACGAATATGAAAAGGTTATAAGGTCGCAGGCAATTTTAAGCGCAAGAGAAAAATGCAGAAGATTATATGACACCTATAAGAAAGTTCATGGAATGCCGGCTTTTCCACCCTCTATTTATTGAATTTTTGCATGTTTTTGGCAATCAATGGGATGAAAGATTTAGAGGAGATAAAATATTTTACAATATAACCATCTTGGAGATAATAGATTTCTCAAAAACTTACCATCTAAAGTTGGAACCATAATCTCGGATATTTTTATAACATCAGAAAAACCTTATGTTGTTGAAGCAAAAAAATAAATTGGTAGCCAAAGAATTGAAAATTTACTTTGAGAATCTTTGGAGTCTACAAAAAGCTAAAGTTTAAAACAAATAGAAGGATACCCATAACTATGTTAACTAAAAAAGATGAGAAAAAGAAACAAGAAAGAGTTTCTATTTTTATCGATTGAAGCAACCTTTATTATAGCTTATATGGAGTAAAAATAGATTTTGAAAAACTTATAAAAGAGCTTAGTAAAGATAGAATTTTGACAAACGCTTTTTATTACATTGCTCCTTTAGACATTACAACAAATGAAGAAAAATATTGGAAACACCAAAAGTTTTTAGCAGAATTAGAGAAAATACCAGATTTTAAGGTTGTTTTATGTACTCTAAGAAAACACGAAAATAAGGACGGGACTTTTGGTTTTGATGTTAAAGGAGATGATGTTTATCTTGCTAATGATATGCTTGTTGGCGCATATGAGAACCTTTACGATACTGCAATTCTTGTTTCAGGGGATGAAGACTTTGTTCCTGTAATAAATACATTGAAAAGATTAAACAAGAAAACTGAAAATGCTTTTTTCACTAAAACATCCTCAAAAAAATTAAGAAAACTCTGTAATAAAGTAATAAATTTGTCAATAATTCTAGATAAAATTAAATTAGTGAAGTAAATGTAAGGTCCGGTATTGCCCAAAGACCATACCGGGAAAGTTATTAATATTATAATAATCCTCTACTTTAAAAAACCTTCGGTTTGTTGATACTGTCAAGTTATCATGACACGAATTGTAAAAGAATATCCAAAAAATAAACATGTTTTCTTAATGAATTATTTTAGGTGACTAGGTCAATTCCGAACTAAACTGCCTCTTTAAAGAGATTATAAAACTATTCAACTCATTTCAATAATTAGTAAATACAGAGAATTGCATAGGATATGTCTCCTGTTTTTTGCAATTCTCTGTCTGTACAATTGCAAATAAATGTCACATAAGCAATGCAATTGTCCATAACTTCGATAAATCCCCGATGTAAGATAACTATCTTTATATTGATTTTATTAAAGTTCGCATTTTAATTGCTTGCACATATTTTTCACTATTTTATCGTCTATAAATATAAACAATCTGGTTCGTTAATGCATTAATCACTTATTTTAATATTGTTGATGTAATAAATTGTCGTCGGTGTAGATTGGTAAATGAGTTAGAAGGAAATAAATAGAATATTTATAGTGAAGTCAAAAGTCTTTCCCTAACGCTCAAGATTTGCGAAAGACAAACAAATCTTGACGAGACAACGACAAAACGGGGGAATATTAATGTCGTTGACTATAGTGTGAATGATATTATCGGGGACTTTGAATAACCAATATTTTTAAGAAATTTAATTACTCATAAATTACTCATAATATAGATGCCAATTTTTATTATAGACAATTTGCTTGATTGGGTTACTATTTTACAAATTGTCTATATCTTACTTATTTTTGATGAATTATCGATGAGATTATTAACCCTCTAATTTCTTTATTATCAATTATTTTTTTGTTAATGAAAAAGAAAATCATATCACGGAAAGCTGCAATATCGAATTTTCAAAAAGCTTTTAAATAGTAAAAATCTATATATCAAATGAAAAAAGAGGCGTTTCAATACATTTGGTTTTTTGTGATTTTGGTTTCCATTGGACTTGTATTGTTAGGAAGTTTTAGTATTTTGGGTTTTCTTGTTTTTAATCCAAGCGGAGAATTGACAACTGATCCTAGTGTGGTGTTATTAACCCACATGAATGGAAATGTATTAGATAATTCTGGAAATAATAATCAAGGGAATATAATTGGAAATGTTGATTGCAATGTCCAGGGAAAATTCAATCAGGGATGTGGTTTTGATTCTCAATCAGAATATATAACGATTCCTGATTCTGGTAGTTTAGATTTAACAAATGCATTGACAATCTCTGCATGGGTTTATCCTAAAGGAAGCACAGGAAGAACACAAGCAATTGCTTATAAATACGCTAGCTATGGATTGACTCTTAATAACAATCTTTATGCTTTTGCTGAAATGTGCTATACAACTGGGAATTGTAATAATAATGTTCAGAGCTCAAACCAACTGACAACAAACCAATGGCATCACGTTGTTTTCACTTTTGATGGAGCAAATTTAAAAATTTACGTTGATGGAGTTTTAGCAGGGACAAGAGCAAGACAAGGAGTAATACAGAAAACAAATACGAATCTTCAAATTGGATTGGTTTCTAACTGGAATTTCAATGGGGCCATTGACGAATTAGTTGTTTTTAACAGGGCATTGAGTGAAAGTGAAATTTTAGAGCTTTACAATGCTCAACCTTCTCAAACGCAGCCGCCACAGACATGTACGGAAAATTGGCAATGTTCTTCTTGGGACAGCTGTGTTGATGATATTCAAACAAGAACATGTCTTGATAATAATAATTGCGGAACAATAAATAATAAACCAGTTACAACGCAAGCATGCACAACACCAATGCAAGACGCTACTCAACCAACTTGTCAAGAAAATTGGCAATGTAATGTTTGGAGTGCTTGCATAAACGGAAAACAAGTTAGAGAGTGCATTGATATAAATAATTGTGGAACAACAAATAATTTGCCTCAAGTTCAGAGAGATTGTCAATTGCAAGAATGCAGAGAAAATTGGGAATGCACTGCCTTTGGAAGTTGTGTTGATGGTTTGCAAGAGAGATTTTGTATTGAAAAAAATAATTGTGGAACAACAAATAATAAACCAATAACAACACAACCCTGTACAGAAGAAGGAATAATTCAGAAATTAACCGGGCAGGAAGAATGCGAGATTAAGAGAGTTGAATGGACAGATTTGAATGGAAACAGAAAAGATACTGCTCTTAACGGAGAAACTGTTTATTTGACAGTTGAGACTGAAAATTGTGAAGGAAAAGCGGTTGATTATAATATTTTAGAAACCGATGGTGTTTTTGGTGTTGAAGAGGAAGATAAGGATTCTGGGGTTGTGATTAATGGAAAAGCAAGAAAGTCATATGCAGCAAGGTGGAAAGAAGACAAAGTTCTTGGTATTTTTCCTGGCGGAGATCCTGATTTATTTTTCAGAGCAAAGATAAATCCAGAGGGAACTTCAAATGTATTGACTGTTTTACAGCAAGAAGCAGGTGCACTCATTATGTTGATATAAATTCAATTGGAGGGGCTTGTAGCGATAGCAATTCAGGAACAAGTGAAACAAACCCATGGTGTACATTAGGAAAAGCAGCGTCGACAGCAGCTGCAGGAAATGTTGTTTGCGTGCGTGCTGGCATCTACACAGGAACATTGTCTCCTGCTAATTCTGGAACTGCTGGAAACCTCATTACCTTCAAGGCCTATCCCGGGGACGAGTGCGTGCAGGCCAGCGATTACAATGTTCGCCCTGTGTGCATGGTTAAGTTGAGTAGTACGGTAAACTTTAATCTCAAAAGCTTTGTTAGGGTGGAGGGTTTTGAGATAAGCAATGGTGGGGGCTCGGGGTTTTACTGTCAAGATCGAGACCAAGAAGTTGTGAAGGGTGTGGAAATGGTCAATAACTACATCCACGATATGGATGATTACGGCATCGACTGTCGGAATGTTCATGATGCTTTAATTGAGAACAATTATATCCATGATGTTCCTGGTTCGGCCGGAATCGGCCTCCGCGGCGATCGCGTGGCTACCAATGTCACCATTCGCGGCAACAAGATCTTGCGCATTACCTGTGACGGCATGGACATTCAGGGCAAGAACATCATAATTGAGAATAACGTACTTGGGGATTCATTTCGTAGTGGTTGTCATCCGGATGCCTTTGAGATAACGGAGCCAGTGAATGGTTTGATCATTAGGAACAACAGGATTTTTGACTTTACGCAGTATATTTACGGCGGACCCAACGATGGTACGCCGAGCAGCGTGTTTGAGAACGTATATATTTACGGCAACGTTTTGTATAACGATAAATACTGGCAGGAGAATGGCGGGGAAGCGCCGGGCATATTTTTGGCATCACCGCAGAGCAGTCCAACGGTTGTCCGGAATCTTTACATTCATTCCAACACCTTTGGGTGGTTGGGTTACCCGGCCATCAGGTTGTTGGCTGGCGGAGGCAGGGCTCCAATGGATAACGTGGTCATTCACAACAATATCTTTTACCAGTCAGGCATAGACATTGCTCCGGCTGTTACCAATGTTAACTCCAATTACAACCTGTTTTACACCAAGCCGAGCGCTCCTTCAGGGCCGAATGATGACACTGCAACGCCTTACCCAAGTGAGGGCCCCAACAGCATCATTGGTCAAGACCCGCAGTTTGTCAATTATGATTTCTTCAACAACTTTGATTTCCGCCTGAAGTCTGCATCGCCGGCCATTGACAAAGGCGACCCTAACCTTGCTGTGTTGTTTACTCTTCCGTTGCCTTTCAAGGACACTGATGGAACTTCAAGACCGCAGGGAAGCGCTTTGGACATGGGAGCGTATGAGTTTCCACAAATAGTTTCTTGTAATACTAATGCTGATTGCAATAATGGATTATTCTGTGATGGACAGGAAGTTTGTTCTGGTGGATTATGCAGTGATGGTGCTGATCCGTGCATTGCTGATTCATATTCATGCACAACAACATGCGATGAGGCAACTGATAGTTGTAACGTTCTAAACAATGCAGCATGCAATGATAATAATGCATGCACAATAAATGACAGGTGTGTTGGAGCAACAGGAGATTCTATAACAGGGTGTGCTTATGATTTTGCTGCAAGTGGAACAAGCTGTACAATAAGTGGAGCACAATGTGCTTCTGCTCAACAATGCAATGGGGCAGGAACTTGCACAGCAACTGCTAACGTTGCTTTGTGCACAAATCCAAATAATTGTGCTAGTGTAAGTTGTAATGCTAATAAT
>JACPHA010000002.1 GCA_016188825.1 Candidatus Pacearchaeota archaeon | reverse complement strand
CCTTTATAATAAAACCTGTTCAATGGGCTCTACTGCTTTGTGGAGCGCTCAAAGCATATTTGAAAATCATGCTTTTTGGTTTGACGTTGACAGGGGGCTTTTTATTTACACCAATAATCAATCTGGAGAGGATTTTTATTTTCCACAAAAAATTTCTGATTATTGTGAAGCTAATCAAGATCTTTGCAGGCAATATGGTTGGCAGGCTATAATCTGCACAGACAATGATTTAGATAGTTATAATCAATCTGCATCTGGATGCGGAGTTGCTGACTGTAATGATGCAAATCTATCAATTAACCCTGGAGCAACAGAAATTTGTGATGGTTTGGATAATAATTGTGTAAATGGAATTGATGAAGGAGTCTTTACAATATACTATAAAGACAATGATTCTGATAGCTTTGGAAATATAACATCATCTCAGCAAGCATGCACACAGCCATTAGGATATGTAGCAAGCAATACAGACTGCAACGATAACAATGCTTTAGAAAAACCAGGGCAGATATGGTATAGAGATATAGACGATGATGGTCATAGCGACGGTTCAACATTAACTCAATGTCCTAGACCAATAAGTTATAAAGTTGCTAGTGAGTTGATTGCAACTGGAGGAGACTGTGACGACCTCAATTCAACAATAAATCCCGAAGCAATGGATAATACTTGTGATGGTATTAATAATGACTGTGATGCTCAAACCGATGAAGGTTACACACCAACAGCAACATCGTGTGGTTTGGGACAATGCACTAATAATACAGGACAGTTAATTTGTTCAAGCGGAACTTTAACAGATACTTGCGATTCATTTGGAGGAGCAACTATGGAAAGTTGTGAAGATAATTCAGGATATGACAACATTGATAATAATTGTGATGGGGTTGTTGATTTAGATTGTTCCGCATATTGTGACCAAGATCAAGATAATTACTCGCCAAATTTAATTTGTTTGCTAGGTGGCTATTTTGTAGGAGATTGCGACGATACGAATGCAGGAATAAATCCAGGAACAAGTGAGTTATGTGATAATGTTGATAATGATTGCTCAAGCGGAAGTGTAGATGGAAGTGATGAAGCATGGTATGGACAAGCAACAAACTGCGGTTTGGGACAATGCACTAATACTGGACAATTAACTTGTCAGTCAGGAAGCCAAGTGAATACATGCACTCCTGGAGCGCCTTCTGAAGAGATTTGTGACGGTTTAGATAATAATTGTGATGTTACAATTGACAACGGTAATAATTTATTATGTGACAACGGACAGTTCTGCGATGGAAATGAGATTTGTGGCGGAACATCAGGATGTCAAGTCGGAACAGTGCCTTGCAATCCTGCAACACACACATGCATTGAAGCAACTGACAGCTGTCAGTTATTGCCAGGAACATGCACAACAAATGCTGATTGTTCTGATGGAATATTCTGCAATGGGGCTGAGAGTTGTGTAGGGGGAAGTTGCATTGCTGGAACCCAAGTTGTTTGTAATGATAATATTACTTGCACAATTGATAGTTGTAATGAAGTAGATGGGTGCTTATTTACGGAAAACCACGCGGGATGCCAAGACGGGCAGTATTGTAATGGTGTTGAGAGTTGTAGTATTGCTAATTTGGGTTGTATTTCAGGAACTCCTGTAACTTGTGCTCCAGACTTGTTTAGTTGTACAGATGACAAATGCAATGAGGCGATTGATAGTTGCCAAAACATAGAAAACAGCACAAATTGCCCATTGTATTCACAAGGACAAATATGCAGCATTACAAACTTCCCTGATCCAACTGGAACTGGTTGCGGTTTTGTACAAAATTGTGTTGATGCTGACAATGATGGTTTGTTAGATTATAATATTAATAAATGCCCACTTGGAAAAGATTACTGCGATTATACAAACAAAACTTATTTTGAAAACAATCCAAGTCAATTAAATAATTATCTTCCTGAAAAAGGGGATTATAACGTTTCGGAAGTAAATTCAAGTAATGTGTTGAACCATAGTGAATTTAGGATTATACTAGGGAATATTGGAGAGATAATGTTTAAAATGGACTTGAACTTGATAAGAATAAATGAAACGGGTTGTTTTGAAAAACTTGATTTTAATTTATCTGAATTGATAAAAATTGAAAACAATAAAATATTTTTAAATTCAAGCATGCATAGCGAATTTAGCAAACCAGCAAAATTAATTTTCCAGAATATTAATTTTGCGCAGCCGAAGATATTGAGGGATGGAGCAGAATGTTCTTCTTCGGCTTGTCTTATAATTAATTATTCCAATAACATATTAGAAGTTGACGTTCCTGGATTTTCATTCTATGAAGTTGTTGAAGGATTTATAAGCCCGCCGCCCGGTGATGGTAGTGGTGGGGGGGGTGGCGGCACAACACCAAGAGCTTGTATTGTGGAATGGACTTGCACATCATGGAGTGATTGTATCAATGGAACACAAATAAGGAGTTGTTCTGATAACAATAATTGCACAGCCCAAAGCAATAAACCAACCGAGAGACAAGAATGCAGACTGACTACTGGAATTGTAACCAATGAAACTGCCATAGCCCCAGGTAATATTGTTAGAGAGACTATAAAATGGTTTACAGAAAAAGCATTGATAATTTTGATTGTTGTTCTAACAGTGGTTTTGATTGCTATAATAATTGTTTTAACAGCGACAAGAAGCAGAAAAACCGAAGAAAAGAAAATTTTTTAGTGAATCCAAAATTATTTAAGTTGTTATTTTGTATATGTATTATAAAAAAGCTGTTAATTGGAAATTAACAATCAATTCAAAAGAAAATAAAAAAGAGAAAATCATGGCAAAATTAAACATCATCGAAGCAATAAACCTCGCCCTTAAGCAAGAAATGAAAAAAGACAAAAATATTATCTTACTGGGAGAAGATGTCGGTGAAGACGGTGGAGTTTTTCGTGTTACAGACGGTTTGGCAAAACTCTATGGAAATAGCCGCGTCATTGACACCCCTGTTTCAGAGGCAGGCATTGTCGGAGTTTCAATAGGCATGGCAATCGCTGGCTTAAAACCAGTGTGTGAAATACAATTTGAAGGATTTATTTTTCCGGCAATGAATCAAATCATAAACCACCTGACAAGAATCAGAAATCGTTCAAGAGGAAGGTTTTCCTGCCCAATTGTTATAAGATGCCCTATCGGCGGAGGAATTAAAGCATTGGAGCACCACTCAGACTCTCCAGAAACATTTTTCATCCACACTCCTGGAATAAAAGTAGTCCTGCCCTCAACTCCTTACGACACAAAAGGCTTGTTGCTCTCAGCAATCCGTGACCCAGATCCGGTAATATTCTTCGAGCCAAAAAAAATCTATAGAGCAATAAAAGAAGAAGTGCCAGAAAAAGAATACACTATCCCAATTGGAAAAGCAAAAATTGTTAAAGAAGGCAAAGACCTAACATTAATTGCCTATGGCTCTGCAACAAAAACCTCATTAGAAGCAATTCAATCCCTAAAAGATATTGATATTGAATTAATAGACCTGAGAACACTTTCGCCTCTTGACACGGAAACAATAATCTCTTCAGTTAAAAAAACAGGAAAATGTGTGATTGTCCAAGAAGCTCAGAAAACCCTTGGGCTTGCAGCAGAAATTATCGCAAGAATAAACGAAAAAGCGCTATTCAATCTTGAGGCGCCAATCGATCGCGTGACAGGCTATGACATTATTGTTCCCCTTCCAAAAAATGAAAACCTTTATTTAATCAGCCAGCAAAGAATAATCAATGTAATAAAGAGGGTAATGAAAAATGCCGTTTGAATTTAAATTCCCAGACGTTGGTGAAGGAATCCAAGAAGGACACATAATAAAATGGCTCGTCAAAGAAGGTGACGAAATAAAAGAAGACCAAACAATTGTTCAAGTAGAAACAGACAAGGCGGTTGTCGATTTGCCCTCTCCAAAATCTGGAAAAATAGGAAAAATAAATTACAGGGCGGGGGAAACAGTTAAAGTTGGCTCAACTCTTTTAACAATTCTTGGAAAAAATGAAAAATCTGAAAAGCCACAAAAAATAAAAGAAATTCCAAAAACAACAGAAAAGAAAAAAGGACAGTCGGTTGTTGGCGAGCTTGAAGAAGCTCCAGAAGAAATTGAAGAAAAACCTATTACCAGCGTCATAAAGGGAACAACACAAACTCAAAAAGTTCTCGCCTCTCCTGCAATAAGAAAACTTGCAGCAGAGCATAACATTGATTTAACGAAAATAAAAGGCTCTGGCCCTGCAGGAAGAATTCTTGAAAAAGACATTTCAAATAATGCCCATAAGAAAACTCAAATTCCTCACCTCAATGTTCAAGTAAAAAGCTCCAAAGATTCTTATGGAGAAACAGAAAAAATCCCTCTCATTGGAATCAGAAAAACAATTGCCTTAAACATGATAAAATCCTCCCAAATCCCGCAAGTAACAATAACAGAGAACATTGACATCTCAAAACTCTGGGCAATAAGAGAAAAAGAAAAAATTCAACTTGAAAAACAAGGAATTAAATTAACTTTGCTTCCTTTTATCATCAAAACAATTATCGCAGCACTAAAAGAATATCCCCTCTTAAACGCCTCTCTTGAAAATGATGAAATAATTTTGAAAAAATATTACAACATCGGAGTTGCAGTTGAAACTCCTGTCGGCTTGGTGGTTCCGGTAATAAAAAATGCAGAAAACAAAACAATTACTCAAATAGCAAATGAAATAACCTCTCTGGCAGAAAGCTCGCGCTCAAGGCAAATTTCTCTTGAAGAGCTAAAAGGAAGCACATTCACAATCACAAATTATGGTTCTGTCGGTGGCTTGTACGGAACTCCCTTGCTCAATCCAGGAGAATCGGCAATCATTGGTTTGGGAAGAATTTTCGAAAATACAATTCATGAAAAAATAAATAAATCTAAAAAATTTCAGGTAAAAACAATAAAAATTCTTCCAATTTCTCTGACTTTCGACCATCGTATTCTCGACGGTGCCGAGGCAGTCAGATTCCTAGTATCTCTAAAAACTTTCCTCGAAGATCCCTCTCATCTTTTGATTGAGATGAAATAAATTTTTTAATCAGTCAAAGAATATTATTAATTATAAAAATATTAATAAACCTGCTCTTGTTATTCTTATTATATTATTTTAGCTTTATAGCTAAAGTCGTTAATTTTTGACCAGCAGGACTTTAGATATTGATAACTGCATGTTTTATAGCACTATTCTTTTGTAGTTTTCCATTAGAGAACTGCAATAAATAAAGGACATAAGTAACGCAGTTCTCTATATATTCGCGGGACTTAACGAAGATGGTAAAAAACTTAAGTCCTGAGCTATAGTAAATTGTCCCTAATTCTGTTAAAAATTCAAAATATTCAGTTTACAATTATTAGTTGGCTATTAACGGACCAATAAAGTCGGCGAAAGGTTTAATTGGTCTGTTATATACTATAAATAATTACAAAATAAAAAAGAGGATTTTATGAAAGACCTAAAAAACTTTTTCCAGCCAGGATCAATAGCAGTAATCGGCGCTTCAAGAAATCCAAACAAAGTAGGCCATGTTTTATTCAAAAATATAATCGAGGGCGGTTTTAAACACGAGGTTTTTCCAATAAATCCAAACACAGATTTAATTCTAAATAAAAAAGTTTATCCTTCAATTTTGAAAGTAGAAAAAAAAGTAGATTTGGCAATAATCGCAGTTCCTGCTGAATCTGTATTAAAAACCGTCCAAGAATGCAATAAAAAAAATATTAAAAATTTGCTCATAATAACTTCTGGTTTCAAAGAAATCGGCCGCGTTGATTTAGAAGAAAAACTCCAAATTTTCTTGAAGAAAAATAAAATAAATTGTATTGGAGTTAATTGCCTCGGAATTTATGATTCCTACAATAAACTAGATGCGCTTTTTATCCCGCGTTATCGCTTGAAGCGCCCAGAGCCCGGCACAATCAGCTTTGTCTGCCAAAGCGGTGCAATTGGCGCAGCAATTCTAGACATCGCAACAGAGCAAGGCCATAAATTTTCAAAATTCATAAGCTATGGCAATGCCACAGACATTGATGAATCTGACTTGCTTGAATATCTTTCTCACGACGAAAAAACAAAAGTAATCTGCCTTTACATAGAAGGAATAAAAAACGGAAAAAAATTCTTTGAAACAATAAAAAAAGTTTCAAAAATAAAGCCAATTATTGCTCTAAAAGGAGGACTAACAAAACAAGGTTCTCAAGCTGCGCTGTCCCATACTGGCGCTTTAGCCGGCGACAAAGAAGTCTTTTTCGGAATTTTTGCTCAAACAAAGGTAATAAAAACAGACTCCCTGGAAGAAATGTTCAACACTGCATCATTAATTGAAAAAAACCTTTCATTTAAGGGAAACAGAATACAAATAATAACAAACGGCGGAGGTTATGGAATTCTTTCAATAGATGAAATAGCTCAATCAAAAAACCTTGCTCTCGCGTCTCTCTCTGAAAAAACAATTAAAGAACTAAGAAAAAACTTACCAAAAATAATCAAAATCCATAATCCCCTTGACCTTCTCGGAGATGCAACCACCGAGCGCTATAAAGTTGCCTTGGAAAATTGCATAAAAGACAAAAACATTGATGCAATTTTATTAATCGTCTTATATCAAACGCCCCTAATAACAACAGACATAGTGGAAATAATTTCAGAATCACACATGGAGACAAAAAAACCAATCATTATCGTGTCAACAGGCGCAGAATTCACTCAAACTCTTTCAAGGGCTTTAGAAAAAAACGGCCTGCCAACTTTCACTTACCCAACAAATGCAATAAATGCTATTGATAAAGTTGTATGGTATCAGGAGAAAATGAAAAGTAAGGAAAAACTATAAGATGCTAAAATTAAGAAACCCAATCTCATACGCTTTATTAATTGAAGGCTTACTAATAATTTTTATGTACGCAACAACTATTATCGCAGTGGGTTTACTAAACATAGATATAAGTTTTGGACAAGATTTATCTTTTGGACTTGCTTATCTATATTTATGGGGCATAACAATTCTAACAGCCATTATATGGTTAATTTTCGAATTAATAATTCGTATAAGTAATAAAAAATAATCAAAACCAAAAATACTTTAACCTTGCCTTTCTTTAAAGTCTATGATAAATAATAAAACCTCTTTTGAAGAGCTAAAAAAAAGTCTTGAACAAATAAAGGATAATTTCACAAAAATAGATTTCTTAGAAAATTTTCTTAAAAACAATCTTGGTATTTCCAATGCGATAAAAGCACAAATTTATGAAGGGTTGGCTGAATTAAATTATCGCGTTGGTAAGCCAAAAGGAAGTTTGTATCAAAAAGCAGCCTCTTTTTATGAAATGCTCTCGTCAAAAAGCTCCTTAAGAAGAGCATTTGAAAACTATAAAAAAGCAATTGATGTGTTTCAACTTGAAAACTCAAAAACTCTTGTCCAAGAAACTCAAGCAAAACTCGAAGAAATTCAATCAAAAATAAGAATATCAAATATCCCATTTAAAACTTTCCTGATTGCTTTTTTAGCAATTATTTTAATATCCTCTATATTTTTTCTATCCTTCTTTCCTCTGACTGGATTTGCGATATCTCCTATTAAGGAAAGTGACACAGCTCTCCTTGTTTTTTTCCTTGCCGCAATCAGCTTCCTAATCTTGCTTCATCTCTGGTTTAGAATCAGATAAATCAAGGTCACAAATATTTTATAAATAAGAAAAAATAGTTATTAATATGTTTAAAATAAAAAGAGAAAAATATGGTAAATTCAATAAAATATATCTTATTAACACAAAGACAAAAGAATACATTTCGATAATACCAGAATTTGGAGCAAATGTCAATGAAATCATTCTGTATGCCAATAAAAAGAATTACTCAATTATTGATGGTGATTCTAATTACAAACAATTGATAAAAAATAAGTGGTTTAAAGGAGCAAAATTAATTCCATTTCCAAATAGAATTAAAGATGGCAGTTATTTACATTTGGGCGCTCAATATTCCTTGCCTATAAATTTTCCTGCTCAGCATCATGCAATACATGGATTAATTTATAATAAAAAATTCACAATTAAGAAAATAATAAAATCAAGTTCATTTGTTTCATTGATTCTAGAAAATCGCTTAAGAAATTTGAAAGGTTATCCTTTTGACATAACAATAACGATTAACTATTCTATATCTAAAAGAGGTTTCAAATGCACAACGCTTGTAAAAAATAACTCTAAAACTCCTATACCTTTCGGAGATGGCTGGCATCCTTATTTCAAAACAAAAAGCAAGGTAAACAATTTATTTCTTAAACTTCCTTCCAACAAAAAAATTTCTGTTGATAAAAGAATGATTCCAACAGGAAATAAGAGAATTTTTAGTAAATTTTCAAAACTCAACAAAATAAAAAATCAAAAATTCGATACAGGTTTCAAGCTTGCCGAAAAAGAAAGTATTGCTACAACAGAAATTAAAGATGCGAATAAAAATTTAAAAATCTGTGTTTGGCAAGAAACAGGTAAAAATAAATATAATTACCTTCAAGTTTTTATTCCTCCTTCAAGAAATTCAATAGCAATAGAGCCCATGACTTGTAATACAAACGCCTTCAGCAACAAAGAGGGGCTGATAATACTTAAACCAAAAGAAACATTTCTGGCTTCTTATGGCATCTATATAGAACCACTTACTAAACCTCCTTCAGTGCCTCAATAACTTCAGATAAAGTAGGATGTATATGTATTGTATTTCTCATCTCATCAATTGTTCCTTTAGAATTCATCAAAGCAGTAAATTCGTGAATTATCTCATCTGCTCTCGGACCAATTATAATCGCTCCTAAAATTATTTGAGTTCTTTTATTGTAAAAAACTTTTGCAAACCCTCCGGTGTTCCCTATAACTCTTGCTCTCCCAGCTCTTGAAAAAGCAGCCTTCAAAATCCCAATATCCTTAATATTTTTAACTTCATCTCCTGCAATGCCAACCCCTGCTATTGGTGGTTCGCTGAAAATCGCCCAAGGCACAAGTTCAAAATTCATTATCTCTTTCTTATTTTCAAGTGCATTAACCAAAACAATATGAGACTCTCTTTTTGCAGCATGGGCAAACATTGTTCTTCCAGTAACATCTCCCAAAACGTAAACATTTTTATTTGTCGTCTGCAAATATTTGTTAAACTTAATGTTTTCTTTCTTGTCTTTTTCAATCCCTGCCACTTCTAAATTCAAGCCAAAAGTATTGGGAATTCTTCCTGTTGCAACCAGAATTTCATCTGCAGAAACAATTTTTTCTTTCTTTTCTCTTCCACCAGTAAAAATAACCTTCTTCGCCCCATTTTCTTCTCTAGTTTCTTTTATTTCAATTCCTGTATGAATCTCAATGCCTCTTTTCTCATATTCCTTCCTAATAACTTCCGCCGCCTCTTTATCAATCTTATGCAATATCTGCTCATTCCTTTCCAAAATTATAACCCTTGTTCTCAAATCATTAAAAAAAGTAGAAAACTCAACGGCTATGTATCCTCCACCAAAAATTATAATTGATTTGGGAAGATTTTTTAAATTCAAAACATCATCGCTGATTAAAAATTTAACTTTCTCTAATCCTTTTATGGCAGGCACATGCGATTTTGCTCCTGTACAAATCACAATCTTCTTTCCTTCGATCACTCCATTTTCAGTCTTGATTTGATTCTTGCCAACAAAGCCTCCTTTTGATTTAATCAAAATTAAATTTTCATTTTTAATGCTATTTGCAATATGCTCCTGTCCTTCATCAATAATTCCCTTAACTCTCGTCATTAATTTTCCAAAATCAACTCTTGTTTCTCCTGTCTCTATTCCAAACTCTTCAAAATTTTTTGACAGCATGTAAAGATGTGAAGCATAAAGCATTGCCTTCGTCGGTATACATCCTGTATTCAAACATGTTCCTCCCAAAACTCCCGGCTCAACCAATGCGGTTTTATACCCGTGCCCTGCTGAATACAAGGCTGTTCTTAACCCTCCTGTTCCACCACCAATAACAACCAAATCAAATTTGTCCTTTACCATAAGAGCCTCTTTTCTCTATAATTCACAAACAGCCAAAAACATTTATATACTTTCCGATATAATTTAGGGGTTTAAGAAGTATACAAAAATGCCAAAGAAAAAGTCAAATAAAAAAAAGAAGGATAAAAAGCCAATTAAAAGAGAAGACAATGAGGGCTGCCCATTCTGTTGATATAGTCAAGATTTATTTGTTTTTGCAAATCTTGAGCGTATTAGGGAAAGACTTTTTCTTTCGTTATAATTATTTCAAATTAAGCAATCCATCTTCTAAAATATCGCCTATCCCAGAAATACTTTTCCTTTCCAAAACTTCTCTAATCTGCTCAATAGAATAAAGCTTCTTTTCCTCTAAATTTTTTCGCTGGCGCCTTCGGCGCACACCCCACGAACCAGAACTACCCGACCATCAACGCCCGAGTCAGCGAGATCCCCGTCGTTCGAAAGGGCGCAGAGGTACCAGTCCAAGCACAACCCCGAAAGCCCTTTTTGTCTTGCATACCAAGTTATTCTTCCTCTTGAATCAAAGTTTGGCAAGTCAAATTCATCAACTTCTGAAAATTTTCTTCCATTATATCTGCCGGCCAATCTTTTATCGTCAATTACTTCAAAATCTTTTCTTGGAACAACTATAATTCCATAACTTTTCTCATCTTCAGGCCAGGGCCTTGCATCGAATCCTGTAATCCTAAAAGGAAATTTAACTTTCCTTTCTTTTTCTTCCACTATTTCTAAAATTTTTTCTATGAGAGGATTATTCCTCTCGTTATCTTTATCTTTATGGCTTCTTAAAATTAAAGCAGGAGAATCCGCATAATATCTGCCCCTATCAAAATAGCAACTTCTTCTCTGATTAAATCTTTTAATCTTGGGGTTCTTATTCCCAATCCGTTCAATTCTGTATCAACCCTCACAACAAAAAAAGGAGTAGAACCTATAATCTCTTTGGTTTCCGAATTGTAGCCAATTCTTTCTCTAATTACTTTAGGAATCGAGTGATAAAGTTCATATGCGTCTGGACCTTGCGCCAATGTGGCTTCTATTTCAGGAGATTTCCAATCGAATCTTCCTGTCATTCGTGTTTTTACCATGATTTTTCCTACTGACAAAGACTATTTAAAGTTTTCTTTATTGTAATTACATAGTAAAAACAATTATAAAATTTCTCTCTTGCCTCCACCTATCAATTTTTATATCTCTTTTCTCTAATTAAAAAAATAAAAAAGAGGCAAAATGTCTTTCCATTCTCAAACCGTAGAAGAAGTGCTAAATTTTTTCCATGTTAATTCAAACGGCTTAAATGAAATCCAAGTTCAAGAAAGAAAAAACGCCTATGGTCTTAATGAGCTGGAGAAACAAAAAAAAACAAATCCAATTTTGCTCTTTCTCAGCCAATTTAAAAGTTTTATAATCTACATCCTGCTCTTTGCCGTGGCAATCTCCTTTCTTTCAGGAGAAACAACTGATACTATTGTTATTCTTGCTATTTTATTATTTAATGCTGTTTTCGGTTTTGCCCAAGAATACAAAGCAGAAAAATCCATTGAAGCATTGAAAAAATTAACCGCTCTCAAATCAAGAGTTATAAGAGACAATAAAATAACCCTAGTCGATGCAAAAGAACTTGTTCCAGGCGATATCATTTTGCTGGAAGAAGGCGACAAAGTGCCGGCAGACTCAAGACTAATTGAGACCTCAAATCTTGAATCCTTAGAATCTGTATTAACAGGAGAATCTTCGACAGTTTCAAAACTGCCTGATGTTTTAAATGAACTTACTCCTCTTGCAGAAAGAAAAAATACGGTTTTTTCTGGAACAATAATAACTCGTGGCAGAGGAAAAGCAGTTATCACCTCAATTGGCATGAAAACAGAAATCGGAAAAATAGCTTATATGATTTCTCAAATGAAAGAAGAGCAAACTCCGTTGCAAAAAAAACTCGAATCAACCGGCAGATTCATTGGCTTAATAACAATCCTGCTCTGCTTAATAATTTTCATAATAGGAATTTATAAAGAAAATCTTTTACCTCTTCTCCTTTCCGGAGATTTTCTTCAATTCATTCTATCGGCAAAATCATGGTTTCTCACCGCAGTCTCTCTTGCTGTTGCGGCTGTTCCAGAAGGCCTTCCTGCAATTGTAACTATCGCTTTAGCTGTGGGCACAATCAGAATGGCAAAAAATAATGCATTGATAAGAAAGCTTCCTTCAGTAGAAACTCTCGGCGAAACAACAGTTATCTGCTCTGATAAAACCGGAACACTGACTAAAAATGAAATGACTGTAAAAAAAGCATTCATAAATTTCCAAGAAATATCTCTCTCTGGAGAAGGATATTCAACAAAAGGAGAATTAAAATCTCAAAAGAGATTATCAAGCAAAGATTTAATTTTATTCAAAATAGGAGCATTATGCAACGATGCATCTCTCGACACAGAAAAGTCGGAAATCACCGGCGACCCGACAGAAGCTGCCCTGCTTGTAAGCGCAGAAAAATCCGGGATAAACCGCAAAGATTTACATCAAAAATATAAAAGGCTCAATGAAGACCCGTTTGATTCAATAAGAAAAATGATGTCCGTAGTTATTTTAGCTCCAGAAGACAAAAAAAACTATGTCTATACCAAGGGTGCTCCAGAAAAGGTGCTTGAAAAATGCAATCGCTTTTATCAAAACGGAAAAATAAAAAAATTAGACAGAAAAATTCTCTCCCGGATACATGAAAAAAACAAAGAATTCGCAAGCTCTGCTTTGCGTGTTCTCGCCTTTGCCTACAAACCTTACAAAAAAAAAGAAAAACTTGAAAATAATTTAATCTTTGTCGGCTTGCAAGCAATGATAGATCCTCCTAGAGAAGAAGTTAAAGAAGCTATTCAGCTCTGCAAGCAGGCTGGCGTCAGGGTAATAATGATAACAGGAGACAATATCTACACTGCAAAAGCCATAGCAGAAGACATAGAAATTCTCGGCAATGCAATACTCGGTAATGAATTCGTCAAACTTTCAGAAGCAGAGCAGCAAAAAATTCTTGAAACAACAAACATCTTTGCCAGAGTTGAACCAATACACAAAATGCAAATTGTTGATATCCTAAAGAAAAAAGGAGAAATTGTTGCAATGACCGGAGATGGTGTCAACGATGCTCCGGCAATAAAAAAAGCAGACATTGGAATAGCCATGGGAATAAAGGGCACCGATGTAACAAGAGAATCAAGCGACATGGTTCTTGCTGATGACAACTTTGCCAGCATTGTAAAAGCAGTAAAAGAAGGCCGAGGCATCCACGAAAACATTTCAAAATTCATTAATTATCTTTTATCGTGCAACATCGCAGAAGTTCTAATCATCTTGTTCGCAATTCTTCTAAGCTGGCCTCTTCCTTTAACTGCCGTAATGCTTCTCTGGATAAATCTTCTCACCGATGGTTTGCCTGCCCTCGCGCTTAGCGTAGATCCATACTCACAGAACATAATGGCTCGCCCCCCGGAGTCTGCAAAAAATTCCATAATGGGCAAAAAGGTAACCTCACAAATCCTGACAGTTTCCATCATAATAACCACTGGTATTCTAATTTTATTTTATTTCTCAATGCAAAAATATTCCGCGCTCGCAATTCAAGAAAATCAGCTATATAAAATGAAGATACAGACAATTGCATTTACCTCGATAATATTAACGGAAATGGTAAGGCTTCACACAGTTCGCTCGCAATACAAACTGGGAATTTTCTCAAATAAATATTTGGTCTTTGCAGTTCTGCTCTCCGTTGTCCTTCAAATCTCTGTAATTTACACTCCCCTGAACAAATTTTTCAATACAACTCCTCTCTCTCTTAGCGACTGGAAACTAATTTTAATAGCTTCTCTTATAGTCTTCCTGGTCAGTATGATATACAACAAATTATCAAATCTTTTTGGAAAATAAATTAATCAAACTGTTAACTCGATTCAGAATCTTAGCACGGTTCATCAAAAATAATAACATGGTGCGCCAGAAGTTTAGCAATTATAGATAATTCCCTTGTTTAGTATAGAGTTTTGGGGATTATCTATCACGGAAATTCTGGAAAAATTTTATACCAATTACCAGAATTCACGATATTTGTATAATTATAAAGTTCTCTTGTTCAATTATCGATAAATGCCTTATTCAAGATAAAATCTTCTTATTTAATACGCGGGGCTTTTGATAATTGAAATATTAAGCCGGCATTACTTAGACAAACCCAAATCTTTAAAAACCATTTTCTCTCATAAAAAATATTTACTATGAAATTACCGAAAGAAACAAAAAGATATTGTCCATATTGTAAAAAACACACTGTTCAATTAATTGGAACAGCAAAGCAAAAAGCTCGTTCTGCGGCACATCCTCTTTCTCGGGGCTCTGCCGTGCGGGAAAAATTAAGGGGTCTTCGCGGCGGCTTCGGAAATCTAGGAAGGCGTTCCAGAAAAGGCCCGAAAGATTGGAAAAGAAAAACAAAAGTCACAAAGAGAATCACTGTAACTTATAAATGCAAAACCTGCGGAAAAGTTAAAAACATAAAAAAAGCAATTCGCTCAAGCAGAATCCTGATAGGAGAAGCAGTCTCAAAATAAAATGGCGAAACAAATTACCTCTAAAAAAAACATAAAAAAAACATTTCATGAAGTTACGGCTCCCCTGACAGCAGAAAAAATATACTTATATGCTACAAACAAAGAAGATCTCATAAACAAAACCATAAAGCTTGACTTAACAAAAAAACTTCGGGGAAAAAGCCTTGAGCTAAAATTAAGAATAAAAAAAGAAGGAGAAAAACTCCTTGGTACTCCAGAATCAATCGAGCTTGCGGGGGCATACATAAGAAGGGCAATGCACAAAGGCATTGACTACGTTGAAGACTCGTTCGAAATAGAATGCAAAGATTGCTTTGTTCGAATAAAGCCTTTGCTTTTGACAAGAAAAAGAGTTTCAAGGTCCGTTCTTAAAGCCCTGAGGGAAAACACCAAAAAAAACATTGAATCTCTGATAAAAACCCGTTTCTCTCAAGAAATCTTTTCTGACATAATAACAAACAAGCTTCAAAAACAGCTCTCATTAAAACTCAAAAAAATCTATCCCCTTGCTCTCTGCGAAATACGGATTTTTCAAATTCTAAGGAAAAAAGATGAAAAATTTGCAGAGAAAAAATAAGATAATACGACCTAACTCGCTCACTTCGTTCGCTCGTTTTCATTACATCCTTAACAAAATGCCTTGACTAATTTATTTTCTGCAGTTATTTATTTTAATAAAGGAAATATCATCCAAATGGGATTTTAATTAATGGGTTATCCATATAAAGAATTAACAGGAATTATTTTAGGAATTCGTAATCTTGTCTGTATTTCTTCATTAGCTAATCTCAAAGTCTGATCTATGGTCGTCCTCGCCTCTTGCCTGTGTCCCATATAACTCTCAAGAAACTTCTCCCTTTTCTCATTTGGGCGAAAACCTGCATAAATACGATGAAACAGGTCTCCTTGAAAAGGATTCATTTCTCTCGTAAGATTTTCTAAATTAAAGAACGTCCATAAAAACCTTACAAAACCTTTCTTTTGCAACCTCTAAACTTCTCTCTCCTTCGGCGCTTAAAGAATAAAATATTTCTTTCCCTTCTTTCTTTTCCTTTATAAGTCCCTGTAAATTCAAAACCTTCAAAGCCGGATAAATAGTTCCTGGGCTTGGCCTTGCTCCCTTTCTTTCCCCTATTTCATCGCTCAATTCTTTTCCGCTCATCTCTTTTTTTGACAGCAGAAATAAAATTAAAAATGAAAGCATTCCCCTCATGTCACAGCAATAAACTTCTTTTTTCCTTCTCAAAATTATTTTCATATAAATATTGGGCAACCGATATATTTAAATATATCCTCTTTCTTAATATCGTATGACCGATATCAAAGTATTAAAAACTGAAAGGAGGCAAAAAAACAAAATGAACTGTCAAGGATGTTATGCGGGAACATGCGAAGTAATTATTCCCCGAAGTTTTTTAACAAAAGAAGAAAAAATACAAATGCTTGAAGAATACAAAAACTCTCTTGAAAAAGAGCTCCAAGGAATAAAAGATCGAATTTCCAAATTAAACGAAGAATAAATTTTATTTTTTTCTTTCTTTTTTAATTTTTTATTTATCATAATCAGAAAAGATTAAATACTTCTACTTCAAAATAATATTATGTTAGAATATATCGGCCAGAATAGAAGAATAAAAGAACAAGTTAATCTTAAAACTTCAGATATGCTTCCCTATTTAGGATTAAAAAATTATTTAAAAAGAAATAGAGAAGAAGATATTTTTGATAATTATAATCCTGATCAAGTTTTCCAAGCATGGGCAATTACTGGTGGTTTGATTTTATGGAATATCTCCTATGCTACTACAACAATTCTGGGAGTAGTTAAAAGTCTAGAAACTTTATTTCAATAAAAAATCACTCATTGTCCAAAACTCTTTCCAATTTTATCACTCCAAAAACTAGGCAATGGATTTAAAACAAAACCTATAAAATCATCAGAATAAATATAAGTTATTCCTTTCTTGTCCTTATAAACAGAAAATTTCTTTTCCAATTCTTCATAAAGCTCTTTTATTTTTTTCCTCTCAAAATCTTTCTGCAAAAGTGAAGATGGCTTCAAAGCAAGAAAATCAGCCTCTCTTATAATATTAACATCTAAATTTGCTGAATTCTGCGAAATGAAAATAATTGACAAGTTCTTATGTCTTGAAATCAAAATTAAATCGCTTAAAATTTTATTCGCGTTGGTCATTGCTCTTCTTGAACTGAATAAAACCCCTCCTTCGTCAATCAACACAACAGAATTATTTTTTATTTTTCCTATATCTTCGATAACTTCAACCCAGAGGGGCATTTCTTCGGCAACAAAGCCCAGCCCATAACACTTTTTTCCAGTTTTAGCATAAATGTTCTCCAAAAGTTTCAGACCAAATGCCGTCTTTCCCGAGCCTCTTGCCCCCAGTATCAATCCAATCTTGCTTTTTCCAGCAACGTTCTTCTCCCACTTCTTCAAATCACCGTCATCGCTCTCCAAAATCTTAAACTCATTATAATTTGCCTTCATCAATTTTCTCCTCCCTTCAATTTTCTCCTCTTTTTCCTTCTGGCTTAATTTCTTAAATAAAAAAACAATTCCCTTTATAACTCCTTTTACCAAATAAAAAGGCGCGCTAATTATACAAATAAATGCATCGGATATTCCTTCAATAAACCCTCTTTCTTTAACAGCCATCATACTAAATAACAACTAGGATTTTTATAGGTAACGAATTTCATTCATAAAATTTTTGGTGATTAGTGGAAATCCGCACCAACTTTTTAACAGATTATTGATAATGGCCCTTATAACTATAATAAACGGGGTTTTTAGAAATTAATTAATGTTTGGTAATTATATGCAATTAAAATTATCTTTAATGCGTATTATTCATTATTTTCGTTTTAATGGTTTTGATTAGTGCTAAAATGCCTAAATCTCAAATTTTTAAAAATAATAGCCCTACTCGGATTCGAACCGAGGTCTCGGGCGCCAAAGGCCCGCATACTTGACCACTATACTATAGGGCTAAGATACAAATCCAAAAAATAAACATCAAAAATGCTTTATAAGACTTTGGATTTTTAGTATTATTAATGGTGATTAGTGGAAATCAGCACCAACTCTTTAACAGATTATTGATAATAGCCCCTTTTAACTATACCTTTTAGAATTAATCAATACTGTTCTTTATATCTGCCTCTTCTTTCAACTCTTTCCAATCTCCTCAAAATTTCTTTATAATTTTTTGATATTTTATAACCTTGCAAAATCGTCTTAAAATAATTTTCAAAATTCTTAAAATGTTTTGCCTCCAAAGCCTCTTTAATCAAATGCAAATCAACCGCCTTGTCCTCGACTCTGTCTGAAAAAAAACCTAATCCAAAATCAATAAAATAAACTTTTTTTCCTTGTTCTTTCCAAATCATGTTTGATGTAGTCAAATCTCCATGTATAATCCCTGCATCATGCAACTTTGCAATATTCTCACCAATCTGCAAACAAACCCCTCTCCAATTTTCCAAATTATCTAAATTGTCACTTAATTTCTCGCCCTCAATAAATTCCATGTCTATTTCCATTTCTTTATCAGAAACTTTTTTTACAGAAGGAACGTCAATTAAATTTCGCGCTTTCTCCAGCAACTTAAACTCTTTCCTTGTCCTGCTTTTTCTTAATTTTTCATCTAATTCAGAAATCCTATATCCTTTTTTCACTCGCCTCTTTATCAATTCCTCTCCTTTTTTTATCAAAATGGCTTCGGCTCCTTGTTGAATAATTTGTTCCTGCATAAAAAATTATCAACCGAAAGATATATATATATTTCCATTAGAAATTAAAATAATAATATAATAAGAGGTAAAAAATGGTTTCAAAACAAATCTGGATAACCCTTATAATTGCTGGTGTTGGAGCGATAATAATTGCTTTTGTCACTGCTAATATAACAACCAATGCACTTTTTCCTATAAGACTAAATGCGAGCACTGTATACACAAGAGCATCTGCTTGTGATGCTGATGATAAATGTGAAGTTAGATCAATAGCTCCGTCTTTAACTGGAGAAAATATTTTGCTAAATGGAAATACAAGAATAAGTGGAAACCTTCAAGTTGATGGCGCAAATAAAGCAGAATGCCAAGTTTATAATTATGGGAATGAAACAATAAGTGGAGAACAAACATGCATAAATTCTGGTTATGATTACTGCTTAATTGCTCAGTATTCTGAAATTGAGAGATATTGGACTTCGGCTAATCGTTCTTGTACGGGTCAAACACAAGTACAAATGAAAAGACCTTTCTTGGGAGCTTGTCCGGGCTTAATGGGAGGTGGAGGAGGCGGTTGCGGATTTAATAATAATGGAGCAGAACCTTACTATGGAGACATAGGATTTAGTAGTCCAGGCATGGCAGAAAAAATCGTTTGTTGTCGTTAATATTCATTTATTTTTCCCGTCATTTTCAAGACATAAAATTCTTTAGAATCTTAGTTTCTTCCCAAACTTCCTTGCCATTTTCATAATCATCTTCTGATCAATCTTTCCCTCTTGCATTTCTGCTTGCGACTTTATCATCTCATTCAGCATCTTGTATTGCTTCAATAACATTCTCACGTCGGTGCTTGTTGCTCCAGAACCCTTTGCAATCCTCTGTATCCTAGAAGTCTGCTTCTCCAAAATATCAGGATTTTCAATCTCCTCTTCTGTCATTGAATTAATTATGTGTTTCCATCTCTTCACTCTTTCTTGCTGCCCCTCAAGTTCGTTTGTAGGAATCTTATCTTGTAATTTCCCAAGCCCAGGAATCATTAACATTATTTTATCAAAACTCCCTATTTCCTGCATTGAATCCAGTTGCCCCTGTAAATCTCTCAATGTAAATTTTCTTTCCTCTAATTTCTTCTTCTGTCTCTCTGCCTCTTTTTCATTCATAACAGAATGAATTCTCTCCATCAGAGCCTTCAAATCTCCCATTCCAAGCAATCGGCTCAAAAAAGATTCCGGATCAAAACTTTCCAGCTCGTTCATCTTCTCGCCCGTTCCAATAAAGGCAACTTGGGCCTCTGCCTCTGCCGCCGCAGTCAAAGCTCCTCCGCCCTTTGCACTAGAATCCATTCTTGTTATTATCACTCCGCTAATCCTTAGAGCTTCCTTAAACGCCCTCGCCTGTTTCTTCGCCGCCTGCCCAATATCTGCGGGAATCACAAGAAAACTCTCTGTCGGCTTTACCGCCTTTCCCAAATTTTTTATCTCTTCAATCAAAGGATCGTCCAACGCATCTCTTCCGGCAGTATCAACAATAACCAAATCATATTGTTTAATTTCCTTCTCAAAATTTTTCCAAATCTTCAATGAATTTTTTTCTTTTGACTCAATAAAACACTTTATATTTATCTTCTCACAAACCTGTTTCAATTGCTCTGCAGCAGCAGGCCTGTGCACATCAAGTCCAACACAGCAAACTTTTCTTCCGCGCTTTGAATAATAAAAAGCCAATTTTCCAGCAGTTGTGGTTTTTCCCGAGCCGTATAAACCAACAAGAATAAAAATTTCTTTTTTGCCCAAATGAATTTCTTTCTTCTTCCCCAAAATTCTCAATAACTCGTCATGTAATAATTTTATTATGTGCTCCTTTTTTTCAATTCCCTTTATTCTTTCATCAAAGGCTGCTTTTCTTATCTCCTGCGAAATCTCGCCAACAAGAGAAATATTAATATCTGCCTCAATCATCGCTCTCTGTAATTCCTTTACTATGCTTTCAACTAAATTCTTATCCAAAAAAATAGCATTCGCTACCTTATCTGTTATTTTCCTTAATGTTTCAGATAATTTCCCTAGCATAAAAAATCAACTCAAAATAAGATTAATAAACTTGTGGTTTTATAAAAATTCATAAGTCTGCTCTCCGTTGTAATTCAATGAAAAAAGAACTTCCAAATAAGATACAAATCCAGTTGATAATCATCCTCATTCTTTCGATAGCAATATTTATTTTTTCTGTTCTTCTTTTGATAATGTCTTATACTAAAGAAAACACCTTCCTAAGTCCAGACCTTCTGCTTTCGTTGTTAAAAATTCATTGACAAAAACCACACAAATTTTTATTAACCTTGACTGCCCCATATAATAAATAAAATAAAAAAGAGAAGATGATTAGCTGGCTTGAAAAAAATCCTGTATTTTCGTGGCTCATTGTAATTCTCATAGCCTCGGGCATATTTTATGTTTCCTCATTGACGTCAGAGCAGGCGCCAAGAACCGTCTCGATAATGCCGACGGTATATCACATTTCTGCCTTCTTCTTTCTGGCATTTTTTCTTTCAGTCTCCTTGACAAAAGGAAAAAATAAAAAATTAATTCCTATCGCAATTACTCTGGCGGTCCTTTATGGTATTATAGATGAATTGCACCAGTTTTTCGTTCCAGGAAGAACAACCTCGATAACAGATATTTTTCTTGATTCTTTGGGCATTCTTATCGCTTCAACACTTTATCTTTCTGTCTTAGACTTTAGAAATGGAAAAAATGGCAAATAAAAAAAACTTGTTTGAAGATTTAAAAAAACAAACCTCTCGTGACTTGCTCGCTCTGGGTAGTTGGGTTTTTTATCTTTTAGTCATAATAAGAGCATTAATAAAACCCTACCGGCCATTCGCAGACCAATTAATTATCTCCGCCCTCGTTCTCTTGATGCTCTCAATTTTCATAAAAAATTCCGAGTTTTATGTCTCCCGCGCTTTGCTCCTTGCAATTTTTACTTCTCTCTTCTATCAAGATATTCTATTTGCAATACTCGCGGTTATTACCTTTTTGCTTTTAATAACCGGTTCATATTATCTAGAAAACAGGACAATTAAAACAGTAAGGGGCTTAATTCTCGGAGCAATTTCTTTCATAGTAGGTTATTATCTGCCAAATTTGTATCTTTAACTTCTAGAGATTAGTGGAAATCAGCACCAACTTTTTAACAGATTATTGATAATGGCCCTTATAACTATAATAAACGGGGTTTTTAGAAATTAATTAATGTCTGACAATTACATGTGTTCTAAACTCGCTTTTTAAGACGTATTAATGTATCATTTTTTGTTTAAATGGTTTTGATTGGTACTAAAATGCTTCAATCACCTTAATTAATTTTTTAATTCTTCACTTCTCCGCTTCCAATCCCAGGCCCTTAATAAAATACTCTTTTTTAAATTCCCGTAAGTCTTCATATTTCTGTCCAACCCCCAAATAATAAATCGGCTTTCCTGTTATATAGCCAACAGATAAAATTGTTCCGGCCTTTTCATCAACATCTGCTTTTGTCAAAATAATCCCATCAATTCCAACAGAATCATTAAACGCCTTTACCTGCTCAGCGACATCATTTCCTGTTATTGCCTCTCCAACAAAAATTTTCAAGTCCGGCTTTGCAACCCGCGCAATTTTTTCCATTTCTTTCATCAAATTTTCCTTTGTGTGCATCCTCCCCGCACTGTCAATCAAAACAACTTTAATATGATTTTTTTTCGCATACTGAATTGCATCAAAGGCAACAGCCGCAGGATCAGACATATACTTATTTTTAACAATTGGAACTCTTAATTTTTCTGCATGCTGCTCCAGCTGTTCTATCGAAGCCGCTCTGAACGTATCTCCTGCAGCCAAAACACACTTCAATCCTTCTTTCTCCAACTTATAAGCTAATTTAGCAATTGTCGTCGTCTTTCCGGTTCCATTTATTCCAAAAAATAAAATAACAAACTCCCCTTTCTTGCCCTTTATCTTTTCAACTAAATCCGGCGCTTCAATTAAAACTTCTTCTATCGCTTCCCGCAATGCAAAAAAAACTCTCTGCTCTGCTTCTCCTCTCTTAAACTGTTTTTCAACCAATTCTCTTGATAACTTCTCCCTAATCTTATCAACAACATCTAAGGCTACATTGCTCTCTAACAATTCCATCTCAAATTCGCTGAATGAAGAATTAAACTCTTCCTCTGTCAATTTAGAGCTTTTTATCTTGCTCAACAGCTTAGCAAAAAATCCTCTTTTCTCTTCTTTTCCCTCTTTAATTTTTTCCCCTTCTTCTGCCTTCTCAACTTCCCTTTTCTGCTTTTTAGCTTTGTCTGATTTCTCTTCAGCAACTATTTCTTCTTTTTTCTCTTCTTCTATTACTTTTTCTCCAGATTCTTCTTCAACTAACTCAACATCTTTCTCTCCCTTTTCAGCTAATTCAAAAATTTCTCCTTCTTCCAAAACTTCAGAAGCGAGCTCTTTCTCTTCCTTAATTTCACTCTTCGCCTCCGCTAATTCTCTTTTTACCTCTTCATTTTCTCTGTCCTCTGTTGGCTCTGCCTTTTCCTCAATTTTTTCTTTTTCCTTTATTTTCTTCGCTGATTTTTCCTTCTTTCCCGCCTTCACTTTATGCTTCTTTTCTTTAACTTCTACAATTTTTTCCTTCTCTTCCTTCTTCCCAAACCATCCGCTTAATTTTTCTTTTAAAAACTTGAACATGCTACTACAAAAGAAACAATATTTATAAACTTGCTCAAATCCTTACGATAATAAAAAAGATTGGCTCTCTAATTCTTATAACTATCCTGATTATTATTCTATTAACTATGCCTACAATTACAAAAATTTCCAAAAAAAATTAATTTTTATTGTCAGATTGGGTTTAACACCCCGCATCTTGCTGCGTTGTCAATTTAACAATTAGAAATTGCCAGTCGCGAAGCGAAAAATTTCGCGGAAATACTCCTTCGGTTTGCTGCGGAGATATTGAAATTTTAGGCAAGCTCTTTATTTTTCTTCTCCTTCCCAACTCCCTGCACCAAAATTGTTATCTTTCTTTCTCTGTCATGATCCATCTCAATTAACATAATCTGCTGCCATTTCCCTTTCACAAGTTTTCCTTTGTCTATTATCATTGTTATTGAGCTCTGCAAAATCATTGCCTGCGCATGTGCGTGCCCATTAATACATTCACGAATCCTTCCGTTTTCATCGGGGACGCATAAATGAGTGTCTCTCTTTCCTTTAGGGTTTCTTGAATCACGAACATCATTGTGCCCCCATTCTTCTTCCGGGTTAGCAAACCTGTCCAAAACCCTTTTCAAATCAGAATTATCATTCTGTCCGTCAGAACCTATCAAATTTTTCTCATCCTCATTTACCCAAACACCACAAGTCGTGTGGTGTGTCTGCACAACAACAATTCCTTTTTTAATTCCGCTCTGCTTAATAAAATCTTCAACTTCTTTTGTTATGTTAATAAATTGCAGCCTATAGTTTGTCTTATAACTAACTTTCTTTACCTTAACAATAAACTTCCCTGCCATTTCGCCGCAATATTAATCCTCCATAAAACGCCAAAATACAAACCTTATCATAAATATAAAACTTACTGTTCTTGCTTCTTCTTAAGTCTTATAATCTTATCATCTCCTTTCGTCGGATTTCCTCTTCCGTCTCTGTTGCTGGTTGCAATATACAAATAATCTCCATGTGCTACAACTTCTCTAATTCTTCCTAAACCTCCAAATAATTCTTCTTCTTTTAATATGTTATTTTCATAAAAAACAATTCTTCTCAGTTGTGTTCCTCGCAAGCCCGCAACATATAAATCGCCTTTGTAAAAAGCAATTCCAGAAGGGGCTAAAGTAAATTCAGCATAGCATCTTATCGGATTAATAAAATCTCCTTCTTCCGTGCATTCCTTCGGCCAGCCATAGTTTCCTCCTTTTTTAATAATATTAATCTCGTCATTCCTCGTCGGCCCGTGTTCAGAAGAATATAACTCTTTAGTTTTAGGGTGCCAAGCAATTCCTTGCGGATTCCTGTGCCCAAAAGAATAAACATAATTTTCAAAAGGGTTATCCTCGGGGACGCCTCTGTCTTTGTTAATTCTTAATATCTTTCCTGCCAACGAACCGGTATCTTGCGCCGAACTTGGGTTCGTAGCATCGCCTGTTGCAACATATAATTTTCCATCTGGTCCGAATTTTATTCTTCCTCCATCATGAAACATTGCATTTGGAATATTGTCTAATAAAATTTCTTCATCTCTTAACTCGTCTTTGTCAAAAACAAACCTAGAAACCCTGTTTCCCTTATCTGCAGTATAGTAAACATAAATATAACTATTACTGCCAAAATCTGGGTCGACAGCAATCCCCATTAATCCAGACTCGCTAACTTCATTGACTTCTACGTTCCCAACAATTTTTAACCCTCTATCAGAACTAAAAATGCTGATCCTTCCCGGTCTTTCTGTAAATATCATTCTTTCGTCCGGCAAAAAATCAATAGCCCATGGAGTGTCAAGATTATCAGCTATCACTTCAAATTCATAATTGCCTTGCTCAATCTTCTCTGGTTCTCCTCGATTTGAAAGAAAAAAATAAGCTGATAAAAAAATAAGAACAATCAAAAAAATTTTCAAATTGCCAATATATTTCTTGCCTTTCATATTTTGACTTTATAAAAAAAAACCTTGTCATAAGGAATAAACCAAGAGGTTGTTTCCGGGATGCTTGCTTTTTCCATTATCTTCCTAAAAAGCCTAATAGAATTTCCATGTGCAGAAATTGCGACATTAACTTTTTGTTTCTTCATTATTTTTATCAAATCTCTGACAAAACTCCTAACTCTTTTTTCCACATCTGCAAAACTCTCTCCCGCCGGCGGTGGAACATAAAAACCTCGGTGTATTAACTTGAATTCTTCTTCTCCCAATGCCCTTTCTACTTCCCTTCTCCCTTCTTTGCTCAAATCTCCAATTAAATCTCCGTGCACCTCTAAATCGTAAAGTTTCTTTCCCATTTTTTTAATAAAATCTTCGTGTGTGGTTCCGTTCAGCTTGCCATAATTCCTCTCAATCATCCTATCATCTCTTATTAATTTCTTGCATTCTGGATGAAATTTCAAAACCTCTTTCAGTGTTTGCTTAGACCTTTTCAATCTTGTATAAAAAGCAACTTGAAATTTCTTTCTTCTTAACTTTCTGGCAATTATTCTTGCATGTCTTGTTCCTAATTTCGTCACGCCTGGATCAAGCCACCCTGTAAATCTTCCATCTCTATTAAACGTGGTCTGCCCGTGCCTAAAAAGATAAACATAAAAACTTCTCCTTAATTTCTTCCCTCTTTTCATCATCATAATAAAAAAATCTTATTTATTAAACTATCCAAATCTTCAAAATGTGCAATCCATAAAATATTGTTAATCTCATAACATAAACATCAAAAAGCCCTTGTGTGTGTTTGGACTTTTGGACACCAAGAATTCTGACAATTAAATTCTTGGGTGTGCTCAAGAATTGGAAATTCTTGACATAACACTATTTTGTTTTACTAACAAAGATTTACAAAACTAAGTAATTACAATTAATGCAAATCTCTATAAACACCAAAAATAACAATTTTTCATGATTAATTACAGCGAGCTTTATGAGATATTAAGAAAAGAAAAATACTCTGATTCGCTGCAGCCATTGCCAAAAAAATTTCTTGAAGATTTCAAAGAATATATAGCAGAAAAAAAAGAGTCCTCTTCTTCTGAATCAGACCTTTTTTCAGATTCGGTTGCAAAAACAAAAAAACAACTCGAGAATTCAATTGCAATCTTCAAAGAATTAATATTAAAAAGAAAAAAGAAACTTCTTAATCTAGTTTTCGTAGCAACCGAAACCGGCATAATGAAAAGAGACTATGAAAACATGCTCTCCACAGAAAAAGAAATGTTTGACAAGCTTGTAAAAGCATTTGAAGACGGAGACAAAGAAATCTCAAAAATAATTAATGGAAAAAAAGATCTTAAAGAAGAAAATAAAATGATTATTTTTAAACAACAAGTTGAGCAATTCGTTGATCATGCGGGCAACATCATCGGGCCATTCAAAGCAGGCGATTTAGCAAATCTTAATACTGATGTATCAAAAATACTTGTTGCCGGAAACAAAGCCAAATTTGTCGATGAAGAAAATTAAACTTATTGAAATATACTCTTAATAATTGTCGGCAATTCTCTATGATTATCTTTATCCATAAACCTCACATGGTGATTTTCCGTTTATCCAATTGATTGTATCTTCACAATATTCTTTTATCGCCCTCGGGAAATAAAAATCCTCTCCAGATTGATTATTGGTGTAAATAAAAAGCCCCCTGTCAACGTCAAACCAAAAAGCATGATTTTCAAATATGCTTTGAGCGCTCCACAAAGCAGTAGAGCCCATTGAACAGGTTTTATTATAAAGG
>JACPHA010000020.1 GCA_016188825.1 Candidatus Pacearchaeota archaeon | reverse complement strand
CTCGCTAACGCTCGAACCACGTCCTGCGGACTTTCGCTCCACTTCGTTCCGTTCAGGGCATTTAACAGCGATTATCTGGGATTTTCCTGCGAAAAATCCCCAAATTCTGCTACGCAGAACTTCAGATAATCGCATACGTTATGTCTAATTAAAATCACTTTTCTTGCCCGCCCAATTGGAGAAGTTGTTGTCAAATGTGAGTCGCCTCGGTCGCTTACGCGACAAATAGTCTGCTTCGCAGGAAGTAAAAACAGAAAAATACTTCTTTTATCTGACCAACGAGAAAACCAACAAAATGCTTTGCACTTTGTATAACAAAGGATAAAAGGTTTCACTTCGTTCCACCCAAATATTTTTCTTGTTTTTTATTAAGGAAACGGGGGTACTCTCGAAAACAAAAACAAAACTTTTTATATGTGCTATTATCTATTTATTTATTATGGCAGACAAAATTAAAAAATATCTTTTGATTGGCGTTGTTATTGCTGTTGTCATTCTTGCTATTATCTTTTTTAATAATGATGTATCAAAGAAAGAAAGTCTATCTAGTATAGCCTCTCTAAAATTAAACTCAATAGAATGGAGTTGTAATGATGGTTCTGGAGATGATTTAGAGTGCGGAGCTTTATTTTCATACGAAATAAGTGTCAGTAACCAACAAGAATCGGCTTATTGTCGTCCTTTTGTTGATGGAAATACTTTTCCTTATCCAAACGATGTTTATTCTTTATCTGGTCGTGATACCGCCGGGATTCCCAAAGCAGACCCAAATAATAATCATATAATTAAAGTTTGTTGTAATACGGATTTTGTTAGTTTTCAAAAGGGAGAATATCAAATCTGTGAAGAAATTTTGTTGAATAAATTAAATAATGACAAACAAGAAACAGATACTCAACCATCTATAGAAACCAATGATAAAACGGCAGTTTCTGCTTGTTGGAATAGTGTTTGTGAGTCTGGAGAATCATGGGAGTATTGTGTTGATTGCCAAGTTCCCTGTCAATCAGAATATTGTAATTCAAAGATTACCTTGCTTTGTGATGGATGCTCTGAACAACAACAATCTTTTTTCCCAACCGTATTTGAATATCAAAATCAAGTTTATGATTGTATTGCCAATTTTCTAGGTGGTGTTCCTCAAAGAAGATTTCAGTATTGGATTAAAGATGAAGACAATTGTCCTAGTGATGTAGTTTCTTGTGAAAATGTTGGAACGGCAAGCTATTTTGGAGTTTATTTTCCGGGCACACCAGGGGTAGTTAACACTGGAGAATCAGAAGTAAATTCAACAGATAACATAAGGGCAGATATTCATGAAACAACACACGTTTTTACTGATCATCTTTTGCGTCAAGTTCCTGAATGGTATAATGAGGGAGTTTCAATATATTTAAATGAAAAAGTAGATTGTCATCCAAAACAATTTGAAGATGTAGGTAATAGGCTTACTATTGCTTTAGAAGGAAACTATGAGAAACTAAAAAATGGTGAGGAGATTCAATTCTTTGAATACCCTCATTACAAAGGGAGTTTATTTTTTGCAGGTTTAGAATTAGATTATAATTGCAATGAAAATTGTTTTAAAGAGATATTTAGCAAATTAAGAGGGATAAAGGAGCTTAGAAATTCTAGAGGTTTAGGAGAAACTATTATTTCCAACTCAGATATAAAGCAAGTTGCAGAAGAAGTAACAGGTTACAATTTAGATGAATTATTTAATCTCTTGGAGCTGAACTATTAAAATGAAAAGCAACACTAAATGGACAATCGGAATAATAATTGCCCTTGTTGGATTATTGCTCACTGCGGGATTTTTCAACAATCCAAATATTATTTTAGTTAGACAATTTAGTTCAGATTATACTTGTCCAGATACTCTTTACTCATCTTTTGAAGTAACTTTTTCGAATAAAGGAACAGAAGGTACTTCTCTTTGTGTAAGTTTAAATTCTCCTAATAAAAATATTACATTTACAAAGGAAAAAGATTGTTTGTATTCTGATTCTGGGGAACAAACATCTTTCAAACTTCAAATAAATGATTCTTCAATTTCAAAAATTAGCAATGCAACAATAAATTATAATTATCTTTATCAGAAATTCTTTTTTACACAAAATCACACAATTTCTTGTTTTTATAGCAAAGAAAATTCTTGGGAATCTCTAAAACTGAAAACTCAAGAAACACTAAATTAAACGAGAGTGCCCCGTCTTCTTTTTTAGAAAAAAAGAAGCAAAAAAGTCGGCGACTCACCAAGACGAAAAAATACAACAACAATTTCTCAGATTTAATTGCCCGCCCTAAAGAGAATTTTTAACTCACGAGGAAACCTTGAGGTTTCAGCTCGTGCCCTCATTTCATTTCGAGTCTGGGAACAGCAGATTAAACAGAAAATTCTTTTCGCTTCGCTCACTTTTTTCGTAAAAGCCAGAATTTTCCCAAATTCGCTTCTTATTTATTATTTAAATATTGGAAGCGAACTTTGTTTAATCGCATATGTTATGTCTAATTAAAATCACTTTTCTTGCCCGCCCAATTGGAGAAGTTGTTGCTCTGTCCTGCGGACAATTTGTCTTTGCTTTCGCAAAGGTTATTTTTTTGAGATTTTCTAGCTAGGAACCCCTTACATTACCAAAAATGTCTATGTGCATTCTTGGTGTATAAGTAAATCCATATTGTTGACATACTCTAAATAACCAATGTTGTCTCTCTTTAAATTGCTCTTCACTTATTCCTTGTGGCATAAGATATATCTTATTTCCAGGAACCTGTAAATCTTCTTGTAATTCAACAATTTCAGACATATCAGAATGCTGATTAACAACAAATTTTAATTGATAATTATTACTCCTCATCCAACTCCTTGTACTTTCAATAAAATCATTATTTCTAACATGAAACTGTCTTTCTCTTTCGTCTAGTTGTGCATATGAAGATTTAAGTTTTGGTGAAATTGATATAAAAGCTCTTTCCATCCCTTCATGATATCTTGTACCATTAGTTTCCACAGTAACTATATAACTATTGTCGTTGAATCTGTTACTAACTTCCCTTAAATCAGGTTGTATGGTAGGTTCTCCTCCAGTAAGTACAATATGTTCAATTTTACTGCCCCTTAACTCTTCAAGAACTTTATCAACATTAAGTTCATATCCTTTTTCTGGTTGCCAAGAAGTATAAGGAGTATCACAAACTGTTACACTTTCGTCTTTATTTTTCCAAGCACATCTTAAGTTACAACCTGTACTTCTTATAAAGTAAGATGGTACTCCCAAATACTTACCTTCGCCTTGTAATGTACTAAATTCTTCAACTATTTTCATTTTTTCTTTCCTCTCCAAAAAAACCTATTCGCAGTTTTCTTATTAATCAATCTTTTACTATCGGCTTTTTTCAATAAGACGCCCGCAATACATCCTTCAAAATAACAAATCTCAATTTCTTTTCCTTTCTTCTTAATTCTGTTCAAGAGGTCAGCAAAGTCGCCATCTCCAGAAATAAAAATGGCTTTGTCAAACTTATTGTTATAACAATCTTCTATCATGTCCAATGCCAATGAAATATCATCGCCTTTTATTGTGTGATATTCTTCCCCCAAGATATTAAGGCGCGATTTTCTAGTGCATAAGGTAACCTTGCATTTTGGAATCTTGCGTAATCTATCGAAAAAATCATTTTGTTTTCTCCATATTTTTTCGTTAATCTTCTTTTTGACTAATGCGTTGTAATAATTGATTCTAACCAAATTGTCTTTTCCACTTATGTAATTAATGTAATTCTCAAAATCAAATTTGGTGTCGGTGAACCTTTTATTTATGGAAGTCAAACCACCATAAAAATTAGCTCCATCAATATATACAGAAATTCTTTTTACCATAATAAAATTCCCAGTGTTCAACACAGCTGGGATACATTGCTGGATGTCCGAAGACTTAAGGCATTCCCTGACACCTTAACTTACTCAAACCACACAATTATTTAAGTCTTTCGCAAGTTCATGTAATGAAGATATTTCTCAAAATATCGTGAACAATAGCTCTTTATGCAACGCCCATCACCCGCCTAAAACAAACTCAACGCACTCTTCAAACATTTCTCTCGCTGCAGGAGTCCAATAATTT
>JACPHA010000019.1 GCA_016188825.1 Candidatus Pacearchaeota archaeon | reverse complement strand
GTATTGGTATAATGATTTAAAGCCACACAGGGCTTTAAACTTTGATGAACTTGAAACACCATCAGAAGCTTTCATAAGGAAACTGAAGAAATGAAAAACTTAAAAAATATATCGTTAGGAAATATTAACGGGATAGAACATACGATGTGAGTTTTGTATAAATTAGAAATCTAAAAAATAATTATCTTTCTAAATTTTCTCTTTTCTTTTCATTATATTTTTCTACTGCTTGCTCATAAATAGTTTGGTCCCACGCGCTAACGTCCATTCTTGTTAATATAAGAGGAGCTCTTCTAAGAGGGTAAACAAAGTCTTTTTTTAAATCAACTTTTCCATTTTTATCTTTGTCAATTAATACTTCTGTAACCAATAAGCCATTATGTCCAACTTCAATTCTGTTATCATAATTTTTCACAAAATAAAGAGTATTATCATATTCTAATCTAACTCCTTCTGTTCCTTGATATTTTTGTACAATTAATTCTGTGCGTAGGGGTATTCCTAGATAAACTGCAAATCCTGCAATTAAACTGCCAATTCCTTTCAAACTTTCTCCAGTCATATTTTGCTTTTTAAATCTTTCTAGTTACCACTCCAAAAACATCACTCTTTGCTTTTTAAATCTTTCTAGTTACCACTCCAAAAACATCACTCCCCCTTTACCTCTCTGCTCTGCACTGCCCCGTGTGTTATAGAATTAAGTTTGTCATAAAAATTCATTATCAGCCCAGCAGGAATATTCAAAACAGTTTTCAAATCTCCGTTTGAAAGCCACTCCTCTCCTTCCTTATATTCTTGTATAATTCCGTAAACCTGTCCGGTATATCTCGCAGGCACAATTATCTCGATTTTTTTCGTTTCAATTTTTATCGGTATAATTGTCTTCAGCTTTTCAAAAACTTCCTGCATCTGTTTTTCTATCGGCCTGTTGTCAAAATTATAATGAATTTCGTCCAAGGCAATTTTTATTCTCTCCGAGGTGTAAGGTCTGCCATTTTGGTCAGTGGCGTTTCTGACAATCATGTCCACAACCTGTTTTATTTTCTTCTCTTTTTCTTCATCCCGGTATTCTTGCGTTTTCTGAACTTCTCCAGAAAGAATTATCTTTTTTGCAATCTCAAAAACATCAGTTGTTCCAAAGGCATCTTTCAGCTCATGTTGAGGAGCAGCATCGCCTTTTTTTACATCATGGTAAATGCTCGGAGATTGCAAAGCACTTCTTATATTTCCTTTTCCTTTTTTCAACTTCAAAGCCTCGTCTAAATCAGCTATGATTTCATAATGTTTTCCCTTTACCTTAAGTCGTGCTTCTACAAATGCCATGAGCATTAGAAAAAAACCCAATTAATAAATATTATCATGCCCCTCTTTTAAATTTGGGACTATTTTTGAGCACGTAATCTTCAATATCTCGCACCGTCCTATCAATATCTGTATATTCTTTAGGAATATTAATTTTATATTCATCCTCTAGCTTCATCAGTATCTCTGCAGTATCCAAACTATCGATATTCAGAACCCCCACATTTCTTGCTTTCTCAGAGTTTTTAGGAAGAAAAAAATATAAACCAGGTTGGAAATCTTTAGGATCCATGCATACTGTTTCAGCCATTAATTTTCTTATTTCCTCTCTTCTTTCATCTTCTTCAACGCTTCCAATTAAACCAGTTAACGGCATAATTTATTATGAGACCAGAGGTTAATAAATATTATCATGCAAAATTTCAACAATAGCAAAGCTTAAAAAAGCCAGTAAACACTAATAACTAAAATCTATTTTTAAAAAGCAAAATGGACCTACCAACAGAAATGCAGCATCAGGTAATGGGCTATGACAGAGCCGCAACCATGTTTTCTCCAGATGGACATCTTCTTCAAGTTGAATACGCAGAAAAAACAGTCAGGCTTGGAAGCGCGAGCATTGGTTTGGTTTGCAAAGACGGCGTTGTTATTGTTGCAGACAAAAGAATCCGCGATAAGCTAATTGCCTCAGAATCAGCAAATAAAATAACAGAAATAGATTTTCATATAATGGCAACTTCCGCAGGAATTTTAGCAGACTCAAGAATCTTAATTGACAGCGCGCAAATTCTAGCACAGCAAAACAGAGTTACGTACGGAACTGCAATTGAGCCAATTTCAATAATAAGAATGGTGGCAGACAGAAAACAGATGTTCACTCAATACGGCGGCGCCCGCCCATACGGCGTCTCAACAATGGTTGCAGGAGTGAGCAAGGGGAAGTCACATCTTTATACATCCGATGTAACAGGAAACTTTTTCGCGTACAGTGCAAATTCAATAGGGGAAAATGACGAAAGAGTAAAAGAAATCTTAAGAAAAGACTATAAAGAAGAGATGTCAATAGAAGAAGGAATAAAATTCTGCTTTAAAATTTTTAAGGAAATTCTTGAAAAAAATTTTGAATTAGGCAGATTTGAAGTAGGTTATATAAAAAATTCAGAAGGAAAGCTAAAAAGAATTTTCGGCGACGAATTGAAAAGGTTTGTGAAATAAATTTTCTCAGTTATATAAAAAACTTTGTTTAGGGATTTCTTCTTCAATTTCACAATCTTCATAATCTCTTTTCAACGTTTTTTATTAATATAGTCAATGACACCAATATTTCCTCGTTTTGTTTTTTACTATAGTTCTAAAATATGAAACTAAAACTCAAGGCAATTTCAAAACCTTTCTTGAAATTATACTCCCAAAAATTGCCGAAACCAGATAATACCAAAACCAGCTTGATGCAATCTCAGTATTTACAAAAAGACCGCGGATAAAAGTTATTAAAACAAGCACAGGAATCATCGTGATTAGTAAAGGTTTGAACGAATGCCTCATCATTTCCATCTGATGGGCCAAAAATTCTTTATTGGTTTCCATCATTTTCTCATGATTTCCTTCATTTTTGTGCTTCTTCATTTTTTCCTGCAAAGCCTTTTGCTTTTCTTTCAATGCTTTCATTTTTTCTTTGTCAAGAACAAAATAATTAACAAGACTTATCAAAAAAGATACCAGAATACCAATTACAACAACACTGATTCTTGGATTTTGCATAACCAGCTCTGTTAAACTCACCATCGTCAAACCAAGAAAAACAGGTATTTAAAGCTTCAGCCAATCATCTTCCTCAAGGCAGGATGCATGTCAACAGCATGCTGCTGGGCAACGTTTTGGTATAACTGATACATTATCATAACCGACAGCAATATCGATGTGCCTCCTGTCAAAGCGCCAAGAGAATTTGCCAAAGCAGCCAAAACACCGACGGAAATTCCGCCCATTATTGTCAATGGCAAGATATACCTTTTTAATATGGATTCTAAAACCCTTGGATCTTTTCTAAATCCAGGAATTTGCAATCCGGAAGATAAAATATTTTTTGCTTGTGATGTTTCATCCATCCCCGAAGTTTTCACCCAAAATGCAGCAAACAAAGCAGAGAAAACAACATAAAACAACAAATGGAAAATAGCCTGAAAAATAAAGCTTGTTTGCAAACTTCCTCTTATTACAGCTTCGACTATATTAGAGCTGCTAATCCAGAAAGCAAGTCCGGAAATTGGACTCCCTTGTGAAAATCCTCCGATAAAAGTTGGTCTACCAAGCCAGTTCTCAATCAGCCCACCAAATAGTTGAACATTAGCAACAAGTGCGGCAGTCAAAATAACAGGAATGTTTGACGAGTAGAAAAACGCCAAGGGCCATTTTACTCCATATCCTCTTACTCTCTCAAAACTCAACGGAATTTCAACTTTCAAGCTCTGCGCCCAGACAACAACAAGAAATATTAAAACAGTAACAACAATCGCCGCAATAGAAACCAAAGCCTCGCTTGGAGCTCCATTAATTATTGATTGTATTATCACGAGAACATTTCCAGAGCAAGGCGTGTTTCCAAAATCCGAAAGACAATTTTCCCCAGCGGGTCCAACAAACTGAAACAAGGCGTTAAACAAAGCCCATGCAACTCCTGCAACTATGAACAAAGATACTCCAGAACCAAAACCCCATTTCTGTATAACTTCGTCCATTAGCATTATTCCCAAGCCTCCCAAAAACAATTGAAAAATCAAAACCCCAGTAAATCCCGGAGCCGCCTGCAAGCCCCCCATTAAAACATAAACCATTGACTCAAAAATAATAAAAAATATTACTCCAATTTTTTGTAAACCTTGAAAATACTTTTTTCCCTCGGGAGTTTTCGTGTCAATTCCAATTATTCCAGAACCAATCAGCAGTTGTAAAATAATTGAAGACATGACAATCGGCCCAATGCCTAAGCTTATTATGCTTCCAAACTCAGCAGCAAATATTATCTGCAAAAATTCAAATCTTTCCAAAGCATTTTTTGACAGGCCGTAAAGAGGAATGTTTGCCATCAAAAAAAACGCAGCAAGAATTATTATTGTCCATTTTAATTTCGTGTTAAACGCAACTTTCTTCTCAACCGGCTTCTTAACCTCTGGCAAATTATAAAGTACTGATTTAATGTCAACCGCCATTTTTCATCTAGAAATTTTAACTTTTTAAAGATTTGTTATTGTGATGGATACAAACTACAAATAAAATAAAAAGCATCACCACACAAATTATTTTATTATTCAGACGAATTTCCTAATAACAATATTTAGAAAAAACCAGAGCGAATCGTGATATTTATTGAAGGAATTAATTTACCATTAACTCTAATAAAATTCTTGAGAATTATTAATGCCGCAAACTCAAAAAACACAAGATTTAAAAGCATTTTAGTTTTTTATTATCAATAAATAAGATGACTGAAAGAATAACAGCGGATATTACTTCAAAGATAAATGGAAATATTCTAGTATTTTCTCAGGATGAATTAAATATCACCGGTAGAGTAGAGCATGGTAATAGTGTGGTAATACGTTATGAAGGAAATCGTCGTTTAGCCTTTGGAAAGAGTATTTATATCAGAACTGCTGATGGCCCAGTTCATGAAGCAGTTATTGGACACCATGGAAGCAAAGGTAAAGTTTATGCAACTGTTATTAGATAGTTGGCAATTTAACAACACAATCTAGGATAAAATATATTCAATCAATTCCCAACAAAAATCTCCCCGCCTTTTTTCTTAACCTTTTCACTCGCTGATTGAGAAGTAGCAGAAGCATTAATCTTTATCTTTTTATCAATTTCTCCGTTTCCTAAAATTTTGTATCCTTTCATGCTCATTTCATATTCTCCCTTTTTTGTTTCTTTGATAATTCCTTTCTTGAGCATAGAATCAAAATTATCATTTATTTCCTGAAGGTTTATTTCCTCCAATTTTATTTTAGGTTTTCTCGCTAATCTTTTGTCTTTGCCAAAATAATCATTTCCATAAAGATTCAAAACATAAGTTTTTTTCTGATCTGCTCTTTTTCCTGTTCCAGCCATTCCAACTCCGCCCTGATTTCCACTTCCTCTCGCTCTTTTTTTGAATCCCCTTCCATGCGTGTGGCTTCCTCTCATCCTCGAAACCTTTTTTCTTTTCTTCACTCTCATCTTTTCCTCCCTTTCTTTTTATTATTGTTTAATTGAGTTTTTTGCATTTTCGCTTTTTTCATCGCCTTTCTTTTTTGCATCTGTTTTTTCACTTCTCTCACGCTGTCCAACTCAAGCTCTTCCTCGGTGAATTCTCTTTCCCTTTCTTCAATCAATTCCTCTGGAAGTTTTACAAAAGAATTTATCTTGCCGCATTTCATGCACTCTTCCGGAGAATCCTCTCCATGCTCTAATTGCCCGCACGCGCATTCCCACATAAATCCTGCATAGCTCATAACATCCTCCTTACCAATTCATTTATTTTTCCTTTATTGTCTCCCAAGACTCCTTTTCCGACTCCGAAATGTTTCTTTGATTCAATTCCTCCTCTAGGCGGATGCAGTCTGAAAAAAGGCTTCAACCCGAGCCCCCCCAAATTTCTTTTTTCCAAGCCCTCAACAATTTTTTCGGCGTCTACTTTTTCTTTTTTTATGCTTTCTCCTCTGTATTTTATCAGCATTTTCAGAGTTTCTTTGTCTATGTCGCCGTAAGCAGCAAAATTCCTTATTTTATTCAATAATTTTAAATTTTCTTTCGTTGGTTTTAGCAAGACAGCAGCATATTTTCTTCTAAGTCTAGACCTGTAAAGCATTTCTTTTGTTTTTCTCGGCAGGCCTACTTGTCCTGAGATTCTTATTGCTATTATCATTTTACAATTTTATTTTTGTTGTTTTTTCCAAAGCATTAACACAGGCCTTGATTAAATTGAAAGTCGTGTTAATTCCTCCTTTGGCTCTTGAATAAACATCTTTTATTCCCACAAGCCTCAAAACCTTCTTGCATTCGTCGTTAACAACAAGCCCGGTTCCTCGGGGCGCAGGCCATAAAGTAATTCTCACGCTCCCGCATTTTCCTTCAATTTTAAATGGCACAGTATGCGGTTCGCTTCCTTTTTTCTCATTTTCAGGAGATTCAAAACCCAATTTTATTTTTATTATATTTAGCTTTGCATTTCTAAGGGCTTTTTCTCTTGCAGGCAAAGTTTCGCCCGACTTTCCGTACCCTGCCCCGATATGCCCTGCTTTATCTCCAACAATTGCCATTGCTGAAAACGACAGAACATTTCCCTCCATTGTTTTTTTCTGCGTCTGTCTCCAGGCTCTTCTCTTTCCACCGCCAAATTTTCCCTTTGCCTGTCCTATCATAATCAAATCTGATTCTAATCTCAAAAGGCTGTCAACAATCTCTGGCTCTAAAATTTTCTTTTCCTCTTCTAAAATCTTATCCAAATCTTTTGCCTTGCCTTCTTTAACCAATCTTCCCAATTTTGTTTTCGGAATCCACGATTCCAAATTAATTTTAGTTTCTTCTTTTTCTTTAGGTATTTCTGCAATTTTTTCTTCTGATTTAGCAACTTCCTCTTCTAATTTTTCCAGTTCTTCCGGCGTTGCTTCAACCAAATCTTTTGGCTCATTTATAGTTTCTTTCTCTGCCATTTTATAATCCTGCTCCCCTCATCAAGCCCAAGTCCTCAACCAATTTCGAATTATTATTTGAAGAGTAAATTTCTGCGTAAGATATAGCTCTTTCATCATAAAGATTCACACCTCGATAAACGGTTCTTCCAACTCGTTGTTCTCTGACAGGTAGCCACTTATTTCTTATGGATAATTCGCTCTCTTGACAAATAAATCTCGCCTCCTCATTTTTATTTAAATTTACCACCCCCGCAAAAACCATTTTGTATTCTCTGGCTCCAATAATCAAGCTTGCAATTTTATCTCTCTTAAGTCGAGTTATTCCGATTTTTCTTACTCTTCCGTTCTTTTTCATTCTCATGTTCATTTTCCTAAACTCTCCTTGATTTTTTCAAATGTCTCTGAAATTTTTTTGTTTTCTTTTATTCTTTCCATGCTCGGCAGTGCTTCAGGATTATGGACAACGTTTAAGCCCGCATCTAAAATTCCTTTTAGCGTTGCGTAAATCCTAGAGCCCCCGACATTTCTTTGCAAGCCAATGTCCAATACGGCTTCTTTTATTTTGCCTTTAAATTTTTTTCCAAGCATAAAGCCAGTTAAATACGCTGCAGCCAAACTTTTCAAGCTTCCGGCTCTTTCTTTCGGCCAGCCTTTTCCAAACAAATCTTCAGAGCTGACTCTTGCAATCACATTATCCTGAGCGTTATCTGATTCAACGAGCTGCACCAGAAGATACCTGTTTGATTTTCTAATTACCACTCTCGTCTTTCCAGATTTAAGCAAAGCCAATCTCGCCCCGTAATCTGTTTTTCCTTCCTTGCGTCTTCTTCTTTGCGTTTTCATTTTTTCTCCTCCTTCCTCTGTGCGATTATCTCTTTCATATGAGCTAGGCTCCTGAATATTCTTGCCCTAATCTCCTTTCTTAAATCTTTGTATTCCTCTGTCAAAATCTGCCCTTTCGCTTTTAGAACTTTCAAATATTTTCTTAATTTTCTTGTCGAAATTATATATTCTCTTTTTCTGTCTCTTGCCTTTTTCTTCACGCTTCCAGCTCTTCTTCTTGTAGGTCTCTTTTTAATTTTCCTTCTTCCTTTTTTTTCTTCTATCATTATTGCTCCAGAGCGATGCAAATCCTTCATGTCCTGTTTTGTTATTGCCTGTTTAATTTCTTCAAGTCTTTCCTGATCAAACACTATTCTGTTTTTTCCAACTCCCAATGCTCGAGAAGCAAGCATTTTTTTCTTTTCAAGTTTCATTTTTTCCTCCAACATTGATTATCTTGATTTTCTCTTCTTCTGCCTTTTTTATTATGTCTAACTTCTTTTTTGCACCGACTTTTCCTCCCAAAATTGCCAAGCTACTCTTTCCAACTTTTTTTAAATCTTTAAGATTATTTATCAAAATAATTTTTAAACCATTTATTTTTCCCTGTGAGGTTTTTGATTTTTTATATCCGATTGCAACAGACTTAGGATAAGATTTTTGCTTTAATCTCATCTTGCTGTCTCTTCCTTTAGGTCTTCTCCACTTTTGCTTTTTCCTTCTTATTTTGCCAAGTCTCAAGTGTCTCATCCAGTCTTGTCTCATAAATTCTTTGCTCATATTTCTCTCCCAGGTTTTTCAACCAAAAATATCCCGTCTTGAAAAATTCTCCTGTCTCGCGACCTTATTTTTGTTGCTTTTTCAAAATTAGCAGCCGTCTGTCCAGCAGCTTCCTTGTCCGAAGAGGAAACAATAATTTTAGAGCCTTTAATCTCAACATGAACATTTGGAATAATTTCAGCATGTCTGGGAGTCTTCTCTCCAAGAAAATTATTTATGGTGAGAACATCATTTTCAACTTTTAGTGTCACAGGAAAATGAACATGACAAATTTCTAGAATGTAGGTAAATTTTTTACTCAGCCCCCAAAATAAATTTCTTATGTGCGCAGCATAAGTTTTAATTAATCTAAAATCACTTTTATTTCCCTTTTTTGCTTCTAAAATAATTTCCTGCCCTTCTATTTTTATTTTTATCTTAGGCTCTTTTATTTCTCTTGAAGTTTCTGCTCCAGATTTTTGGCACTTTAAAATTCCATTTTCATAACTGCATGAAACGCCTTCGGGAATCTCGATTTTTTCAATTATTTTTTGTTTCATCTCAATAGAAATAAGCTATTAAGCTTCCCCCAAAATTTCTTTCATAAGCAGTAAGATGTGTAACAAGTCCTTTCGAGGTCGATATGACCAATATTCCAATATCTTTAGCAGGCAAATATCTTTTAACATATTTTTCAATTTCACCAACTCTAATCATATATCTTGGTTTTACAGCTTTGCATGAATTCAGCTTCCCAATTTCAACAACAAGCTCTTTTTTTTCTAAACCGTAATTCTTCACATATCCTTTCAGCTTAGCTATAGCTAAAATAGACATAAGAAGTTTTGAATGCTGTTTTATTCTTACCTCTTTCTTTCTCGCTCTCTCAGCATTCATTATTCTATTCAAAGCGTCTGAAACTATATCCTGCGACATTTTAGCTGTATTTATTAAAGCCGATCTCTTCAGCAATTTCTCTGAAGCACTGCCTGCATAAATTTAGATTATATTGACTTAAATGAGCCCCAAACCTGCCGCATCTCTCGCATTTCTTTACTGCAATTCCCGTTTTTCTCTCTCTCGGTTTGCAAAATCTTAAAAATTTCTTCATCACAAGAGGCTTGCTTCTTAACTGCTTCAATATTTTTCTCCAATCACCTGCCGTCATTTTACCAAGCCCCCAGATTTTAACATTATAAATGCTCGTCTATAATGTGGATGATTAATTTTCAAATAATCAAGAAATATTGAATAATCTAATTCATTTCTTACTTTAGAACTATTTACATCAAAAACAATTCTAGATTTATCTGGTTTTAGTTTAATAAATTTTCCCCAAATTTTAACTCTTAGTATATCATCAGTTGGTCCTCTGAAAAAGAAACAACCAGCATCATATTTACCAAATTCGGTAGGTCCTCTTCCATCATATAAGGCAGTATCACTAGCAACCCAAAATTCTTCAATTCCTGAAGGTATATCAACTCCAACCACAACGCAATTATTGCCCTTTAATTGTTCATCCAAATATTTCAAAATCTTTTCGCCGCCGACTTTTCTTCCTTCAATATTTATTAAATCTACAATCATCTTATCTCTGTCTTAAAATTGTCCTCCATGAAATTTATTATTTCTTCTTCTGAAACATGCTGTTTTTTTGGCAGTCTTCCAGATTTTATTTTTTTCCTTTTAACTCTAATTCCTGCTCTTATAAACGTAACAGCAATATTCAATCCTCTGATTCCAATTTCTCTTTTATATTCAAAACCCGGGATTTCTATGTATTCTTTAATCCCAAAGGAAAATCCATTTTCAATAATTTGCTCTCTGCTAAGTGTGTTGTCTATAGCCCCCAATAATTTCTTTAAAATATCAATTGCTTCATTTCCCCGCAAAGTTACTCTTGTGCCTATTTCTAAACCAGGCTTTACACCAAAATCAGGAATTCTTCTTTTGGGCCCGGCTTTAATCAGATGCGCTTTTTTCCCACTAAAAAACTCAAGCAGTTTTTTTGATTTTTCAAGCTCGGGGCTCTTTCCCCCGCAGCTAAGCACAACCTTTTCTAAAAGAGGTTTTCTCATAACATTTTCTTTCATATTTTTTAATTCCTGTTTCATATTACAATAACGCTCCCTTTCTCCAATTCAGCAATTTTATTATGCCCCAGTCTTATTTTTGCTTTTTTTCCTTCCACACTTTCAACTCTGCCTTTCAGGCCAACATATTTTCCAGAAATAACAACACATTCTTTTCCCTTATCAAACTTGACATGGTTTTTTATCTTGCCTTCAAAATCCAAATAAGCGCTGTCATCAATATTTATTTTCTCTTTGCTTAAAATGTTTGATCCGTCATTTAAATTAATTTGCACTTTTCCGCCTTTCAGGATTTTTTTGTTTATAACTTTGCACAATCTTGATTTTTCTTTTGTTTCTTCAAAGACAAATTTTCCATTTTTCGTCAAAGCCAGCACGTAATGTTTGTCCGCCTCAAAAATATTAAATAACCTTATGCTGTCCCTCAAATCTTTAACTTCTTTCCCATTAATCTTCAAAAGTTTCTCTTTTCTCATTTCATTAACTTCTTTAGCAGTTCTTGCAAGCTTGAGCATGTCTCTGACAGCAACAACAACAGGAACAGAATTTTTCACATCAATCCTAGCTCTTGCTACATACTTAGTTCCTTTTCGTTCTATCGGCAATTTTCTTGTTACTTCAGCTCTTGTCTGATGCATCTTTTCCTCCAGGTTTTTCTTTTGCTTCTTGTTTTACCCTCTCCAAAGCCTTGACTCTTTCCTTGTCTTCCAAGTTTAAGCTTTGAATTTGCAATTTGCTCGGGTGAAAATAAACATTTATTTTTGTGCCATCTTTTTTTGTTCTTTGCAGGCCCTCCAAAACAACTCTTGTTTTTTTCAGCTCAACAGAAGCAACCTTTGCTTTTTTCTTCTTTAAAGCTCCTCGCATGACAAGCACTTCATCTCCCTTTCGTATCGGAATATTTCTCTTGCCATACTTTTTCCTCAATTCTTTGGAAAAAGGAGCGCTTAAAAATCTATGTTTTATATGCAGAGGAGCTTCTAAAAAATATTTTCTCTGCTTTCTTTTCTGCCTGCTGCTCTTCCATTTCGTTGAAAATTTCTTTTTCATATTCGTTTTATTCTCCTTAATTCTTTGCTTGAATTAAATGAAATCGTTTCTTGTAAGTCTTCTCTCATTAACTGGACAAATTCAGAATAATGTTCAGGGAACCTTCCGTCTCTTATGCCCTCTTGAACTCTTCCTAGAATTGCTCCGCATAGAACGTAATTCCCTACCGCATAAACCCCATTATTCCGAGCCAAAGAAATATTCTTATTAAAATCATCCAATAAATAAAGGAAATCTCTGAATCTTTCCCTTACTCTTAGCTTGTTTATAACTTTTCTATTTCTTTTATGTTCTTCGTATAATTTAATGTCCTCAATATCTTCATCAACCAATCTTCTTATCATAGCACAAATTGAGCAATCTTGGCAACCTGTTGCCAGCGCTCTTGAACCTCCCTTGCAACCGGTCCTTTAATCTGCGTTCCCTTCGGGTTTCCCCCGTCATCTTTTAATAAAGCAACAGCATTGTCTTCAAAGCAGACTCTTTCTCCGGTTATTCTTCTGTAGGTTTTTTTTTGTCTTATAATAACAGCATCAAAAACTTGTCCTATTAAATCAGGTTTGCCATCTCTGACTGAAACTTTAACCCAATCAGATATTTTTGCGAACTGTTGTCTTTTTCTTCTTGTCTTACCATGCTTAACCGAAACTATCCTCACTCTACTTGCTCCGCTGTTATCTGCGGCCACAGCATAGCTTCCTACATTTAGTCCTCTTGTAGCTCTCGCGCTTATTGCTTTCATTTTTCCGCTCCTGCTTTTTTCCAAGATTTAATTTTTTCAACAACAATAAAATGAATTATTTTGCTTAAGGGTCGACACTCTTTTACCCTAACCAAATCGTCAATTTCAATTTCCATGTTTTCAGGAAGCCTTGCATGAATCCTTGTTTTTTTCCTCAAAAATCTTTCATACTTTGAAACATAAACAGTTCTCTCAAATTCTATCGCGACCCTTTTATGGAATTTTCTTGTCACAAAACCTTCAAATGTCCTTCCTCTAGTTGCGACTACGTCTGCCTTTTTCTCGTGGCTTCTAAGTGCTACTTCTTTCTCTTTCTTCCTTTTCACCTTCTCCATTTTTTCTCCTTGAGAAAATTGCTTTTAAACTTCAACTATTGACTCTTCAAGGAAACCAAGCCGCACAAGAATAATTTTCACTTTTTTCTTGTGGTCTCCCTGCAGCTCAATCACGTTGTTCTTCACAGTTCCTCCGCAGGCAAGCTCTTCCTTCAGGCTTTTTCCAATTGCTTTTATGTCTACGTGCTTGTCAAAACCCTCGACGAGTGTTATCTTTTTTCCATATCTCCTCGCCTGGATGCTCACCCTTATCTGCTGTTCGCTTTTCGCAATTTCCTCAAACATGTCGGCCTCTGTTGGCAATCCGAATTCGTTTGAATCCATTATTTATTTTTCAACTTCCCCTTATGGAGTTTGTTGAACGTTATTAATCTTGAAATTGCCTTTTTAATCTCTTTGGTTTTGGCATTTGCTCTGTTTGCAGTAACATTGGCTCTCACAAGCTCTAATTTTAATTCCTTAATTTTATCAGCTTTTTCTTTCTCATTCATTTTTCCTATATCTTTAAATTTTAAAATTGCCATTTTATTTCTCCTTCTTGTACTTTTTCATCTTCTTCACCTCTTCATTTTCCTTTTTCTCAATTTTATTTTCTGCTAAAGAAGAATTGGCTCTTATTTTTTCTTTCATCTCGTTATCAACATTTATTTGATCTAATAGCTTCGCATCTGGTTTTAAAATGCTGACTTGAATTCCCACAACTCCCGGAATTGTAACTGCCTGGGCCTGTGCCCTGTCAACAATTTTTGCAGGATCTCCTGTTTTTTTCAAATATCCTTCTGCAAATCTCCAGCTTCTGGCCCTCTCGCTCGGCAGTTTTCCAGATAAAACAATTTCAGCTCCAAGTGCTCCAGATTTAATTATCTGCTGCAAAATTTTATATGCTATAACCTTGAATTTCAAAGAGCCCTTTCTTTCAAGCATCATTGCTATCTCATCTGCAACAAGCCGCGCGTCTAACAATGGCTCTCTAATCTCGCAGATTTCAATATGCGGATTTTCCAAACTAAATTTCTTTTTTAAAAAATTAGTCAGTTCTTCTATTTTTTCTCCTCTCTTTCCTATGACTATTCCCGGCCTGCTTGTGAACACTTTTATTTTTTCTCCCACGGGCGTGTATTCAATAGTCACAAAGCTTATTCCTCCCTTTCCCAAGCTATTCTTTATATATTCTCTAATCTTGAATTCTTCCTTCTTGAAACTTACAAATTTTTTCTCTTCCATCTTATCTCATCTCCTTCGCCATTATCACGACATTAGCTCTTTTCGCTTTTCTTCCGCCACTTCTTGCTGGTCTAGAAGCCCAATTTGTTATTGCTGTCGTTATCATTGTTTTTTCAAGTTCAAGACCTGCAGAATTTGCATTCCCTCTTAGAGCTTTTAAAAGATTAATAAGATTTGCAGAAGCCTTAATTGGATATCTTCCTCTTTCCATTCCTTTCCTATGCGGAATTTCTCCTTTAAACGGAACAGCCCTCTTAAATTCAATCACTTCCCTTAGCCCGCGCATTGCGTCATCAATAGTTTTGTTTTTTATAAGTTTGCATATATACATTCCATGTTTCTTAGAAATTGGCATTGAAAACCCTCTAATAACTACCTCATATTTCTTTTTGCCTTCTTCTTTTTTGCTCCCTTCTGTTTTTTTCTTTTCCCCATGTTTTTCTTTTTCCTCTGCTTCATGTTCTACTATCTTTTCCTTAATTTCTTCTTTTTTCTCAATTTTCTCTTCCTTTTTCATATTTTCTTTATCTTCTTGTTTATTTTTTTCCATCATTTTACTTCTTCTGAGCCTTGGAGCTTTTTGTCGCGCCTATTCCAGCTGCGCCATGGACTACTTTACCTCTTGTCAATGCAAATTCTCCAAGTCTGTGTCCAATCATTTCAGCAGTAATTGCGACATCATAAAAATTCTTGCCATTATAAATACCAATCGTCATTCCTGCAAGTTTTGGAACTATTATAATATCTCTCAAATGAGTCCTTATTTTTTTATTCTTAGCAATTTTTTTTTCAGCACGCCTGGTAAAATTTTCTATTTTATCAAAATTTCTCATAATGCTTCTTCTTGTCCTGGAATCTAAATATTTAGCAATCTCTCTCGCATCAAGAGTTTTCAGGTGCTGAAGATTTTTGCCTCTATAAAAAATCTCCTTCTTTCTTACTTCTTCATCGTGTTTTTCTTCTCTCATGTTACTTTCTCTTTCCTGTTTGTCTTGGTCTCAAATGCCCTACCTTGCGTCCAGGAGGAGCATTTCTCTTGGCGATTTTTGATTTAATTCTCTTGCCTCTTCCAGAGCCAAATGGGTGATCGACAGCATTCATTTTTACCGCAGAGGTTCTGGGCCATAATTTATTTCTCGCTTTCATTTTGTAATATTTCTTCCCCGCGCTAACAAACGGCTTTTCTATTCTTCCTCCTCCAGCAATTGTTCCAATTGTGGTCTTGCAATTAGGATTAAAGCCAATTTCTTTCTTGCTCGGCATCATTACAAAAACATTGTTTTCTGTTTTCTTTGTTATGCTAGCTGAACTTCCTCCAGTTCTTATAAACTTGCCCCCGTCTCCGGGATTTCTTTCAATATTGTAAACTCTAGTCCCAACAGGAATATTTCTCAAATCCAAAATATTTCCTTCTTTTATCTCTCCGCTTTCTCCTAAAAATATTTTCTGTCCAACATAAGAGCCATTAAAAGCAGGATTGTAAAATATTTCATTTCCAATTTTTAATTTCATCAAAGGTGCGCTGTGCCCCGCAGAATGTATTAATTTTATTATTTCTCCTTCTCCTGTTTTTGCAGAGTATCCTATTTTCAAACTATATGCTTTTCTTCTGACTCTATAAGTCTTGCTTCCCTTTCCCCTTGCCTGTTGAATTATTCGCTTGCCCATTTTATTTCGTTTTTACCTCGTTAATGCCAATATCTGCTCATAACTTTGATGTGTCGGTTCGTAAACAATTCGTTTACTTGTCAATTCTTCTCCTAACACAATTTCTTTTTCTCTGTCTGTCATTTCATAAGCTCTACTCTCAAGTCTGCCCCATCCGCCAACAAAAATAAATCTAGCAACTCTGCCGAATTTTAAATTACCAATTCCCTCGTACAAACAATTTATTTTTCTTCCTTCTTCTAAAGTTTTAACTAGTTGTCCTGCTCTTAGAGGGTGCTCGAATCTTCTTCCTTTCAATGATTGTGCTTCAATCTCTGTCATTTTATATCATTCCCAATTTAGTTGCAATATCAATTGCAGGATTCTCCTTTTTCAATTTAACATAAGCGTATTTTTTGTTCGTTTTAATCAAAGTCCTTACTCTATCAACTCTAACTGAAAAAATCTTTTCAACTTCAGATTTTATTTCATTTTTTCTAGTTTTTCTTTCAACTTCAAACAATAAAGTATTGTCTATATCAATCATTTTTACCGCCTTCTCTGATGTCACAGGTTTCAATATCATTTTTCACTCCTTGCCAAATATTCTGGAATTTCATGTCGTGAAAATTCATTAAATAAAGATTTTCCATAAACTAATCTTGAAAAACATTCTGTTGTTAATTTTGCATCTTCTAAGGCATTATGTGGTTTGCCTTCTTTTATAATCTCTTCTCCGCGCACAATTATTCTCTCATCTTCTAATCCACATAATCCCAGCACATTTGGTAAATCCATTCCGCTTATGCCTTCTTTCATTAAAAATTTTCCATTTATTTGAAAATATCTTGTTGCCGCGATACTATGCAAATCAAAAGACCTATATGCAAATGGAAATTCTAATTCATATTTTACAGCTTTAGTCTGTAAGAAACCAATATCAAACTGCGGATTTTGGCATATGGGATTTAATCTCCTGTCACTTTTTCTTTGTTTTTTAATCCAATCAAAGAACTCGATGAGCAAACTCTTCTGATTTTGTTTGTTTTTGTCTCTAAGCTCTTGTTCAGTTTTTCCTGTAACTTTCAACGCTCCTTCGGAAACATTGTCGTCTAAATCAATTCTTCCCTCATCAAAAAATATTTCTTCTGGATTGTTAAAATTAATTGCGCCAATTTGCCAGATTCCATTTTTTACAGGGCTTAATCCGGATGTTTCAATATCAACAACTATCATTTTCTATTTCTCCTTACTAAGTCTTGATAAATTAATTTATCTAGGGGTGTTGAGTCGTTATTAAGAAATTGTATTGAAAACCAATCAACTGCTTCAAGGTGCGCCTCTGTAACTCTAGGATTGCCATTAACGATTCTTGCTTCATAAACTGTTAACTCAAAATTACGATTTTTGAAATTAAATGTGTACTTATTAAATAATCCTAATAATTTAACATCAATATTTCCTTCTTTTTTTGCTTCTCTGATTGCGCATTGCTCCACAGTTTCACCTTCTTCTATTTTTCCACTAAGCAATTTCCAATACATATCTTTTTTTTCTTTTATGAGTAAAACTTTATCATTTTCTATAATTAAACATCCTGCTAATTTTTCCAAATTCATTTTTCTTCCTCCCCTGACAATTCTTCAAGAGCATTTTTCGTGTAAACCGCCAATCTTCCTAATGGATAAAGGTCAGAAATTTTGATTTCATTAATTTTTTTAACATCAATTCCCCTAAAATGCACTTCTTCTTTCTCTCCAACAACAATCAGCACACCAGCATTTGATTTGTATTTCCTTCCTCTTAATTTTCCTTTTCCGGCCCTGATTTTTTTAATTTTAAAAATAAGTGCAGAATTTTCTCCAAAAATTTTATTTAATAAACTTAACAATTCTTTTGTTCTTTTTGGCAATTCCTCAATAACAATCGGCAAATTATCTATTTTTGAAATGTTTTCATACCTTTTCTTTATGTAATTCTCAATCGCAGTTGCAGCAAATCCGGAGTTAATTGCAATTTCAATTTCTTTTCTGTTTATTTTTCTCTCTTTCTTTATCCCGCTTGGAGGATGTGCTCTTCTTCCGCCTCTTGTGTTTGGCGCGTTTGCTCCGACCCAATAAAACTGTGTTCCTCTTCGAGACATTGTTTTTCTCGGTGTTCTTGAAATTCCTTTGCCATACTGAACCTTCCATTCATGTCTCTTATGCCTTACACTCCCGTAACCAACCTGTCTTAACCCTGCTCCAGGCATTGTAGAATACCTATGCGCATTATTCAATTTTTCAGTTTCAAAATATTTCAAAACAATATCTTCTCTTATCTTGCTTACAAACAATTTCGGCAGCTCTATGCTTCCTTTCTTATTTCCTTGCGCATCAAAAAATACTGCTTTCATATTACCAACTCCATAAACTCATATTTTTTCTTTGTTGTGAATTTTGAAGGCCTAAATGCAGGAGTTATAACCAATTGCCTTTTCGCTGGTCCCTGAACAGAACCCTTGGCAATTATATAAGAACTATTTATTTTTCCATAATCTCTAAACCCATAAGCAGGATTAATGTTCTTCTCGCTAATTCTTCCATGTTCAATAACTTTTAGATTATTTGTTATTCTCGTGAACATTCCCAGCTGTCCAGCCATAGGTGTTCTGAATGTAACTCTCGCAGGATGCCAAGGCCCCAAGCTCCCAGGTCTTCTGACTCCTTTTTCAGATTTATGAAATCTTAATTTAATCCCAAATCTTTTCACAGGCCCTTGAAAACCCTTTCCCCGAGTCAATCCTCTAACGTCAATTAAATTAGTTTTAGCAAACTCGTTAAAAGGAATTTCTTTTCCTATAAAACTTTTTAATAGCTCTAACTTTTGCTCCTTTGTTTCTGCCCCGACTGTAATTTCAATCAAATCGGGAGTTTTCTTTATTCCAGTTTCCCTGGCCAAAGAATAAATAATAGCCTTTACATCGTCATAATCATGGCTTCCAGGCAAATGCCCTTCCAATTTTTTAATTTCTTTTCCCACTTTAACTTTTCTTTTCAGTTCCTTGTCATGTGAAACAACAATTTCCTTTGAAACCTTGCCATTTTTATAAAATCTTAAAGAATAAATTTTAATATTAGGAACCTCTAAAATAGTAACTGGCAGAACAATCTGTTTTCCCAGGCTCATTGATTTTTCTGTTAAATCCTTAACAATGGCACTGGCCATTCCAACCTTGTAAGCAATAAAACCAAGCATTCCCTCGCCATGAACCACATTCCAGTTAACCCTGGGCAAGAATTTAGCAGCTCTCTTTCTAGGATAAAACTGCAAACTTCCACTTCTCATTTCTGACGTTTTCGGCATTTCTACTTATTATCATTTTCAGAGCCGCAACTCGGCGTCTCATTTATTTCCGGAACTTATTTTTCATTCCAACTAGATTCTAATAACTTAGATTTCAAAGCCTTTTTAAAGATTTTGGCCATTTAAAATTCATGGATTCACAACTGAAAAGCTATCTAGAAAAAAATAAAATAAATTATGAACTTTACAATCACTCCCCAGTTTTTACCGCGGAAGAATCAAAAAAAATTAAAACAAACATTCCGGGCTTGGGCACAAAAAGCCTTTTTCTAAAAGATGAAAATGCTCAGTTCTACTTAATCTGCCTTCCAGGGGAAAAAAGGCTGAACACAAAAATAATAAAGAAAAAATTTTCAATAAAAGAACTGCAGTTTGCCTCTTCAGCAGAATTAAAAGAAGAACTAAATGTCTCTCCCGGCTCTGTCTCTTTATTTTGCATGATTCACGCAAAGAAAACAACCTTAATTCTTTCCAAAGAAATCTGGCTCTCGCATTTATCTGGCTTTCACCCAAATATCAACACCGCGACAATTGTTCTCTCTCACGAAAATCTCAAAAATCTTTACAATTCTCTCAAGGCAGAAAAGTATATTATAGAATTATAATTGTTATCTTTAATCAAATCTCCAAAAAAGAAATTTTATACTTGCAGGAATTTTCATCTATGTCGTATCTAACTCCCGCTCGTTCGTAATCTTCACATAATATAATCTCTTTTCCTTCACAATATCTAACAATATTAATCACTCCGGTTACATAAACAGGATCGCTTACAGAACAGCTGTTACAAGGTAGCTCTCTATTTGGTTGGGTATTAATTCTCCTATCGCAGGTGCACAACATTTTTGTACATCCTATGCCTTCTCAGGCATAACAAAACTAATAACTAGAGGAATAAATAATAAGACAACGATTGATATAATAGCATTTTTATTCATTATAATTACTATCTAATAAGGTTTAAAATACTTTTCATAACTTCAAATTCATTTGGATATATTATTACCTAAAAAATAATAAACCTCTTTTGTTAATTATTAATAAAAAATGAATCCAAAACACGCATTTACCCTAGCACTTTTAATAACACTATTGATTGCATCAAACTTTTTTATCGTTTCAAATTACAAAAATCCAGAAAGAAAAACAGTTCTTGTGACAAGAGTAATTGATGGTGATACGCTGATTGTTGAAGAGGATTTAACACTTCGTTTGCTAAATATTAACACGCCAGAAAAAAATCATCCGGGATACAAAGAAGCCTTAGAATTCATAAAACAATTTGAAAATCAAACAGTTGAAATAGAAGAAATGGGGAGAGAAAGATATGGCAGAACCCTTGCCAGGGTTTACACTCCAGAATATTTAAATTTGGAATTAGTAGAGCTTGGCCTAGCAACAAAATTTCTTGTTCACGAATCAGAATTAAAATTATTCAATAATGCTGAAAATGACGCAGTTGCAAATTCCCTAGGAATTTTTAAAAAATCTAAATATTTTAATTGCATAGATTTAAAAATAAATCCCGAAGAAGAAATAATAAAAATAAAAAGCAAATGCGGAAAACTTAATTTCGATAAATGGCTTATAAAAGATGAGAGCAGAAAAGAATATAAGTTCGAAAATCTTATTATTTCAGAAATAAATATTCATACAGAAAAAGGCGAAGACAATGAAACCGATATATTTTTGCAGAGCCCTCAAGATGTTTGGAACAATGATAGAGACACAGTCTATATTTTTGATTCGCAGCAAAAAATAGTTCACCATGAATCATACAGCTACTAAAACAAAAATTGCTCTTATGGTTTTTCTTATTCTTATTTATCTCCCTCTTTTATCGGCTTTAGAATTAGAATTAAATTCTCCAGCAGAAGCAGAAATAAACAAAGAATTTTCGGTATCAATTTCCGCAAATTCAGACAGCGATAAATACGACATTAAAATTTTTGTTCATAATTCAGAAGACGGCAGTGTTAATAGAGGCGAATATATCTCAGAAATTTATAATCCATCAAATGACAAATGGCAAGATTCTTGGAATTACCTCCCTGCCCTGTTTCCAGAACAAACACAATATAAAATTAGGGTTACCGAATCTCCAGGAGAGAGGGAAATTTGTGCTAGATTACGTAAAGAAGGCACAAGTGCAACAAGCACAAAATGTGGGCAAATCACAATAACAAGTTCTGAAAATAACAATAACAATGATGAAAATGAAAATAACAGCGAGGACAATGAAGACGAAGAAAGCGATAATAATGAAAATCCACAACCACAAAATCAAATGTCTGCCAATGGCAATTCCAATGAAAACAATGATGAAGATGAAAATAATAATGATAACCCCAGTTCATCAAGAAGCTCAACATCTTCCTCACAATCTTCTCCAACAATTAATTCTCTTTCATATGTTACTTCAAGTGAAGATGAAAAAATTTATCTAAAACCAAAATCAAAAACAATAAAAGAAAATACTGCAAATGAAAATTATTTTTCAACAAAAAAAGATAAATTTATTTTATGGATTACACTTGGTTTCACTTTTGTTCTTGTTATTGTCGTAATACTATTAGCTTTCAGAAAATTATAAATTATGGATAGCTGGCTTGATTATGCTATTTTAATTCAGTTCTCTATACAACTCTAGGAAATAGCTTTAATAATCGTAACAGTTCTGTTATTTCCTAGATAGCAAATTGCTGAAAAACATCCGAAAATTAAAGCAATTTGCTATAACTTTAAAAACTATTATTTTCTTAGACAAAAATGGAAAAGCCAAAGATTCAAGCAGCCATGGTTTTAGAAATTCTTGGCAGGCCAGCAGAACACATAAAAAATGCTCTTGAAATGCTTGCTACAAATCTTGCTGCAGAAAGAGGAGTTAAAATTATAAACAAGAAGATACATACGCCTGTTCCTGTTAAGGATTCTAAAGATTTATTCACAACATTTGCAGAAATAGAAGTTTCTTTTGAATCTCTGGAAAATTATCTCAGAGTTATTTTTGCCTACATGCCTTCGCATATAGAAATAATCCATCCTGAAAAAATTTCTCTTTCAAACTATGATTTGAATGATTTAGGCGGTTTACTTGTTCAGCGCCTTCATGCTTTGGATAATGTAGCAAAAAATACTATGGCAGAGCGCGACATTCTAATGCAAAAACTGAAAGAAGTTGCTCCTCATTTATTCCAGCAAATCCAGCAGGAGAAACAGCAATTACAGCAGCAGCTTAAAAATTCAAATTCTAAAACAGAAAACAAGTCTAAAAAGAAGAAGAAAGAATAATCACAAATATAATGCTCTTTTTTCAACTTGAATTAGTGCCATTTGTATCGCTTGTTTTGTATAGTCTATTCTCGTTACTCTTCCGTTAGTCAATAAACCAATTGCCCCAGAACCATATCCTAATTCTTTGTCATCTGTAAGTCCAGATCTAAAAAAAGCCTCATTCGCATCAACTTTATCTTTTTTAATTATATCAATAACGAGCTGCGGAAATTCGAAAGCGCAAGACAAACCCAAACTAGTTCTGAAGCCATCAAAAATCATGCAGGCACAAATGTCGACATAACCACTTCTGCTCATTGGAACAGGCATCAAGCCGCTTTCTATCCCAAATCCATAATCACAATACTGCATTTCAAAAGCTTTTCTAGCTCTATTTGCTGCCCCATTGACAGTTTCTTCTAATGACATTGGTTCTTTAGAAACTCCAGAATCTACTTCAACGCCATACAAAGCAGAATCTCTCAAAAAGTAATCTCCAATAACTTCTTTAACAGCCGATACTTTTACCGGATTTTTCGAACCAACACAAATTATCATGCCTCCCTGTAATTTCCAACATTTTAAAAGCATTTATGTGTTAATCAAAGTATGAGTCGAGTAAAAATAATTATGGCGCGCCCTTTCCAAACCCTAGGCTAATTGCTTTATCTTGTATCGGATTTGTGCTCGGCCTTGTTTTTTTATACTTGCTGTAAATAAAAAACAAAACCAAAATAACAATCGCAGCGATCAAATAGCCAATCCACGCCTTGCTTTTTGTCTTGCTTTCACAGCTCCCAATACAGCATTTATTATTTGCTCCATCAACCGTGCTTATTTTCTGTCCTTCACAAACCTCATTTTCAGAGCACAAGGTTCCCGACAGTTCTGAACAATAATAAACCGGCCCACTCAAATTTCCTCCCAAATAATCTGTTGAAACCACTGATTCATTTCTTGTAAAATTGATTGTTAATAACATTGACTCATATTTGCCTCCATAAAGTGCAATCACGGCGCTTCTTACTCTTGTTCCTGAATAATTTTTTATTTTCAAATTAAAATCAGCCGTTGAATTTTCTTCTATACTAATATTCTCCGCCGGTTCAACAATAAACTTATCTTTATCATACTCTAAAATAAGATTTTCTATTTTTGCTGTTCCTAAATTAACAATCTGAAACCTATAATCAAATGGCTCATCAATTAATACTGTGCTTCTGATAACCTCTGGCCTAAATTTGAACAAAACTATTTTTTTTGTAATGCTACCATTTCCAAAACTTTCATTAACAGCGGTTCCATTGACGTCAAAACATTCACCATCTTCTCTATCAATAAAACCATCGCAATCATTGTCAATTCCATCAAAACAATTAGTTTCATTTCCCGAGCAGCTTACGTTTCCCGAGCTTTCTTTGCCTTTAACATAAGCAGGCACAGTATATTTCCCTAAATTAATATTCAATTTTTGATTTCCTGCAACATTGACAATTGAAAACTTTATGATATTATTTCCAGGCATTAATACAATCTGCCTCGAATTAGGAAAATCAGTATCAATTATTTTTTCAGAATCTTCATACAAAACAGCAATTATTTCAAAATTTTGTGTTGTAAATATGGCTCCGGGTTTTATGTAATAGTCTACTAAGTTTCCGGAAACAGAAAAACTTTTTTCATAATTTATTATTTCCTGCCTGCCTTGGACAATAGTTGCAACATTTTCAACAACAACCGTGTAATTTCCTTCAGTTATCGGCGAAACAATCCAAATATAGTATTTCTCCTCTAATTTTTTTATATCGTAATCAACAGGGGTTTCAACATTTCCTTTCATTACCTTTACTTGACTTCTTGATATAGGTTGTAAAATATTCCCGGAAAGCTCTCCAATTATAGTTTCTTTCGGCTGATAAACTTCTTTTATGTTTAACGAAATTGCACTTGCTTCTTTAACCAATAACAAAAATAAAAACAAAAAAGCCAAATTTATCAAACCCCTTTTCATGTTTTAATAAAATTAACTAGTTATATAAATTCTATTATTTCTTATTCCAACTTTTTATATTTTCCCCTAACTTTTCTTTCTGTATTCCTTCTACTCTCTTCTTTTGCAGTTTTCTTCTCTCCAAAAATCTTGCCCTTTTCAGAAATCATCTTAACTTCTCTTTCTGACAAACTTATAACTCCACTGCCTTCAGGTCCTTTGAAGAAAAGACCCAGCCTAGTTTCAGGATTGTTTTTTCTCTCAAGTTTCTCAATTTTTTCTAACTTGCCATCAAATCTAATTCTTTTAAATCCTAAAACTCCCTGCTTTCTTATTCTGATTCTCATGAAAAAAACATAAAATCTGATTATTTAAGGTTTGTTGTGATTTAAACTCATTAATTATGTATTTACTATAAAATTACAATAAAGAAATCTTTAAATACCTTCTGATTATAGGAAAAATTATGGCAAGAAGAAATTATTGGGTAATCGAAGGCATGGCAGATTATGGGCCTGTAAGATTGTCAAAGCAACTGTTAGCGACAGACACCCAAGATGCCCACGCAGAGCATTCGAGAAAAGCAAGAACAATTTATCGTGCACCGTCAATGCCTTTTGCTCATGCATTATTTAGCTCTTTATATTTACAAAGAAATTCCAATCCACAAGCTGAAGAAATAAGAAAATTCTTGCGGGAGGGAATGATGGATGGAATTTCTACTTTAACAAGATTAATTTACGCTCCCAAAGGTGAAACAACAGATAAAGTTATCCATGATTATAAGCAAACCACAGAAAAAATTCTTACGGGGAATTTTGTCGGCAAAAACGGAAAGATAGGTGTTATAGAAAAAGGTGTATTGCTAGCAGTTCTCGGAGATGATAATAAAAAAAGAATAGCAGAGATTTATAGTTGGATTAACCTAACACCGGTTTATTTCTCAAGAATTAATAGCAGAGCCATTATACCAATAAAAACTGTCGCGAGGTTCGACGTGAATTCGTACAGGGCTTACCTGAATTGCTACTGGAATCCTGAGTACTCGAATTCCTCGCTCGGGGTACGCGCCGTCAGGCGCTAGCGAAAAAATTTTTTCGCCTAAAGAAAAAAATAAGTAAAAGAGGTTTACCTTACATACAGAAGGAATTAGAAAGTTATGACGGAAGACTTGATAGAGCAATATTAGAGTTATCATTAATAAAAAAAGATTTAAAAAAATTAACAAATTAATAAATTTTCGAGCATAGATTATCAAAAACGGCTTCTGTTAACTAAACTGGCGATAGAATTACAAATACAGTTATTTTATCGTATATATGGACAATTGCATTACTTATTTGACATTTATTTGCAATTGTACAGACAGAGAATTGCAAAAAAAATGAGACATATCCTATGCAATTCTCTGTAAATGCTAATCATGGACAATTCGCCTGATTATATCACATTTTTACGAATTTTTAGCTAACCCATAATTAATAAATTCCGTCGATTGATTGGCAACATCAAAAAGTCCTTGTGTGTGTTTTGACTTTTGGACACCAAGAATTCTGACAATTAAATTCTTGGCATAACAAGATTTATCACCTTTTAACTAAACAAAAGCCAAAAACGAAAGGTTTATATATTTGGTAAGAATAATCTTACTATGAGCCAAATTGAACTAACCAAAATGAGTTCTAAGGGACAAGTTGTTATTCCATTAGAACTTAGAAAGGACTTAAAAGAAGGAGACAAGCTTGTGGTAATCAGAAATAAAGATCAAATAATATTGAAGAAAGCGAGTAAGTTCGATAAAAATATAAAAGAAGATTTAGAGTTTGCTAAAAGAACAGAAGAAGCATGGAAAGAAATAGAAGAAAACAAGTTTAGAAGAATGTCCGTTGGCGATTTTCTTAAGGAAATTAAAAGCATTAGGTAATGCCCATGGTGAAAGAGGTTATTAGAACTGAAAATTTTCTCAGAAAATTAAAAAAATTAGATAAGTCATACCTTGATAGAATTGAGAAATTAATAGTAAAAATTATTGAATATCCTGAAATCGGCAAGCCAGTGAAGTTTGATAAAAAAGGAACGAGAGAAGTATATGTCAGCCCATTTAGGATTTCGTATGCGTACGACAAACAAAATGATATTTTATTTTTCTTGGAGATTTATCATAAAGATGAACAATAAACCCTATTCGCTCATCTTCTTCAATTTCTTTAGCGTTTCTTCCAGTTCTTTTTCCTTCTCTGTTTTTGCTTTAGGAATGCTTGCAGTTACTGGTTTTCTTATCGAAGGCATTGCAGAAGGTCTCATTGTTCCAAGAGGCCCGAACCTTGGAGGCTCTCTTCTAACCATTGGCCCAATTCCAGGTCCTGGAGGAATCTTTGTTATCTTTGCCCTGCCCCTTGTCTTATACCACCACAACTTTAACTTGTTTCTATAAACTATTGCAACAATGAGCAATAAAATCAAAACTGACAAAATAATTATCCATGTCCAATTTCTTCCCTCTACAGGTTTAGGTGGAACAGGTTCTTGTGGCTCCTTGGGTTCTTCAGCTTTTTTTCTGCAAGTACCGGCACAGCAAGCCCCATCAGAACTCTCAACAACCGGGCTGGAACATTCTTCATCATCTTGGCAAACATTTCCTTCTAATGCAAAACAGCTAGGAAGTTCAGGAACTTCAACAGTGCAGCATATTTTTGAAAACACCGCGCATTCAGCTGTTTCATCTGGTTGTCCGCCAGCGCTGATACATGAAATCCTATCAGGTGCGCAATAACGTCCCTTCTCCTCGCAGTTCGTTGGCTTTTCAGGATCATAAATGCCAGTTATTAAAACACACCCCGATTCACTTTCATTTCCAGCACTAAATTCACATTGATATCCTCCAGGGCAGCAGCCATTTTCAATCAAGTGGCAATATCCTTTTTCTGTTGTTGTGTCAATCTTGTTTTTATTTTCATCATACCAATATCCATCAAAACATGAATTTGGGGAAATCTCATCTATCGGCGGCTCTTCTCCGCCTGGAGGCGGGCTTACTCCTGTTCTTCCGCTCCACCATCCTGTAGAGTAAACCAAAAATGCAGTATCTTTGATATTATCATTATTCCAGCACCCATTTGCTGTCTGCTTTCCCTCTCCCTCAAATAAATAAATTAACGTATCAGAAACATCAGCGCTTTCAGCTCCGCCCAAACCAAGTATCGCCAATGCGCTATCATAATATTTGCTGTATGGGCTTCCAGGAATTTCCCAATGCCCTGCCGTTCTTTGTCTTATGAGTTTTTCATATTGCTCATCATTAAAGTCCTGTCCAAGAATGAACATCAAAAACGCACTTGGAAAATATTTTTCATTGTCTTCTGCAAAAACCCTCAAATAAGGAACAAAGTCAATATAGCTGTCATTTCCCGCATCATACAAAGCAGAAGTCGCCCACAAAGTTGCTTCATAGTCGCAGTTGTCTCCTTCCTTGAAGCATTTTGCATTTATTTTTTCTTTTGTTATTCCTCCGGAAGATTTTGATTCTGTTTTCTGTGAAACATATATTATTCCACTAGTTCCTTTTTCATACAAAAGATTTGTTAGAAAATTATCAAAATTCCCATCACAAGATACCAAAAATTCTTTATCAACACAGCTATCCTTTATTTTTAGCCAGTATCCTGTTCTCGAAATTTCAAAACAAGTTCCCGGGCTTCCTTCTATTTTCATGTCGGCCCGAACATCAAATATTTCCTTTGAATTATCATAAGAAATCGCGCATCTTGCAGACTTCGGCTCATTTGCTTTTATCGTTATTTGCAAATACCATGTTAATCCTCTCGCTGTCCCACTTCTTGAAAATAGCCACTGCATTGCATTTTTTCTGTCTTGGTTAAGAGCCTTTTTCGCCAGAATTGTCTGTGCAGTTTCCCTCGCCCTGCATCCCTCGCGAGGCCAGCAGTCATCTCCCGGGCCTTTGCTCGTATTTATTGCACGCGCAACCTTTGCATTTGGAACTTTAGCAAGAGCAGAAAAAACAGCCTCTTCAAAACCTAATTGCGAACTCTTGCTAACTTGATTGTCCAAACAAGTTATTGCTTTTCTTATTTCATCAACATATCCTTCACTCTGCGCAGAAGAAAAATTAATCATCACTATCAAAGCCATAAAAAACAATCCAACCAATACCCTCTTTTTCATATCATTTAAATGTTTAAGTTATTTAAAAATGTTCTTACTTTTCTTCTTACTTCATAAACAAAACGTTTTTCATATTCATAAAATGTTTGTCTCCGCTAATAATCTTGCACACCATTTCTTTTTGTTTTGCAAGTATTATAGAGCCTATAAGCCCCAAACCTTTTTGTTTCTTTTTTTCTCTAAATTTCTCTTCAGCAGCGTCAAGCCAATTTTTTTCAGTTATAGAAATAATCTCAGAATTTGCTTTTATTATTTTCAAAACATCATCAAAATTTTGATTTTCTCTTAAAGACCATCCTTTTATTTCAGCAAGGCAGCATTCGAGAGTCAAAAAAATATTTTGTTCATCTTCAAATAATTCTTTTAGTAACTCTCCTTTTTTTGAAGCAATTAAATATTCTATCCATGCATAACTATCAATGATGTATATCATCGCCAGAACTCTTCATGTCCCTCCTCTTCTCTTTTCATTGGTTTTGCTCCTCTGCACATTCCAAAGCCATTTAGTCTTCTCTTTTTTATAATCTCAATTTCAATTCTATCGCCCTGTTTTAATCCTAATTTTCTGATTTTTTTTCTCGGCAAAATAACTCCGATTGAATTTCCCCATTCCAGTAATTCTACTTCTATCATGTTTAAACATAGCGTATAGAGGACTTTGAATAACCCCTGTTTCTTTGCTTTTTTCAAAGTCCTTCTTAGAGGGTTTTGAAAAACCCTAAAAACTTTCAAAACCCTCTATAACTATTTATATAGGTTTTGTTCTTTAGTAATTACTTGGAAGTTACAAAATAGAAAAGTTTAAATAGTCGTATTTTACACTATTTTATAGGGTAAAAACATGAAGCAAAAGCTGAGCATTACAATAAAAGAAGAGAAGATAAAGCAATTAGAAGCATTGCTAAGGGGAGGAAGATTCAGAAATAAATCCCACACAGTAGAGTACAGTTTAAATAAACTTTTGGAGAGTGAGAAAAATGACAAGAGTATATAGAAACTCAACCGAAGTTGGAGAGTTGCATGGTTTTCCAGTCTATATGAATGATATTGTTGACGCCTGTTTAGCGGGAAAATTAAATCTTTTCTTACAAGGAGATACAGGTAGCGGTAAGACTCAATTGGCTCGAGATATGATGTCTTATTTCCCTGAAAAAAGTTTGTTCATACTCGGAAGAAACGATATGGATACCAGAGAATTATTCCAGCAAATAAATCCAGAATTTTTTGATGCGGTAAGAAAAGGAAAAAACATTCAAGGATTAGAAGCCAAACAATTAACCGATGCGGTTCATTATAATTTAATTGTTGTTGACGAACTTCCAAACTGCGTGCCTGCAGTGAGGGCGCAATTGTTTAATTTATTTGATGGTTTTATAGAAATCAACGGCAAGCCATATCCTATTGGTAACGGGTATTCAGTGGGAATAGGAACAGGAAATATCGGACAGCAATTTACAGAATCATCAAATGAATTAGGAAGAGCATTGAAAGATAGGATGCATGTCATTCTTGATGTCGACTATTTTTTTCCAAAACCATCTGATACATTAGAGATTTTAGCAAGTAGCACAAATCCAAGAGTCGAATTCAACACAAACGAAAATGAAGGCAGGCAATTCATAAAAGAAAATCAAGAATTGGCAGAAAAGCCAGTTTCTCTTGAAAAATTAATCATAGCCAATTATTTGCTTCATGGTTTAGATTACTGTAATCAAGGGCAAAGCAAAAGGGAAATGAAAAGCGCATGGCCAAATCAAGTTACAGCTCATGGGGCTGGTTCTGATGAAGCATTGGTTTTGCCAGCATCCCCAAGAGCAGCCAAATCAATTATTCGGCTGTCCCAGGCTTTAGACGAAATAGCAAAAAGAAAGGGTGCAACAGAGGAAGATATTGAAAGCGGCTCATTAAATTCTATGATGATGGCATACAAACTTGTTTCTGCTTATTCTGGAATTCTGAATGAAGCAATGGTTCAAAATGTTTATAATGGAAATCACTATTCAGCGTTAAATGCAGCCATTACAGCAACGAAAGGAGAATTTGATAGAAACAAAGATAAAATTATGGCCGGGTTGGAAATGGTCAAATCTATGAAAAGAGACGATAAAACAATAAGCAGATTTGCTGGAAGATGGAAATTTATGCGGAATACTTTAGATTATTTGTTAGATAAACAGAAAAGAGAGGAGAAAAAATGAAAATACAAATACCAGATAAATGGCTTGGAGAGCCAATTGAAGGCTCAATGAAAAGAGTCTTGTCTGCACAAGAAACTGAAGAAATTGAACAACCTCTGAAAACAGAGCAGCCACAACCAACCCAGGGATTTATTTATGTCCCATCATTAAAAATACAAATAGCAAAACAGCATTATTGCTTGGGAAAAAACTGGTATCAATCACATGAAGAATTGCAAAATCAAGGATTGTCAATGCTAACTCTTCCCGAATTTATTGAATTTAGAAAATATTTAGAGGCAAATCCAACCCAAGAGAATCAAGCAATTTTTGAGGAGATATTTGCTTGCAGGAGTCCATGGCGAGCAGAGCATCTTGACGCTTTTTTTGTTAAGAAAGGAAGAGAAATTTATATTAATTATAATCATAAAATTGTAACTGGAAAACTCACGCCGCAGAATATAGAGCCATTAGAGAAATGTTTAATGAAAGATCGTAACATTGATTTAAACAGTTTTAACAAGCAAGGTTTGCCAACAAGAAAAGGCACTGACTTTTTCTATTACTCCCCCAGAGAAAATTATGTCGCGAGGTTCGGCGCGAATTCGGACGGGGCTGACCTGTATTGCGGCAGGAGTCCTGGGGACTCGAGTTCCTCGCTCGGGGTATTTGCATGTGCCGAAAGCACACCGAAAAATTTTTCAGAGGTTAAATCATGACGGTTCAAGATTTTAGACAAAAGCTAAGTCGGCAGCAGCATTCAATTGGTTTAGTCGGAGGAAGTGTTAGTGTAGAAGAATATGACGAAATGGAGCACAATATAGAAGCATATATTTCTCCAGAAGGATGGAATACTGTAATAAAAATAAAAAAAGGTTTTAATCCTATTAAAGACAAGAGGCAAAAAGCCTACGCGCGAAAGAAAAAAATTAAAGATGGTTTAGAAAAATTGGTATTGCATGTAGGAGGTTTGCATGAGCCAGCACATTGGGAATTGCCCCAGGGTTCAGGAAGAGGATGCCCTTTTGATATATATAATCATGACAAAATCTTAGAAGCAGTGAAGAGCGCCCTCCCCAAAGATAAAAAAGCTCATGCAATGTACGTTGCAAACGCATTTGAAGACACCTTAATCAATCCAAGATGCAAAGAATTCAATGGCGACTATTCAGGGCAAGTCTTGTTTTGGGATAGTGAAGGTCTTGTCTGCGAACAAAAAGGTCAGAAAGGATTCACACCCTTTTACGAAGCTTTTGTAAAATTAAACATGTATTTGTGGGGAGATAATACAGACAGGGCTTTACTTAAAAGACATTATAGAGGCGAGGAAAAAGTAGACGAAGCAGTTGCGAATGTCATAAAAGAATTAAACCTGCCTAAAGAAATTAAAGACACAAGAAGATTATTTGACAAGAATAAATGGGCTGGAATGGCGCATATTTTCACCAAAAATCTCGCGCACCTTTTAGAAGAATTGCCAACAGAAAGATTATCTGCTTATTCAGAAGAAAGTTCTGGTGAAGGTGAACAAAAACAAGAAGCTGGAAACGGCGTTGAGCAAAAAATGAAAACAAGAGAAGGAAAAGAAGAAATTGCCTTGGGAAGGTATTCTTCAAATGAGTCACTTTCTAAAAACTTTACAGATTTTGAACAGCTGGATGCTCTATATAGAAAACTTGCCAGAGAAATTCCTGTTAAAGTTGAATCAATAACACGAGAAAACTCTTTGAAAATCACACCATTAAATTATAGAGCTTATGATGAAGAAAGAGATGTTCCAACACAAATAAAACCAACCAAATTAATGATTGGGGAAAATGGTTTAACGTTTGGAGTTCCAGACCAGCCATTGGCAGTTAGCGCACGAAGTAAAATCCAAAGAAGAAGCTTTCCGGATTTTAAAATGATGCTTATTGACAATTCGGGCAGTATGCGAGAAGCTTCAGACGGTTCTAAAAACATAGGAAGAACATCATTGATTCCTTGGGGGGACAGGAGCAAATATCATTATGCTTTATTAGGATTTTATGGAGTGGAGAACTTTTTGCAGCGACAGGGAATAGCACAATATATAAAACATGGAGTTGCTCTTTTCTCTTCGCAAACAAGATATAAAGAAGGAAATTTCTCTGATTTGGACAGCGTGAGAAAACATGTTTTACATCCCGACTGGGGAGGTACAAGTTTAGACGCAAATGTTCTAAAGAAATCTTTAGAAGGAAAGCAGAGTTTTATGCTTTCTATTTCAGATGGCGAAATTCAAAATTGGGATGAAGAAAGGGATTCTGTAAAAAACCTACTAGAAAATAATTATTTCGCTCATTTACAAATTGGTAACAAAACGCAATTTTCAAGCGATTTAGAATCATGGGGCAAACCTGTCTTTTATGTTAGCTCAGGAGAAGATTTAGCTAAACTAATGGTTGAAGCAACTCACGGAACATATAGGAGGTTTACACGAGAATGAAAATACAAATACCAGACAAATGGCTTGGAGAGCCAATTGAAGGCTCAATGAAAAGAGTCTTGTCTGCACAAGAAACTGAAGAAATTGAGCAACCTCTGAAAACAGAGCAGCCACAACCAACCCAAGGATTTATTTATGTCCCATCATTAAAAATACAAATAGCAAAACAGCATTCTTGCTTGGGAAAAAACTGGTATCAATCACATGAAGAATTGCAAAATCAAGGATTGTCAATGCCAATTCTTCCCGAATTTATTGAATTTAGAAAATATTTAGAGGCAAATCCAACCCAAGAGAATCAAGCAATTTTTGAGGAGATATTTGCTATTAGGGATCCCTGGAGAGCAGAGTATCTTGACGCTTTTTTTGTTAAGAAAGGAAGAGAAATTTATATTAATTATAATCATAAAATTGTAAATGGAAAACTCACGCCGCAGAATATAGAGCCATTAGAGAAATGTTTAATGAAAGATTGTAACATTGATTTAAACAGTTTTAACAAGCAAGGTTTGCCAACAAAAAAAGGCACTGACTTTTTTTATTACTTCCCCCGAGAAAATACTGTCGCGAGGTTCTTCGCGAATTCGGGCAGGGCTTTCCTGGATTGCTTCGGGTATCCTGAGAACTCGTATTCCTCGCTCGGGGTACGCGCCGTCAGGCGCTAGCGCAAAAATTTTTTGCCTGTTTTTCATAACAATTAATCAAAGAAATAATTAAAAATATAGAAATCTAAACCTATTGTCCTCGTGTGTTATTTTGAAGATTGCCCAACAATCTAATGAAAAATAATAACAAGGTCTACATGCACATTCATAGTGTGGCTTTTAGCCAACATAAAATACAGCAACAATAGATAGTAATAATGACAAAACCGTGGGGAAGTTTTCGAATGAAACCTAAAGTTGCAGTGCAAGTTGGTGAACGTGCTACAACTGTCGCGAGGTTCAACGCGAATTCGAACAGGGCTAACCTGAATTGCAACAGGAATCCTGAGAACTCGAAATCTTGTCAAATCAAAAAAAGAAAACAAGACGAGTATTCCTCGCTCGGAATAGCTTTGGCACGAGGGCATTTTATAATGAAAACCTATAATAATTTGTATAAAAAACTTTGCTCATTAGAGAATTTAAATATTGCTTGGCAAAAAGCAAGAAAAGGAAAAACAAAAAAGTTCTACGTCATTGAATTTGAAAAAAATCTTGAAGAAAATCTAAAAAAATTGCAATTTGAACTGGAAAATAAAATTTATTTTCCTCAACCATTAAAAAAATTCATTATAAGAGATCCCAAAACAAGAAAAATTTACAGCTCGGTTTTTCGCGATAGAATAATCCATCACGCAATTGTCAATATTTTAGAGCCAATATTTGAGCCAATTTTTATTTTTGACAGTTATGCCTCAAGAAAAAATAAAGGCCATCATAAAGCATTGAAGAGATTTGATTATTTTAAAAGAAAAGTAAGTCTCAATGGTAAAAAATTAAAAGGTATAAAAGACAAAAACTATATTTGTGGTTATGTTCTGAAGGCAGATATAAAGAATTATTTTGAAAGTGTAAACCATAAAATATTAATCTCGATTATAGAAAAAATAATTAATGACAGAGATTTAATATCCTTAATTAATAAAATATTAGCTAACTACGAATCTGAAGCAAAGGGCAAGGGCATGCCTCTCGGCAATTTAACTTCACAATTTTTTGCAAATGTCTATCTTAATAAACTTGATTATTTTGTAAAACATAAATTAAGGACAAAATATTACATAAGGTATGTTGACGACTTTATAATTTTGCATAATAACAAAGCAGTTTTAGAAAATTATAAAGAAAAAATAAACCATTACCTAAAAAATCTGAAACTGGAGTTGCATCCAACAAAATCAAGAGTTATTCCTCTGCATAAAGGAACTAATTTTCTTGGATTTAGAGTATTTTTTCATCATAAATTATTAAGCAAGAAAAACATTAAGCAAATTAATAAAAAATTAGCAGAATGGAAAAAAGAGGCAGCAAGCACCGAGAGGACTTTGAATAACCCCTGTTTCTTTGCTTTTTTCAAAGACTTCAACTTCCAAGTTGAATGTATCAAAGAACTTGTTTTTTGAGTCCTTCTTAGAGGGTTTTGAAAGTTTTTAGGGTTTTTCAAAACCTTCTATAATTAAATTTCCTCACTTTCCTCAAAACTTCTACAATCGGATTTTTCGTATCTGGTTTTTTTTCTATCAACCCTAAATCACGATAAAAACCATCATTGCTGTAATTCGGAGGCAGAATTTTTTTTCTCTGTTTCAAATGCCATTCAATCTGGCTTTTCACATACCCTTCTTTCAATGGAGGTTTGTTTTTTTCATTCCACTCTCTGGCTCTTTTATTGACATATTCTCCTGAAAAATTCAAAGCTCGGAGAAAAGTTATTAAAATAAACAGCCCTCTTTTTCTTCCGTCTTCCAGTCCATTAAGCAATTTTTTTATCGGCGCAGGAAACATTTCTTCTTTTATATCATCAGAATTAATTTCTGTTTTTTCATAATCTTTATATTTTTTCTCTCCAGTTTTCTTTTCAATTTCGTCTCTGGACTTTTTCCACTCCAAAGCCGAGCTCAAAAGCCTTCTTGCCTCTCCCTCGAAATTGTTCGGCATAAATTCCCTTATTTTTATTTTCAAAGGGTCCGCATGTTTTGGCTCAAAACTTTCAATTTCTTCTTTTGTCAAAACTACGCTTGCTAATCCCGTGCCCTCATGCAATGAGTAAGGCATTCTAAACAAATGCCTTGGCGCAACTAAAACAAAATCAGAAGAGCCAAAAGAGGCCCCGGAGTATTCTTCTTTCAGCTCAGAAGAGTATCTTTCTTCTCTGGCAAAATTAGTGAAAGTGGCAGCATATCTTCCGGAAACTTCCTGTTTATTAATATTTGAAATTCCGCATTCTTTGCATTCAAAATACTCTCCTTCATTTTCAATTTCAAGTATTCCTGCGCAATTTTCTTGCGTGCATCTCAATCTTTTTTTTGTTGCCTTAATATCCTTCCGTTGGATAGAAGCCTTGCACAATGGGCATCTCAAAGTCGTTAAAATGCCTTTTTTTGCAGGCCTGTTGCAGTTAGGGCAAAGCGCTTCCCTTATTTCTTTTTTTATCTCAAATTTCTCCATGCCGAAATTTCCAAAAATTTCACTTACTCTCTTATTAAAATCTCTTCTAACTTGTTGCATAAGATATTCGCAAATCGCGCGAGGCCATTCAGGAAACATATCTTTAGTTTTAACTCCATTAAATTCCTCAGGGAAAGCCTTGCTTGAAACAATAACATGCATTCCCTTTTTTCCAGAAAATTTTACTCCGTAATTTTTAACTCCATGCTCTTCCAACGCTTCTAAAACTAAAATCGTTAATATCTTAGAAATGTCTAAATATTTAGAGTCAATGTCAATCAACAAATCCCATCCCTTCCTCAGTTTGTTAGTCTCTTCCTGACTCAGCTCAGAATTTAAATTTAAAGGCTCATTCCAAAGCTCTTCTGAAGCATGAAAAGACGTCGCTCCTTTTTTCACGAGTCCAATGATATCAGAAGAGTACTGTATCATGTCTGGCCTTTTTCCAAAATTTTCAAAATATCTCGGAACCACTTCTCTATGCTTTCCGAATTTTATCATGCTCTCTCGCACTTTAGGATTTGAATAATACAAATGCGTTATTTTTCTGACTTTCTTTTCTTTTTCTTCCATCATATTCAAAAACAACCTTGTTTTATATTGTTTTTGTTCTTTCCAACACAATAAAGCTTATAACTACCTTTCTTTTTTATTTTCAGAGGCAACATGCACCTAAAACTTGACAATCCGAAAATTTTTGCAGATATTGTAACAATTATATCTGAACTTGTGACAGAAGTCAGAGTTAAAGTAGATAAAGAAGGAATTAACTTGACTGCAATCGACCCCGCCAATGTCGCAATGATTTATTTCAAAATCCCAGCATCTTTATTCTCACAATTTGACATCACAAAAGAAGAAGAACTTGGTGTTAATTTAGACAGCCTAAGAGCGGTATTAAGAAGATGCAAACCAGGAACCGCTCTTGTGATAGAAAAGCACGACAACATGCTAAAATTAGGCTTGCTTGACAGAATAAAAAGGGATTTCTCTCTTGCTTTGATAGAAATTGAAAGTGAAGATAAATCTCTTCCTGAATGGGAGTTTGATTCTGTAATTCATATAAACTCTGATGCTTTGGTAGAAGTGATAGAGGACTGTGCAGTTGTTTCAGATGCTTGCACTTTCATTGCCGAGCCAAGCAAATTTATTGTCGAGGCCCATGGACTAAATTCAGCCCGCGCAGAGTTCTCGTCAGATGAAGCAGAAATTCATTCGGGAAATAGCCTTGCCCGATTTTCCCTAGAATATTTGTCAAAATTCATCAAAGGTGCGAAAATATCATCAAAAGCAACATTGAGTTTCTCTGTAAATCACCCAATGCGTCTTGATTTTCATACGGGCTCTGTTTTGCTGTCTTTTGTCTTAGCTCCGAGAGTCGAACAGGAAGACTAATTTTAATTTTCCTAAAAAACTTCTTCAAGGTTTTTTCTTAACTTTTTACGAGCCCGATGTATTCTGCTTTTAACTGTTCCAATATGGCATTCTAAATATTCAGCAACATCCTTATAGCCCAATCTCGTGTAATATGCAACCTCTAAATAAAATCTATCTCTTTCAGGCAACCTTTTTATTTCAGTTCTTACCAATTCCCTATCTTCTTCCCCAGTCAAATTTTCCAAAGAAGCTCTTATTTCTTCAGCTTCAATTATTTCTGCAACTCTTGAATCAAATAAATCAACATTGCCAAACACATTCTCAGAGGCCCCCACTCTTCTTTTTTTTCTTCTAAAAAAATCCTCTATGCAAGAGAATGCTATGAACATCACCCATGTCTTTAAATTTCCTCTAACTGGGTCATATTGATTTGCTATTTTAACAACTTTAAGCAGAGAATCTTGAGTTATATCCTCAGAATCATGCTCATTTCTTGCATGCTTATAAGCAAAACGATAAATATAATCTCTTAACAAGGAAGCCTGTTTTATAACTTCTTCTTCACTTAATTCATTTATTCTTATCATTTATGGAATTATAGTCAACCAATTAAGTTCTTCGGTTTGTTTTTATTGGTTGACTATCGGCGGAGCAACTAAGCAACCGAAATATTTAGTTGGTCTATTATATCAGGTAAAATTCATATTTAAGCATATCTGTTTTAGAATTCAATTTAGACAACAGTAGTGTTTTTATACTTTTAAACTATTTAATAAAATGCCAGAATTATTAACTTCAATTTTAATTATTTTATTTGTCTTTTTAATTGGTTTAGTAGTAGCCTACTATTTGGGATACAAAAGCGGGGCCTTTCGGCGCGATAAATTTTGGGAAACAGAATTGCCAAATCATAGAAAAGAAGCGATTATGAAATCCAGAGCGGTTTTAGGAGGACATTTTTCAGAACAACTGGCGCCTTATCTTCCAGGTTTTGATTATTTGCCAACAGAATGCAGATTTATAGGCAAGCCAGTGGATTTTATAGTATTCAAAGGAATGGATGAAAAAAATATTGATGAGGTTATCTTTGTAGAGGTTAAGAGCGGAAATGCAAAATTATCTCCACAAGAAAAAAACTTGAAAGAAACAATAGAGAAAAAAAGAGTAAAATTTGCGGAATATAGAGTTCCAGAAGATTTAACTAAAAAAAGAGATTTTGATTTCCATTAGTAAGTTTACGCCGTAAAAGAAACCTTTATTAACACATGTTAACTTTTTTCATCATGAAAAAGCAAAAAACAATTTTGATTTACAGCACCCCTTACTGTCCATGGTGCAGAAGAGCAAAAGAATTTCTAAAAGAACACAAAATTAAATTCAAGAATATTGATGTTTCTTCAAACGAGAAATATGCAAGGGAGATGATTCAAAAGTCAGGACAGATGGGCGTTCCTGTAATTGATATAAACGGGGAAATTATCATCGGTTTTGATGAAGAAAGACTTAAAAAAGCTCTTAATATATACTAATGGACTGAAGCAGTTCCTCGACTAAAACCATTGCTATATTTGCGGGAATTAAAGGCAAGAGGAAAAATTTAAGTCCTGCGTTATAAAATAACATGAAAAAAGAAAATAAAGAATCTAAATCTCAAAACGAAGATATGAATTATGATTTTGTAATAATCGGCGCAGGCGTTTCAGGCCTTTCAGGCGCAATGTATGCCGCGCGCCTTGGTTTGAAAACCCTTGTTCTCGGAGCCTCCCATGGTTCAGAGCTTCCAGTTGGCGGGGTGATAACAACAACGAACATAGTTGAAAACTATCCAGGATTTATCAGATTAACAGGCACAGAACTTTCAGACAAAATAAAAGCCCACGCTCTTGATTATCCCTTGGTTTCCTTAAAAGAAGAAAAAGTTGAAAAAATAGAAAAACAAAATAATTATTTCAAAATAAAAACAAATAAAAACCAATACACAGGAAAAACAATTTTATTTGCCACAGGAACAAAATGGCGCAAGCTCCCAGAAACTGTCAAGGGTAGCAGAGAATTTGAAAATCGCGGAATAAACTACTGTGCCTTATGCGACGGTCCACTTTACAAAAACAAAATTGTTGCAGTTATTGGAGGTTCTGACAGCGCAGCAAAAGATGCAATGGTTTTAGCAGAGCATGCAAAAAAGATTTACATAATTTACCGAGGCGAGCAAATACATCCTGAGCCAATAAATATGAAAAGAGTTGAAGCAAACAAAAAAATTGAAATCATAGCAAACACGAACATAAAAGAAATAAAAGGAGGGCAATTTGTCAAGTCAGTCATATTAGACAAACCATACAAAGGTTCTGATGAATTGTCTCTCGACGGCGTTTTTGTAGCCATAGGCCATGTGGTTTTGTCTGATTTAGCAAAATCCCTTGACGTAAAATTAAATGAAAAAGAAGAAATAATAATAAATCATAAAACTTCAGAAACATCTGTCTCTGGTATTTTCGCAGCCGGAGATGTTTCAGACAAGCCTTTCAAGCAGGCAATCACAGGAGTCGCAGAAGCCTGCACCGCCGCCTACTCTGCTTACGAATTTCTAACAAGCTCAAGGGTTGAAACATCATAATCTCAAATATTTGTATTTACTTATAAATGATAAAATAGAACGCTTTAAATACTCTTTATTTCTCTGAAAATCATGGCAAACAACACAATTCAAGTTCCAATAAGGAAAACATTAGAAGGGAAAGAATTTCCAGAATCAGGAAGTGAAAGGATTGATTTGGCATTGAAAGAATTGGAAGACTCCAGAAATCCAGCGTATGAAGCTGTTTACATGCCAGAGCTTATTGATGCGAGGATTTATTCTCCAGAAGATTCAAGAATATGGCAAGTTTGGTGGATAACTCCAAGCATAAGAGCCACTGGAAAAACAAAACAAGGAAATCCTGTTGTTGTTTACGCGCACATTCCGAACTACTTTTCGAAATCAGAGAATATAACAAAAGCGATAAATCAAGGTTTGGTAAATTATGCAGGGAGAATACCGCAAAATGAATTTCAAAGACTTCTGGATTTAGAAGATAAAAAAAGAGTTTTTGTTATTCCCCATAGTGATTTGAAAAATTCTGAAGGCGGAGTCATTTCATTAAAAAAAGCTCTTAAACATCCGCAAACAATTCCATTTTTAGGCGGAGAAGAGCGCGCGGCAAAATATTTTGAAAGACACAAAGAAGTTTACGGAGAAAATATAGGTATTTGGCATACTGATGATTTAGCAGAAGAGCCTCTTGCTAGGGCGCTTTTCGTCGGCGTCGGCGTCGGTGGGTTGGGTGGCGTCCTCGACTACAGTGGGTGCTTCCCCCGGAGTGCGCCGAAGTCCGAAGCTTCGTGAGAAGCGAGGAAGCCAGCGAAAAAAATTTTGCATCTGAAAGAAAAGCACAGGTTTCATTTTACACTCCAAGGCAATTAGAAAAATATACAAAAATAATTACAGGAGTTAGAGCAGGAAATTTACCGGCCTCAAAATTAGAAAAAATAGAGGAATTTCTTGAAAAATTAAAACACTGGTAGTTTTCCTTTATAAGGTTGGCAGGCATATGCAAAATGGGCGAACACCTTTGAATTAAGATGTTCTATTTTAAACAGAATAATTGCATGGAGAAATAAAAGAGTTGAATAAATTCGAGCCAGAATACTTACAGGAAACGCTTGAACAAAAACGAAATCTTTAAATAATAGTTATACATGTATAACTTATGGAAAAGCTGAATGCTATTGTAAAGAAATGGGGAAATTCGTTTGGAATAGTCCTGCCGAAAAAATTAGTTGAAAAAGAAAGAATAAAGGAAGGCATTGAGATTACTATAACAATAAGCCCAAAAAATAAAACAAAAGTAAAAGATATTTTTGGGATATTAAAAGGAAAAATTAGAAGAGGCACAGCAGAACTATTAAAAGAGGTTGATGAAGATTTTGGAAAAAATGAATGAAGAAAAATACTTTTTTGATTCTTATGCAATTATAGAAATAATAAAAGGTAATAACAGTTATAATTTTGTCTTAGACTCAACTATAATCACTAGTCCAATGAACTTCGCCGAAGTATATTACTCTCTTCTTCTTGTTCACGACAAATTATCTCTGGATAAAATATTAAAAAGTTTCAACTTTCAATTCCTAAAAATAAATCCAAAAATTGCAAGAAAATCAGCAATTTTTCGTTTCAATAACAAAAAGCTAAAACTTTCTTACATAGACTGTGTAGGGTATATGCTTGCTTTGTCAAATGATTTATTATTTTTAACAGGCGATGATGCCTTCAAAAATTTCGAAAGTGTTGAATTTGTCAAGTAGGTGATAATTTTAAAGAGAACTTTGAATAATTAAGTTTTTTTGTTTTTTTCAAAGTTCTTATTAGAAATTTTGAGAATATAGAGAAAATTTCAAAATTTCTAAACAACTCTCTCAATAAGTTTTTAAATATCTAAGCTTACTTTCTTGTATGATTTCAAAACAAAAAAGAGGTTTGTCTCCAGTAATAGCAACAATGCTTTTAGTTTCCCTTGCAGTTGTCCTCGCAGTAATAGTATTTTTCTGGGCAAGAAGCTTTCTTGCAGAAACAATCACAAAAGAAGGCGTCGACATTGATCAATCCTGCTCCTCCGTTGATTTTGAAGTTGAAGCCGATTCATCTTTAAGAGAATTAACAATTACAATTGTTAATAAAGGAGATGTCCCAATATATAATGTAGAAATCAAGAAAAAAGGTTTAGGAGAAGAAAAAACAATTACGGATATTGAAAACCAAAATTCAATCTCGCCGGGCGAGACGGCAACAATTTCCCTCAGCTCGCTAGATTTGCGAACAGGAGATGAAATTTCTGTAGTTCCAATTTTACTCGGAGAAACCGAAACATACAAGAAAGCCTATGTTTGTGAAGACAATTATGCAAAAGAAACAACAGTTATTTAAGATGTTAAATAAAATAGCCCTATCAGCAGTTGTTGCAACAATCATGCTCGTCCTTCTTACCATTGTAGCTGTGACTATTGTAGCAAGTTTCATAATTCCTCTAGTAAGAAAAGGCCTCGAAGAAGGAACAGAATGTTTTCCTTATCGCGATTATTTCTCATTTGAAGAAGAGTTTGGTTATAACTGCTATAATGCTTCATCATCAAACAGATTATATGCAATTTCTGTCCGCGCAGGCCCAATTACCGATGAAGAAGAAGCAAAAGTTAAAGGATTCAAGCTCGCTTTTCTTTCAACTGGAGAATCAATCACAGCGAGTGTTGAGCAAGGTTTTCCTGCCTTGTCATCACAAGGAAGTATAAGAATGCTCGACTCTTCTTTGGATTCATTAGAAATACCAAAAAACGGAGAAGTCAGAACCTATGTCTATAACGCACAAAACGCGCAATCATTCACTTCAGTAGAAATATTTCCATTATTAAATTCAGGAAAGCTTTGCGAAGAAACAGATTCAGTAAGATTAGACAATTGCGATCCAGCTAAATATCTTGGTTAAAATGATTAAAAAAAATAAAATTGCTCAAATCTGGATAGAAACTGTTTTATACACATTGATTGGTTTGGCTTTAATAGGAATTGTCTTGGCAGTTGCAACACCCAAAATAACACAATCAAGAGACAGAATTCTTGTTGAGCAGACAATTACATCATTAAATTCTTTAGATGGAAAAATAAATGAGGTTCTTGATCGCGGTCCTGGAAACGTAAGAAGAATTCCAGAATTTACAATGCGCCGAGGCGAGATGTACGTAAATTCATCAGGCGACAATATAATTTTTGTCTTATCTGACATAACAAAATATTCAGAGCCAGGAGCACAGATAAAATCAGGAGCCGTAACATTGGTAACAAAAGAAGAAAAAAGAAAATATTCGGTTATATTAATGCTCGATTACTCAGGAACCGCAAATATAACTTTTGAAAGGAAAGACATATTAAAAAAATTCAATCCTGCAACAACTCCCTATTCCTTGTCTATGGAAAACTTAGGCAGTGCAGGTCAAGGGAATGTAGAAGTAAGTATTTCTGAAACATCCGGCAGATGATTTTTTGCCATACTTCAAGTTGTTAATTCCACATGCCACCAAATAATAGTTTTTTCGTCACGCATAAATTTTGGGTCTACAATCAATAATAAATAGTACATAAAGGATGTATAATACTTAAATAAAAGGACTATTGTTTAAAAGAAGATGATTTAAGAAATATGTTTCTCAAAGAATTACAATATAAATTCATTTTTCCAATAATAATATTTTGTAACAATTAATTCATCTGCTAAAATAAGTTATTTTTTTGCTCTGTTAAATAAAGTCTTTAATAATTTATTTCCCGTCCTTTTCAAAAAACCAAAAAGGTTTAAATAAACGTTTTAACTTGCTTTTAAAAAGAGGTGAAAGATGCCTGTTAAAATAAATTTAAATCCAGCAATACCAGCATTGCCGAGGGCGCAGGATAAAAAGAGAGTTGATATAAGATATATGTTAATCGCCCCCTATACGGCAGCCCACATTTATTGGAATCCTAAACTGAGTGAGCTGGTCTATGAAATAGAAGAGCCGGTCTTAAATGATTACGAAAAGCAAGCGCTTGAAAAAATAGAGAATGCCATGCTTGAATTAATTAATATAAATGTGGCCATAGAAAAGACCAATGAAGCAGCTTCGGAATACATTGACAAAACTGCGCGACTTTTAATAGACGAATTAAACATTCAAATTTCGGCACAAAGCTATGACAAAATTTTTTATTACCTTTTCAGGGATTTTATAGGTTTAAATGAAGTTGAACCATTAATGAGGGATTACTTCATTGAAGATATAGAATGTAATGGCGTTGATACACCGGTTTTCATAATTCACAGGATTTACAGAAATTTAAGAACAAATGTCACATACCGAGACATGGACAAGCTAGCCAGTTTTGTAGAAAAACTTGCACAAAGATGCGGCCGTTATGTCTCTTATGCCCAGCCCTTGCTCGATGGGAGTTTGCCCGATGGCACGCGTATTAATGCCAGCTACACAAAAGATGTTACTTCACGCGGGCCAACGTTCACAGCGAGAAAGTTTACAAAAGTTCCATGGACTCCGACGCAATTAGTTTCAATGAATACTTTAAGCCCGGAAATGCTCGCTTATTTTTGGATTCTTCTGCAATACAAATCAAACATTTTGATTACTGGAAGCACAGCGTCGGGAAAAACAACTTTGCTTAATGCTTTAGCATTTTTCATTCCACCAGAGGCAAGAGTCGTTTCAATCGAAGACACTCGAGAAATTAATCTCCCTAGGGAAAACTGGCTGCCATCAGTAGCGCGAACTTCAATAGGAATAGGAAAGATAGGGGAAGTTGATTTATTTGAAATTCTAAAAAGCTCATTCAGGCAGGCTCCAGATTACTTGATTGTCGGAGAAGTCAGAGGCAAAGAAGCTTTTGTTCTGTTTCAGGGAATGGCATCTGGACACTCTTCATTAAGCACAATCCACGCAGATTCAGTTGACACATTAATAAGAAGACTTCAAACACCACCAATTAACCTTTCCCCGACATTAGTTAATTCTTTAGATTGCGTAGCAATAGCAACCCACGCTGTTGTTAAGCGTCAAGAAACAAGAAAAGTCAGGGAGGTTGTTGAAATCGTAAATATCACCAAAGATGGAACAGCAGTAGTCAACACACCATTTAAATGGGACCCTTCAAAAGATGTTTTTTATTTTAAAAGGCAGAGCAAAGTTTTTGAAAAAATATCTGCAAAAACAGGAATTCCCGTTGAAAAACTCCAGAGAGAAATGTTTACCAGAGCAAAATTGCTTTTCGAATTATACAAAAGAAAAATCTTTGGATTTGACGAAGTTGGCAGAATCATTAATGAATTCTACAAAAATCCAACAGAAGTTTTAAACAGGTATAATATCTTGGAATAAAGAGCAGTATATTTACAAAAATGATATATTTAAATATTATAATAATGTAAATATAAGTATGGAAACTAGGACAATAACTATAAATATCGAAGCAGAAGTTTTAAAAAAACTAAGAAGGCTTGCACAAGCAAGCAAGCAGAAAAAAGGTTTTCTTGGTAAAACCATAACAGAGGCCACAAGAGATTATATTAAAGAAAAAGAACAAGAAAAAATTAGAAAAAGTTTATTAAGAAAATTAGAACAGGGCTATTACATGGGGAAATGGAAAATTAAAAAGAGGGAAGAATTATATGACAGAGTTTAATGAGATTAGTTTATTTGACTCAAATATTCTGATATATGCCTTCGCTATAAATGAAAAAGAAAAAAACACGATAGCAAAGAGATTATTAGACAAAGTAATAAATAATGAACTTCAAATTTGCCTGTCTACACAAAATATCTCAGAATTTTATTATGGAATAACTAAAAAAATAGAAAAGCCAATAGATGTTGAAATAGCAAGAGAAATAGTAAAAGAATTAATTTCATTAACAAATATAAAAATTTTTAAAATAATAGAATCAACGATTATTAATGCGATTGATGTCTCAATAAAATTTAAACTCTCTTTTTGGGATTCTCTTATCGTGGCAGTCATGGAAGAGAACAATATTAGGGAAATAATAACGGAAAATGAGAAAGACTTTAAAAAAATTCCTCTGCTGAATATTTTTAATCCATTTAAGAATAAATCTCGATAAGAAAAAAGTGCTATTTTACAAACTCCACATTCTCAAAATTTTTGAATTGCTTGTCTCCTGTCAAAAACACCGCATTGAATTTTTTCTTTAAAAACCAAACTCATTTAATCTTTCCCCATTGAAAGATATTTAAACATCTTTTATTTCTTTAGTGTAATGAAAAAAGAGACAATAACTTTGCTCGCGCAACTTCTGACAGCAATAAAAGATGGATTGGAAAAAATCGAGGAAGCACAGAAAAATAAAGACGCAGAATTACTAGCAACAGCAAAACAAGAAATCCTTCTTTTTCAGAAAAAAATTTCAGAGTTACTATGATAGAAGAATTGAAAAGAAATGTTAATACAGAAATAGGCATGCTAAGAGAAATTTCCATTTATGTAAAAAGATATGATTACGCTTCTGAAAATGAAAGAAAACTTCTTCTCGGCGCAATTCAATCACTCAAAGCAAGCCTAAAAATTTTGAATAACTCAATTCCAGAACTGCTTAAAGAAGTTTCCTTAGGACAGAAATTGCCTTCTTTGCCTTCTTCAAAAACAGCACAAAAAGAAGGAAAATTTGAGAAAATTCACTATAAGAAACTTGACTCTCAAGTAACTGTTGTTCTAAACAGAAGAGACCGTGATAACTTTTTAAAAGAGCTTAGCATAAGCGAGCAATTTGTAAGAAAATTAAGAAAGCGAAAATCTGCCAAGGAAGAAAAATATGAGGAATTCAAAGTTTCGCGCGGCTATTTAAAATTGGCAAATAAAATTTTTCTTGCAACTGCAGACAAACTTGTTAAAAAAGGATATTTCAAAACCTTCTCAGTCGGGTTAAAGAAAGCAAACATGGATATTTTATTTGAGTCATATATTGCAATGATGTTTTTCTCTGCGTTGGCTTCTTTTATAATTTTCATTCCTATCACGGTACTATTAATTTTCATAGACTTAAGTTTTAGCCCCCCGTTCTTATCAATTTACGCAGGCAGTTATCTGCTCAGGATTGCAAAAATATTCTGGATTCCCATAGCAATGCCGATAATAGTTTTCTCTGCAATATATATTTATCCGTCTACTGAAAAAAAATCAATAGGAAAAAGAATCGAGCAAGAGTTGCCCTTTGCGGTAATTCACATGAGCTCAATCTCTGGCTCTGGAATAGCTCCAACTGAAATTTTTAAAATAATTGGTTTAAACAGAGAGTACCCATATTTAAGAAAAGAAATCCGCAAGGTTTTAAACCAAATAAACCTCTATGGATATGATTTAGTTACTTCATTAAACAACGCGGCCAAAACAGCTCCGAGTGAAAAATTAGCAGAATTATTTTCTGGCCTTTCAACGGCTATAACTTCTGGCGCAAGCCTTTCAGATTTCTTAGAAAAACGCGCAGAGACATTGCTTCTTAATTATCGTCTTGAAAGAGAAAAATACACAAAACTTGTAGAAACTTTTTTAGACATTTACATAAGCCTGGTAATAGCAGCCCCAATGATTTTCTTGCTCTTGTTTATCATGATGGCAATTTCCGGAATTGCAGTCGGCTTTACATCCGCACAATTAACCATTTTGTCAGTTTTTACAATAGCAATTTTAAACTTTGTGTTCATCCTATTCCTACAATTTAAACAGCCGGCTTATTAAGATGGAGTTAAAAAAAATGCATTGGTTTGGAATCGCTGCAGGACTAGTGATAGCCCTGCTGGATATAATATTTTTCTACAGCCAGGAAAGAATGTTATATTTCTTTCTTGGAATTGCTTTTAGCATTATCGCTCTGCCTTTTGTTATAAACTTGACTTTAGAAAGCTCAAAAGAACAAAAAATTAATGAAATGTTTCTTGAATTTGCCAGAAATCTTGCAGAAAGCGTTGCAACAGGAACCCCTGTAAGCAAAGGTATCATTAACATGAAAAAAAAGAATTACGGAGTTCTAAGCCCCTACATAACAAAACTCTCGAATCAAATAGAACTTGGAATCCCAATAGAAACAGCCCTGGAAACATTTGCAGAAGATGTCGACAATCCGTTAATAAAAAGAGCAGTAACATTGATAAGAGAAGCAGAGCGCGCCGGTGGCGAAATTGACTACATTCTTGATTCAACAGCAAAGTCAATTTCAGAAGTTGAAAAGCTAAAAAAAGAAAGAAAATCTGCAATTTACAGTCTTGTTGTTCAGGGCTACATAATCTTTTTCATTTTTATAGGAATAGTTTTAATCATGGAATTTAAAATCCTTCCGTTGACAACAGGCATTTCTGGCTTTGGCGGCTTTACAGGGAACATAGAAGATTTTAATAGAGGAGCAAGCAGTGCATCTGGAACTTTGTCATCAGAAGATTTTACACGGCCATTTTTGTTCCTTCTTCTGACACAAGGCCTTTTCGTCGGCTTAGTAATAGGAAAACTCACAGAAGGCTCTCTAGTAAAAGGCCTTAAACACTCATTTATTCTGATGATAACTGCATTTTTAATTTCTACCGGTGCAAGATTGTTTATCACGCCCGCGGCCGTTTAATTTTTTAACTCCCTCTTTTCGGAAAATAAAATGTTATTCCAATAATTAAATAAATAAAAGATAACGAAGAAAGAATAATCAGTAAAAATTCTATAATTCTCAACGGTTCGAACGAATCACGTCACATACTATATGCTCCACAACATCCAGAGAATTTTCCTGTTGGAAAACACCTAATCTCGGGACAGACTCCTCCAATAAATAAAGCGAATGTTAAAAAATCAATAATTGTTAGGGAGATTATAATTATCGTAACAATTACTATTTTTTTATTAAAAAATTTCATAATTTATTTACTTTAATCCGCTATATAAATTATCTCATAACCTCAATTAATTTTAACTCTTTTCCACCAAATAAAAAACCTCATTCTCGCTTTCAAATTTCTCAAATTTCAATCCTAAATCCATGAGCAATTTTTCAAACCAAATCCTGTCTGGCCTGTTCATCATCTTTCCAGATAGTTTTTTCGTGGAAAAACTTATTAAAAATTTCTTGCATTTGACCTTTTCAAATATTTTTTTTGTTATTTCAATTTTCTTTTTTTTATTTTTTTCAATAATATCCAGAACTTTCAATAAAAAACACAAATCCCCCACTGGCAAGTTATCTTTTATATCCCTGACATCGCAAATAAAAACTCTCCCATTAATTTTTTCTTTTTCAAAAAATCTCTCAACAATTTCCAAGTCATCCAAATTAATGTCGCATGCATAATATTTTATCCCTTTTTCAGCCAAAGCAACAGGGTTTAAACCACAGCCCATATCTAAAATAGATTTAACTTTCATTTCCCGTATTTTCCGTCTTAATTTGGGATAAAAATCAAGTCTTTCAGCAGTTGAAGAGTGTGTTTTTAGCATCCCCCAGATATTTCCATTTTCAAGCATCTTTATTCTGTCTTTCAAACTTTTCTGAAATCTTCCCACATAATTCCTCAATTCAGCTCTTATATCTTTAACAATAATTTTCATCTCCTTTTCTCTAATCTTTTCAAAGTCTATTTTATATTTAAAAACATAATTGTCAATCAGTTCTTCAACAACCCCGTCAGAAATACCTTTCAACTCCCGCTTTTCCTTAATTTTTTTTATCAAATCTTTTTCATTCATTAATCTATCTAAAAGGCAATTTATATAAATGCTATTATACATTTTTACTAATGCTCGAAAAAAGAGGAATGAGTCATGTAGAAGTTATTCTGTCTTTTCTATTATTTATTACTGCTGTTGGTTTTGCTCTATACTTCTTCAGCCCAACAAATACAGACCGCCTTGTCGATACAGCTTTAGACTATGCATCCCGCGAAATAACTAAAAACACAACTGTAAAAATGGAAACTTATTCTATAAAAATTGATGGCACAACTATAGAAGACAGCACAAAAGTAATAGTAATCTCAATCAACGGAACCTGTGATAATAATTACAATTCCAGAATAGAAAACCTTTCAGGTTTTGTTCTGCCATCAAAAGTAGGTCCAGGAGGCAGCGGAGAAACATGCGATAACTCTGGGCAGGGGCAAGCCGAGAATAAAGACAGATTATATATAAAAAACGAAGCTGGATGGAAAGATGAAGATTTTATAATCATAAAACTCAGCGAGGATTTTAACCCATCTCCCAGAGAATCAATAAATCAAGAAGGAGCAAATCCAAACAACGAAGAATACAAAATCTCCTCATCAACTTCAGAATTTGTGATTTCAGAAAAAAGAGTCTTGGCCCTAAATAACTCTTACTATAAAGATTATTTTGCCTTGAAAGAATACTTTAATCTTCCAGGCAGAATTAATTTTGGTTTTTCTCTAATATTCCAAGACAGCAATGCAATAATTGCAAAGCGTCAGATCCCTTCAGGCTTAGAAGTTTTTTCAGAAATAAAAAGACTTCAAGTCCTAAGAAACTCAACTGGAAATATCGAATACGCAGATCTTACAATAGCAGTATGGTAAACAAAAATATGGATAATTCTTTTGATTGGAGTAGTTTTTGGAGAATTATCCATCACGGGAATTCTGGACAAAAATTTATCCCAATTATGGAGAATTCGGTTGATTATGTTACCGCTCATTCGAATTCTCCAGACAGAGAATTTGAAACTAAAGGTAGCTCAATTAACCAAATTCTCTGTAACAGAATTCACGATAAAAAAGCATTCATGCGCATAGTCGAGGCAACTCTCGCAGTCTTAATTATTTTTTCGGCCTTATTGCTTCTTTCCTACAACAGAACTCCTCAAAAAACAACGGATTTAGGAAAAATGATTCCTCCTTTATTGAGAGAAGTAGCTGAAAATCCAGATTTAAGAACCCAGATAATAAACTATAACACATCAAAACCCCAAGAAGACCAGTCAAATGCGCCAATATTAAACAATACAGAATTATTTATCAAAGAAAGAATACCAAATCAAGCATTAAATTTTAGCATTAGCATCTGTCCCCTTAACGATTCAGTTTGCCCATTGCGCATTCCCTATCCAAGAGAAGCGGAAGAAATTTTCGCAGGCGAAAGAGTCATCAGCGCTTCAGTAACAGAAAGAAAATTCGATCCCAAAAGAATAAAATTATTTATCTGGAGGAAATCCTGATTTAAAACCTTGGTGATTAACTGATATCCTGGTTAAGTCTCTATCAAACAACATCATAACCTGCCAATTCATATATTTAGTCTTAAAAATAATGTGGTGTCCTCCACACTTTAAAGGTTTGTCCTTCGGGCAAATCCGCCTTCGGCGGAGTACGGCTTCCGGCGTCTATTTTATTATCCAAACAGTTCCGTGATGTCTGTCCTGATTTCTTACATACTTGTTCGCAACTTTAACTTGGATGAAGCCGAATGAAGCAGCAAATTTTCCTTATACAAAAGAATCAATAGAAAACGCAAGAAAATTTATTTCTATGATAAAGACATTGTTTAGATAGCATATTTAAGTACTCTTTCCCATATTTTATTTGCTCGCCTATAATATTTATAAACTCTCCTCTCCTTTATTTTCCATGATGATTAAAAAGAGGATGTTTTTTATAATATTTTTATTTGCTTTTTTTATCCTGTTAATTGAAGGCGCGAGCGCCCGTAATGTGCGCGTCAATGTCACAGACGTAGTTTCTGGCAGAATACAACCTGTCGGAGGCGCCACAGTAGAATTCTGGAATAATGATAATAACGTCAATATCCAAAATACAGATGCTAATGGGTTGACTAATTATGTTAATTTAATTGCAGGTCAGAGTTATACATTTATTATAAGAAAAAGAGCATTTGATGGCGCTTATCAAACACGCACTATTTCTGGTATCACAATTCCTACTGTTGGTACAACCTCGTTAACTTATTCTTATACTCTATCAGCTGGTTGTTTTGATACTGACAACGACGCCCCAGGGTTTCAAAATAATGAAGTTAATATTTCAGGATGGGGAGTTTATGGGCGGGATGTACAACCAGATTCTTGTCCAGTTGTTGGAGGCACGCAAATAGTGGAGTATTATTGTAGTATAAACTTGGCTACGAGAGAAATTATTTCTGCAGCATGCCTTGGAAACACTAGTTGTTGGTCAGATAGCAGTACTCCTGCCTTTTGCAGACAACGCTGCACTGATACTAATGGCGGGTCATACACTACTGGAGGCACTGTTACATGGCAGCCATGGTTTGGGGGGCCAATCCAAACCCTAACAGATGCATGCGGAACAGGTATACGGGATATCACAGTTTATTCGTGTTTAAATACATTTGATGTTGCTACAACAGTCACTACATGTAGCACTGATCAAAGATGTGACAATGGAAGATGTGTTACAGCAACTCCAACCTGTACTGATCCGGATGATAGTGGTTCAACTATAACAAACGGCGAAGACTCATTAAAAATACCAGGAAGAGCAGAACAAAGACAAGATGGCGTTCTTGTTAGAAGCCCAGAAGATAGATGTTTTGGTAGTAATACTGTTAACGAGGCTTACTGCACTTTAAACAACGAAGCCACAATAGGACCGGGAGATTGTCCAAGTAGCCATCCTTATTGTATTGAAAATACAGCCACATTTTGGAGAAGCATAGGTTTTACCAGTACTGTAGGAAATTGGGGAAGCATACCCGTAGCAGCTTGCGTGCAGTGTCCAACTCCTGGACAGACAACCGGATGTAATCCAGGTAACATCTGCAGTTCAACTTATGGGTGTCAGGTAATATCTGCTTGCACTTCTGATGCTGATTGTAATGATAACATAGAATGCACACAAGATAGATGCAGGACTAGTGATGGAACTTGCAGTCATCCTTTTCAGCCGGCGCGCACATCTTGCACAGAACAACCTTTCGGAATGTGTAACGAAGTTAATGAATGGTGTAGCGAATGTGTTGATAATAGTGATTGCACCGGAGGCAAAATTTGTGATAAACCAAACAATGGTAGATGGACGTGTGTAGCTCCTGGATCTACAAGTTGTCCTGGTGAATTTGGTTGCACAGCAAGTCAATTTGGTACTTCCTATTGTGATAGCAATAATATTAATCGTACATGTGGAAATAATGCTCTGTGGGACATGGATGGAGATGGAAACCTTGATCCTGCAGGTGGTTGTTTAGGCTATGCTATAACACCAGGAGGAACTTGTGCGCCCGCTCCTGGTTGTACAGACAATGATGGAGATAGTTATGGAACAAACTGCCCTGCTGGAGATGATTGTGATGATACCGATCCTACAAAAAATATAGATTGCGGGGGGGGCCCGACGGAATTTTGCGATCCTATTGAAAATCCAGACGCATTTACAGCAACAAATTGCGGAGATTATAATAGTGTTGGAAATAATAATTTTAAACAACAAGCTTGTGAGAATGACTGCTCAGGAGCCGGTTCAGGGGGAGAAACATGTTATTGGGAAAATGGGCAGTGTAAAGGGCTAACAACAACGTCCTCCGGCCTACAATGTCGTATTGAATATTTATCTAATCCAATATGCGCGGAAGGACAAACAACAAGACAAGTAACAATAAGATCAACAAAAATATCTGGGCCGCCAGGAGAAGAATGTGAAGGAGAAACTACAAAACAAATCCCCTGCCCGAAAGTCATCCAACTGCCTTTTTTCAACTTTGCAAACTTCATAATTGCATTAATTGTTATATTTGCAATTTATTATTTACATCATATATATCATAATAAGAATAACCTAAGAGAAAGCCATAAGGAAAAGAAAAAGCGTTCTAGAAAAACGTCTTTCCTTTAACCGCTTTACAAAATACTATTATGTAAATTTTATCCTTGCAATTCCAAAAAACAACAAGATTTTAATAACCCAGAAACCTATATTTTTTAGTATAAAAAAATGGAAAGAAAAAAAGGGGTTTTGGTCTTTTTTATCGCAGTTATTTTTCTAATTAGTTTTTCAACAGCAGAATTTAATTTCGATGAAGATTACACTCTTGAATCAACTTATGCAGAAGGAGATTATGTCAGAGGCGAGATAATCATGAATTTTACTAATCAGGAAAATTCAGAATTCACAAGCAATTTCAAAGGAGGAACAAATCTTTATGATTTATTGTTAAACACGAGTTACCAAAAAAACTCTGATTTTACATGCGCTCCTGTTGGTTGCAAGGACGACTACGAAACAGATTCCGACGGCTTAGAAACACAAACATTTTCATTAGAGAACAAAAAACTATATGGTTTTAGATTAAGCGTGAACAAATTAAATGATATAAACAACATTAAATTTAATGTCACTTCAGACGTTGGAGAAAGCTGTCAAAACCAGCTTTCTGTTGACCTTTTAAACGACGGAAAAATAGATTTTCAAAACAATAAATACGTTGACCAAACATGCGGTGAAAAAAATTACGGCTGTTTTAAGGATGACGAATTTTTAATAGATCCCGTAATAATCGGCAAAAGAGATGACGACTCTGATCCCTATTGTGAAAAAATTGATAACATTCCATCGGCGCCAGCATATCGTGTCGGAGCGCGAATAGAAAAAGTTTCTTCTCAATCTGATTTGGAAATGTTTTTTTATAAAGTAAATGAAACTTCAGACGGGGTATCTTTAATAAGTGCATTGGGCGGTTGCAAAATAACTTCTCCTTCTTCAGGAGATGTTGATTGCATAGTTGCAAATTATTCAAAAGAAATTTTTGATGGCTATGTATGTTTATGGTCAGCCTCGGACACAGATTACAAAATTAGAGTCAGGCAAGCTTTTGACTCCTGCGGTGCGCGAGGTGTATTCACAGGAAGCATAAAAAATAGGTCATTTGTCAACTCAGACTACGAGATTTATGCTCAGCCATTAAAATACGCTCCAATAGGCACAACAGGATTTTCCGGAACATCATTAACAAACTCTGTTAAAAATTATCTTTCAGAAGTTTATTCTAATAACTGCTCTAAGGGCTGTGTAATACCTTTTGCATTTTCCGGAATTTCACAACAAATTACCCTAGATTCTGCTAACTTGCAATATGAAGATCCTGCCGGATCACGCTCAACCTCAAAACTTTTCAAACTATCACAAAAGCCATTTACAATTTCTTCTTCAGATTTTCTGTCTCTTGGCATCGAAAAAATGAAATTTCTTGTTCCAGACCAAGACGGCATTCATGATTTTAAATTATTTTTCAATGATGAAGAGCTTTTCGAAGATGAAATAGAAGTAGAAATCGGCTTTGATTTTGTAATCGGCCCAAGGTCTGTTTTAATTGGCAGGCCGACAACATTTATTGCCTCAACATCACAAACTATTGTTTCTTCAACATGGAATTTCGGAGACAGAAGTCTTCCAGTAGCATCGAGCGATAATAAAGCAGTGCATGTTTATTCAAGTGCAGGAGAATATCAAATAGAAGTTACTCTAAGAAATGTAAGAGGCGAAGTCTCAACTAAAAAATTCAAAGTTATTATAGGCAATCCAAAAACATCAGCAAATCTGACTTTACAAGACTACAAATCGAGAATCATCACAATAAAATCAGATATAAACAAGCTTCCAGAATGGACAAGGAAAAAAATTACAGAGCAAATAGCAGTAGAAGACATTGAAAGAGAAATAAATCAAATAAGTGATAATTATGAATCAATCCGCGGAGACAGAACTCAAGACTATACCGAGATTGTTAACCAACTTGCCGACTTAAATGTTCCTAACTCGGTTTCCATTACTGAAACAGGTTCTTTGCCTGCAGAAATAGGGTTTTCAAATATAAATCTTGAATATTTAGCAAAAGTTTCAGACGCAGATTTATCAAAATATGACTCAGACAATTTAAATTCAGTTTTGCTTTCTTGGATTGCTGAAAATTACAACATGAAAATATCTTTTGAAACAATTTTTTCCCTAACCTTTTCTGAAAAACGAAACCTTGCAAGAAAATATAAAATAGAGCTTACAGAAAAAAACGATGTCGAAGAAGCTTATTTAATCATAGACCATCCTTTAGAAAACCTTGATTTCAAATCTCAATATGATGAAAATTCGATAACTGACACAAGTGCAACATACATAAAAATAACTGAAGGCGAACCAAAAGTCATAGAATTTTTAATCTCGGGTGAAACCTTACCGAGTGTCGAAGAACTAGCCGTTTACATTTCTCCGGTAATTTCAGAGCTTAAAGCAGGCAAGCCTTTTTCAGATGAAATTCTAAGAAGAGTATTTAATTGGAAGAGGTTTTCATGGAGTCTTGGTTTTATCTTTCTAGGAATTTTAGTTGTTTATTTAATTCTTCAAACTTGGTATAAAAACCATTATGAAAAAAGTCTGTTCAAAAATTCAAACGATCTTTATAATCTGGTTAACTTTATTTATAATGCAAGAAAATCAGATTTAGATGATAAGGAAGCAAGAGAAAAGCTTCTTAACAAGGGCTGGAAAAGAGAGCAATTAACTTATGCGTTCAAAAAAATAGATGGCAAGAGAACCGGCATGTGGGAAATTCCAATATTCAAATTCGCGGAAAACAGAAAAGTTAAAAAAGAAATAAAATTAAGACAGGGAGCGCCGGTAGACACAAGATTTATTAAAAGACAAGGGATATACTAAATAAAATGCTGAAAATACTAAAAAATTTCTCGTTGAGAATTTTTCGAGCTCTTTTCAAGAGAAGAGAAAGTTTAAAAATAGGATTTTATGGTCCGCCGAATTCAGGAAAAACCAGCCTGGCTAATAGAATATGCAAAGACTGGACAGGCGAAGAAATTGGCTCAGTAAGCAATGTTCCCCATGAAACAAGAAATGTGCAAGTAAAAGAAAAAGTAAACATAGAATATAAAGGCAAAGAATTAATGTTTAAAATTATTGACACTCCAGGCATTGCCACAAAAATTGACTACGAGGAGTTCTTGAAATTTGGGCTGAAAAAAAGTGTTGCAAAAAAAAGAGCAAAGGAAGCCACCCAAGGAATTATTGAAGCAATCCAATGGCTTGACGACGTTGATGCAGTAATTATTGTTCTGGACGCCACACAAAACCCCTATTCTCAAGTCAATATCACAATCATAGGAAACTTAGTAGCAAGAAAAAAACCAGTTTTAATAGCAGCCAACAAGATTGATTTACGAAAAGCAGAAATAAAAAAAATAGAATCCGCATTTCCAGAATATGAGGTAGTTGGCATTTCGGCAAAAGAAGGAATAAACATGGAAGAATTTTATGAATCTCTATTCAAACTATCAAAAAAAATTTAAGATGAGAAGAACATTTCAAAAAAGAGGGAAGAAAATACGCGGCTTAGGCATACAGGTTTTGCCTTTTTCAGAAGTTGAAAAGTTAACAATAGCCGAAAGAGTGAAAAAAATTCTTAAATTAATTCTTGAAAATAAAATTGTTATCTTGCATGGCCGCCTTCGTGCAGAAGAAGAAGCCCGGTTGATTGAGGACACAATGGCGCTTGTCGATCATATAAAGGGCTTTAAAGGAATTGAGCTTGCAGTTGTCGAGCCAAACTTAAAAGAAAGAGGAATTATCACAAAAATGAAATATGGGCTTGCAAGACGCCTTGTCGGCGATAGCTCAAGCCTTACAGTAATTGGCCCGGCAACAATAGTCAAGGAAATAAAAAAAGATCCAAGAAAGATTGAGTTGTTACTAAGTTAGAAAACAATCATAATTTCACTGACCAGATAATCGCTTATTTTTTTAATGATAATTTTATGGGACATACAAATGAATAATATTAACAGTAGGCGAGCGAGGCATTTACGCAACATCAAAACCATTAAAACAAAAATAATGCATAATACTCATTAAAGATAATTTTAATTGCATATAATTACCAAACATTAATTAATTCTAAAAATCCAGTTTATTATAAGTTATAAGGGTTATTATCAATAATCTGTTAAAGAGTTGGTGCGGATTTCCACTAATCAACTAGCAGTATTACCAAACATTACTTATATAGGTAAATGACTTGATTATGCTATGTGTAAGATATTAGTTTTTTACCATAATGTCAATAATATTAAAAATGTTTGTTAAACATAATCAAAAAATAAATTCAATTATCGTCGTTAAATTAGATATTTTTATAATAATAAATCAGAGTTGGTATTATCTAATTAGATACAAATGAGGAATTATTTAAGTCTGTGATTATGTGTTCTTATCGGTTATCCAGACAGAGAACTGAGTTGATTGTGTGAAATTTTTTATTCGGTTCTCTGTAATTTATAAAAATCTAAATCTTTATTAATCCTCTCTGCTTTGTTGTTAAATGCCTTACAAATGTGTTCATTGTTCTAAACTATATGAAGATGGCTCTATGCAAGTTCTTACTGGTTGTGATGAATGCAAGGGAAAATTTTTCTTTTACATAAAAAAAGAGCAGCTTGAAAAAATGAGAAAAAGCATGGGAGAAATAGAACTCAGCCCTGTTGAAAAGAATCAAATTGAGCGTGATGTTCGGGAAATAACTGGTTTTGAAGACGAAGAAGCCCCAGTTTTCCTCGACTTTGAAAGCATAAAAGTTCTCAAGCCAGGCAAATATGTTGTAGACCTATCAAATTTATTTGCCGCAAATAAGCCAAGAGTTTACAAATTAGAAGACGGAAAGTATATAATTGACCTTTCCTCTATTATGAAACCATCTTTAAAAGAGGATTAAGGTTTTTTGTTGATTGATATTAATAGTCCCATAACTAGACTAAATTCATAAATACTGCACCCTAATGAGTTGGTGAATGCGCTGATTGACCGATGAGATAATAATTAGGAATCCTAAAATAATAAATTTGTCAACAATAAAAAAGTTGTGTTAGATTAATTCTATTAGATCGTATAACGCAGTATTATTAAAATATTTTAAAATAAAAATCAATCAATTTAAAAGCTTTCTTGCCTTGGAAAATAAATGGAGCTAAAAAAAGTTTTAGAGCGTCTTGATTTTTCGCCAGACCAAAGAGAAACAGACTACCTAAAAAAAGAAACTAACAATTTTATTTACCTGTTAGAAAAAGAAATATCAAAAAAAAAGATAGACGCAGATGTTTTCATTGGCGGAAGCTTTGCCAAGGGAACATTGTTGAAATCAGATAACTATGACATAGACCTTTTTGTAAGATTCGATTGGAAATATGTAGATTTAACAAACATTCTATCAGAAATAATGCAAAATTTCGCAAAGAAAAATAAATTAAAAATTGAAAAAGTTCACGGAAGCAGGGATTATTTCAGGATTAGCATAAATAAAAAAGCAATTTTTGAGGTAATTCCGGTTGTCCGCATAAAAAAACCAAGAGAAGCAAGAAATGTGACCGATTTAAGCTATTTTCACGTCAATTATGTAAAAAAACATCTTCAAGGAAATTTTAAAAAAGAATTTCTTTTAGCAAAACAATTCTGCAAAGCAACAGGAGTTTATGGAGCAGAATCTTACATAAACGGTTTTTCAGGTTACTCTTTAGAATGTCTAATAATTTATTTTAAAAGCTTTGAAAAAATGTTGAAAGAACTTATTAAAATTGAAAAGCAAATAGTCATAGATCCTGCAAAACATTACAAAAAAAATGAAGTCTTTCTTGAATTGAACGAAAGCAAGCTGCATAGTCCGTTAATTTTGATTGATCCGACCTGGAAAGAGCGCAATGTTCTTGCCGCGCTAAACTCTGAAACCTTTAAAAAATTCCAAGAGTCTGCGAGAGCACTATTAAAAAACCCCTCTGAAAAATTATTTCAAATAAAAAAATTCGATGAAAATTCTTTCAAAGGCATTGCAATAAAAAATAACTCTGAATTCTTGCATTTAATATTGAAAACAAACCGCCAGGAAGGCGACATCGCAGGAACAAAAATGAAAAAATTTTCTTCTTTTTTAGCAAGAGAACTTTCAAAATACTTTGAAATTCTTGCATCTGAGTTTGTTTATAATTTCGGAAAAAAATCTGATTTTTACTTTGTTCTGAAGCCAAAACAAGAAGTAATCAGAATAGGTCCCCCAATAACAAATGCCTTAGCGGTAAAAAATTTCAAGGAGAAAAATCCTGAAGTTTTTGAAAAAAACGGCTTTTTGCACTCTCGAATAAAAATTAACTTCACAGCAAAGCAATTCATAAATAAATTTTCCAGAAATCAAAAGAAAAAATTAGAGGAAATGTCAATAACAAGCTTGGAGGTTGTTTGATTGGAAAAATAATGGGCTGTTAAGTTAACGTCTGGAATTTTAAACAAAAAAATTAACTTTTCTTGACAATTAGTTTATTTTCTTTAATCTCTGCTTCTAATTCTTGCCCCTCTTTCCATTTCAATTCTTTAACTATATTTGGAGGTACAACCAAAACCCACTTAGCATATTCTACATCCCCTACTTTCCTAGAAAGTTGTTTTTGCAGTTTCATAATCTAAAGTAGAATTGACTTATATTTAAACTTTTAGGTACCAACTTTAAAGTAGTTAATTAGGTACCGAAAGATATATAAAATACTTTATTCTGATAGATATTCGAGAATAGCTTTATTAGTTAGTTCTTCAATTTTTCTATAATCTTGCATAAAAAAATCTATTTTTACGAAATCCCTATCCAGATCAAAATCTATTTGACTTGTTGATTCTTCGAAAAATCCTTCTTTAACTAACCGCTTCTCAAGATTTCTCTTAACCTTTTTCTCAAAAGATTCTCTTTCTGATATTGAAATATTTCTATCATGGTTGCTATCCGCTTTTTTAAAGAATTCTCTTTCCATACCATAAGGGATAGTAGATACTATAGCAAAAAGTCCTTCTTCTCTGGTTCGGGCCTGATAAGATAAATCTGTATTAATCCCTCCTTCGTATTGAAGCGAATGTTCCCCAAATCCTTTTTTCATTGCATTAGAAAAAGCTTTACGTGTATTTTCACTAGCTATTTGAACAGTTCCGTTTGCAAATAGATCCATAGAAGGAGTTGTCCTAAATACTCTTCTATTTGGATCTAAATTTACATAAGATATGTTCTTTCTCTCTGTCCTCGAAGAGCTTTCTTCTCTTACAGAAATATAGCTATGATCCTTGCCTGTTGTGTTAAGAGAGTGTTTTCTAAGATATCTCTCACTTAATTCCCTGCCTAATTGATCATTTTCCACTAAAAGCTCTTTTTTATGTGATAACAAAATTCCCCTATTCTGATCAAGGTATCCTTTCTCATTAAGATAAGAACTTAATTCAGATTGAATATCATCATAAAACTTTGCCAATTCCACAGACGATAGTGTATCGTCCCCCTTGCTAATAATTTTTTCTAAAGGTTTTCCAGCCCAATATTTTTCTATTTTTCCATGTTCTTCTCTTTCTTCGGTTCCCATTCTAAGATTATCTGGTATTTTTATAACTAACTCAAATTCTCCAGTGATTGTTGGGATATTATAATTTAATTCTAATCCTGAATGACCTACCCAACCTCCTCCTGTATTATTAATATCATAATTATCAAATGAAATAATCGTTTTTCTGATATTTGGAGAATCTGAATTAAAAGAGATGTTTCCGATGTATCTTTGGTAATCATTTTCTTGAATCTGTCTAGTTATGGGGGCTTTCCCATACTCAATTTTAGGCTTATTAGAAATATTCTCAATACATGTCCCTATTCCAACTAAAGCTAGAAGAAGAACAACCAACCCTCCTCCAGCTGATCCACCAGAACTTTCAGAAGAAGAACCACTAGAAGAATAAGAGCTTTCACATTCTCTTTTTTTATCAGCTTTAAAAACTGGTTTCCCAGACAGCCCCTTATAATATTCAGTTGGATTATTAGTACTTATTGTTCCGCTTTCCCCTTCTATTTCAGCTCTACTTTCCCCATAAAAATTTTCTCTTTCAACTTTTCCAACAGTACTACCCCAATCATCCACTACATTTTTGTCTCCAGAAAGAGTCTCTCTAACTTCACCTATTTTTCTGTCTGACAAAAACTCCTGCTCATAAACTATTTCTTTTCCATTTTCCTTTTTGATGTATTTATCTCCCATATTGAAATAATATAATTACATTCTCTAAAGACTAAATATAAAAACCTTTGTTTTTTCTTATAATCAAGTTATCGTTCGCTGCTTGAGTAAGAATAATTGCCCCTTTACTTTCTAATCAATTATTATTAACATTTGATATTGTCATCTTCTTCCCTTTCCTTCTTTATTTATATCACTTTCTTCAAATTTTGCTCAGTCATCAATCCCAAAGATTCTGCAAAAAAAGGAGAATTAAGCCAGATTCCAACTTCCTCGTCAGAATTTTCCGGTGTTATCATGAAGAAAACTTCTTTTCTGTCAGATATGTAAAGCCTTGAATTTGAATCTGTAGTTATCGGTTTTATTAGGGATCTAGAACTTATTCTTTTTATTCTTTCGGGCTGTCCTGAAATAGCTATTTTCAGTTTAATGCCATTCTTAGCAGCTTGCTCAATTGCCGGGAGCAAAACTCTGCTCTTGTCTTCAAAGTCGTTTATTGAAGTTGAAATTATCAATTCTTTCTTTGTGCTGTGTATAAGCTCTCTCAATTTTGCAAGAATGTTCGATCTCCCCTTCAAAGAACCAGTTATTTCATGAACTCTTATCGGCGATATTCCTGTTTTATGTAATTTTTCAAGCTCTTCATATTCAGTAGTATCTTTTAAATTAACTAGACTTTTTACTTTTTCATTTGCATCGTGCATTGCAACAACCTTCATTTTTTCTATAACTTCTGTCGGTTTTACTGCAATGTATTTTACAGGTTTGCCTATTTTAACAATCGCAAAACCCCTCTTTTCCAAAGATTCCAAAACATCATAAGTTCTAGACCTCGGAACACCCGAAATCACAGAAATTTCTCCTGCAGAAGCAATGCCCCTAGAAAGCAAAGCCATCCAAACCTTGGTTTCGTAAATATTCAAATCAAAGTATTCTTTTATTCTCTTTACCAAATCTTGCTTTATCATCATAAAGGAGCAACAATACTACCCTATTTAAATCTTTCGGTTGTTATAACTTTTAAATGACATGTCAATAGGAAAGTTTAAAAGTCCAAGTTTCATATTTTTATCATGCAAAGAATCATAGGTTTCCAGTCAAGGAAAAGAAGAGAAAGAGCTCCACAAACACCTGAAAGAATAGAGCGTTTAGGATTAGGTCTTGTTGATTCCGATAGAGAGCCGCATCCTTTTTATAGAAATCGGCCTCTAAAAGTAATTAGCAAAGATGGAACAAATTACTTGGGTATCTATAGGGGATTAACAGAAAGTGGCCTTTTGGTTCTACTGCCTTCTGTTCAATACGATTTTTCTCCAAGCGATAGCACGCGAAACACTTTACAAAGAAAAATTCTTTATTTGGAGGAAGAAAGACCCGAACTGATATTCATTGAAGCAGCAGCCATTTATAGCCCTATAAGCAGATCTTATCTCAACGGAATTGTAAAACAAACTGAAAAAAGCAAAGCTAAATCAAATAAGCAATCCCCAACGCCAAAAAACAACCCGCGGTGATGAAAGGCATAGCAGGATAAAACTTTCCTTTTTTAGAAATATAAAACAATCCTGCCAAAGCCAAAGTTGCTCCTAACGCGATTATTATTCCCTGCACAATACCAAGTTGCCTTAAAACAACTCCCCCAAGAATTATTGGGAAAACAACATCTCCCCCGCCAAGAATCGCAATGCTCACTTTTATTTTTTTATTCTTATCTTTCTTAGATTTAGAATTTTTTATTTTATCAATTAACTTTCTTTCCTTTTTTCCGAGGTATGGCACAAAAAATCCTGTGAAAACTTTAAGTTTTTGTATCTGGTATTTTGCCATTTTCTGCATAAATCCCGCATGCCAGACCGCATACATATCATAAAGCGAAATCAAAATTAATAAAAACACAACAGTCCAAACACTAAGCAAAGGAACAAAAATCGTCGCAATCCCAGGATAAATTATCATTTCAGTCAGATTATGAACCATTAAGTGTCTCTTGAAAATTTTCATAAATGCCAGAGGCAAAGCCATTATAAGGGAAATTATCCATGATAATGGAACATTCCAAAATAGAAAATCAATTCTGTTTAAAAACAATCCAAATTTAATAAGCACTGCAGTTATTGTTATTCCCAAAGCCAAAGTCACAACAGAGAAAAACCAAATTCTCAAAAACAATTCAGCTTTATATTTCATCAAGAACAACATCAAAAAAACAGCAATTGCAACTGCAAAAATTATCGAAATAACACTTACTTCAGGGCTTATATCCTTCGGAGGATCCATTCCATAAGGCAGGTTATAAGAAGTTATATTTATCGAGTTTCCCTCGTTATCAACAACTTGTTTAATCTCAGGTTTATATTGTTCAATAACAAAAAGCCCAATTAACTGAGTAAGCAAAAACATACCAAGCAAAAGTGAAGTTATTTTCCAAGAATGTTTCATTCTATCTTTTATACAAAAAGCTTTTTAATTCTTGTGCCTTTAAAATTAATAGGATGATTAGAGAAAGGAGCGTAAAAATTGCAGGTATTGGAAGATATTTACCTAATAAAAAAGTTAGTTCAGAAGAATTGGACTTTAAACTAAGATTGCCGATTGGTACAGTTAAACAAATTTCCGGCGTGAAAAATAGGTATTATGTAAATGGAGAAACTGCCAGTGAAATGGGTTCTATGGCAGTTTTAGAAGCTCTGAAAGATGCACAGACCGATATTTCAGAAATAGACTGCATGGTATCTGCCAGCGGAGTAAGTGAACAGCCGATACCTCCAAATTCTTCTTTAATTGCAGAGAAACTTAAAATGCAGGATAAAAAAACATTTTGTTATGATATTAATTCATCATGTATGAGTTTTGTCACAGCTCTTGATGAGCTTTCCTGCTCGATAGAAATCGGAAAATATGAAAAGGTGTTAATTGTTTCATCAGATATTACTTCAAGAGGCGTTGACTATGAAGATTTAAAAAGCGCATCTTTGTTTGGAGATGGAGCTGCCGCAGTTGTGATAGCAAGAGATCCCGAAAGAAAATCTAAGATAATCTGTTCGCATGGTGAAACATACTGTGAAGGAGCTCATTTCTCCGAAATAATCGGCGGCGGCAACAAAATGCCTGCAACCGAATATAATCCAGAATTAAATAGAAAAAGTTTTCTTTATAGCTTGCAAGGAACAAAAATGGCAAGAGTTGTTTTTGAAAAAATATGGGATTTTTTTAATACAGCATTTGCGCCATTAGGAAAGAGTTTAGAGGAGATAATAGCAGATGTTAAGGCAGTAATACCTCATCAAGTTAGCCCCAGTTTTGTTAGAAATCTTAGAGACTTACTAAAAATTCCAGCAGAAAAACTAATAGATTTAACTAGGGAATATGGCAACATGCTCTCAGTCTCTGTTCCGCTAGGATTATACGAAAGCATCAAAAGCGGAATTGTGAAAAGAGGAGACAGAATTCTGATTGTCGGCGGAGGCTCAGGCATTTCACTCGGCACAATTTATCTGCAATATTAGTTTTTGAAAACTCGCTTAGAAACATTTAAAAATAATTATTCTGAACAGATAAAATGATAAAAATATCCAGAGAAGCAATAGATTCTACTTTAGAGGAAACTTTAAAATTACATAGCAAAGGAAAATTGGTTGAATTTCAATTAAGTATAGAGAGAAGAATAGGTCAAGAAAAACCTTTTTTAGGAGACTATATCAACAGCGGAATTGAAGATCTTAAAATAATAGAAGGCGAGGATGGAGAATTAATTCGCGGAGGATACCTAAGCGGAGCGCACCTTACTTTTAGAATGATCGAAACACAATTAAAAATGGACAAACAGCAATCGCCAGATATAAATGAATTAGATATACAAGCAACAAGTAAAGACAGAGATAGTTTTATAGAAATGGAAGTAAGTGATATTATTATGGCAAAAATAGCACAAATTAAAAGAGTAAATCTAGAATTTGGAGAATATGTAAAAACATATGTGCTGCATCAAGTTCCCAATAAAATGATTGCAAGAGGTTTTGCAATGGGGGTTGTAACTACTTACTCTGCTTATGAGCAAGCTTTAAGGAATAGAGAATAATTATTTCACTTCAGCCTAATCGTCTCCAAATTCTTTGGTACTATTGTTTCTATTTTGTTAGACCTGTAAATTGTAGAAGCCAAGTCAATGCTCTTTACAAGCTCACCATGGTTTATTAATATTTTTTTCGGCCTCGGATTCATCCTGTTTATATACTGCAATAGTTCATTCCTTCCAGAATGTGCTGACAGCCCATATAAACTTTCAACTCTCATATTAACTCTTATTTTTTCTCCCCCATAATCTCCACCCATTGAAACTTCTTTTGCACCGTCTTTTATGTGCCTCCCTAAAGAGCCAACAGCCTGATAACAGCCAAAAGCAATTAAATTATTAGGGTTTTCAGCCAAATTAACAAAATATTCCACGGATGCTCCTCCAACCAGCATTCCAGAAGTTGCAATTATTATGCAAGGCCCTCCTTCAATAACTTCTTTTCTTTCAATAGGGCTTCTAATTCTCTTGAAAATATCAGACATAAAAGGATTATTATCTTGAAATATTTGGCTTCTGACTCTTGAGCTTAAAAAGTCAGGATAAGCTGTATGAATTGCATTAATATCCCATATCATTCCGTCGATATAAACCGGAATTTTCGGCAATTCTCCTGTTCGTATAGCCTCTTCAACTCTCAACACTGTTTCCTGCGCATGTCCCAAACCAAGCTCCGGCAGCAAAATCTTTCCTTTTTTCTCAATTGTTTCTTTAACCATTTTTATAAAAGCTTCTTCTGTTTCGTTTCTCGGCGGCAAAACATCTTGCTTGCCTCCATAAGTAGACTCTAATTGCAACGACTCAACCCTTGGAAAGCGATTAACAGCAGGATCCAACAATCTTGTCTTGGCATATTTCGTGTCTGCAGAATAAACAAAGTTATGCAAGCCATTTCCGATGTTAATATGCACTTGCGCAGAGCCAAGAACATGTCCTGCATTGTAAAAAGTTATTCTGATATCCGGAGTTATGTCTGTAACTTCATTATATTCCAAACATACAGAATGTCTTACCATTTCTTTTATGGCTTCTGCTTTATACAACGGAAATTCTGCTTTTTTGTATGCAATTCCAATCAAATCAAGCTGCAACAAAGCAGCAATGTCTCTCGTGGGCGCTGTTAAATATGTTGGCCCCCCGTATCCCATTTTATACAAGTAAGGCACTAAAGCAGAATGGTCCAGGTGCGCATGAGACAAAACAAGCGCATCAATTGTATTAATGTCTCCAATTTCAGAAATATCTAAATAAGGAAATCTTTCCTGTCCTTCTGCTATTGCAGGATTTATGCCGCAATCAAGCAAAATTTTAGAATTTGGAGTGTGCAATAATAAACATGATCTTCCTACCTGGCTTCCGCTTCCGAGAAAAGTCATTCTCACCCACATGTCTTTTTTTTCAGGATCCCAGTCCTTGTATATTTTCTTTCCGACCTCATGTAGAAATTTTTTTCTATAATTATTGTTTGCATACAAAACAGATCTGATTTTTTCCGTTATTTTAGAAGGTATTGCAGGACTTCTTTGCACTGTCGGCAGCCAAAAAGTTGATTTCTTTATATCATTCAAAATCGCTCCCTGCTTTCCTATAACAAGTCCAGGCTTCTTAGCTTCAATTATAACAAAGCTTCTCTGAACGTCAAATATTATATTTGTTATTTCTGCTTCCTCCCCAACCAAAGCCCTTATTGTTTTTTCAGTTTCTTCTTCGGAAGCCAAAATTTTTTGATCAGCCCTAAGCTCAATTCTTTTCTTTATCTTATTTACAACCCCTTTTATTTTATCCTCTCCTCCTTTGAAAAAATCTTTGTCGTCGGTATAAAGAACTATATTTGCCCCTTCAAAATTAGCATCTGTTATAGCACTTGGCAGTTCGTCTTTAATTATCTTTAAGATGTCTCCCATTTTCTAAAATTGATAAAATTAAATCAGCATGATTTTTATTTAGTATATTGAGGTATTATTTTCTCAGAAACAGCATGTTTTACGCCTTCTTTAGTTATCGCAAAAACATCAATGCCATTTCCAGAGCCAGGGTCTCTTTCAATCGCAGCTTTTATACATTCCTTTGCCAATTCAATTGCTTCTTTTACTGTTATATCTTTTCTGTATTGTCTTTCAAGCAAACCAAGGATGTAAGGCATCCCCGAAGAAAAGTTAGCGTCGTAATCTTCAACTTCTGATGCCGCTCCGGCAGGCTCAATCGTGTGAATTGAGGCTTTTCCGTCCTCATCCACTCCGGCTATCAATGTTCCAACAATGCTCGGCACCATGCTAGGCATTCTTATGCTTCTGTAAGTTGACATAGCCAAAAGATTTGCGGCCTCTTCAACACTTGCTCTGCTTTTTGTTCTCAATTCTTTTATTCTCAGCTCTGCTGATAGAATTTTATGCGCAAGTTCTAAATCAGATACTCCGCCGGTATAAGCGGCAACAATATAATCATTAACCTTTCTTATTTTTGTTTTATTTTTTGCCATCACAATAGATGTTCCTCCACCGCCGGCAGTTGACCTCCTGTCTGCGCCCATCACAACTCCGTCTTTGCAAACAATTCCCACTATGCTCGTACCCGATTTTAATATGTTTTTAGAAATTTCTTCGTTCATAGTGTAAGAACACACCTTATTTTTTCAATACATTTGAGGTATTTAAGCCTTGCGGTTTTTTCCCGCATAGAGAAGATTAATCTGCACTATGAAGTGTAAATTTAACTTCCATTTTTAGCAAAAATTAGCAAAGAAATTTGTAATATGATCTCTAAAATATAAAAAACATGTAAAATTTCATTATCCAAACTAATAACTTTCAATAAAAATCATATTATTAGAATTAGCCAATTCCTTTACTGAATTGTTCTTCAACAAATTTCAGATATTTTTTTAAACATATTTTTGGATGTGTTATTCTGTTTACTTCCCAATTAGCCATTAAAATTAATGAAGTTAAAAAATAGAAATATTTAAAAACAAAATAAACTTAACCAACACCGATAATAGCAGAATGTCAGAAATTTCAGAAGCAATAGAAGTAGCATTTAATCTAGGGGAAAGAGAACAGACAAAAAGAACCATGCACCATTCACCTTCTAGGCCATATATAGAGGGAGTAAGGCTATTATCTGAATCTTCAGCCAACGCAAAGGGGCTGGTTGCCAGAGAAGAAATCATATCAAATAGAGGAGGAGTTTTTTTTACTCCCGATGCAACCAAGGAAAAAAACGATCTAATTAGTAGAGGATATTGTCCGTTTTTTACTTTAGCAGGAGACAAGAATCATTTATATACTATTAACAGTAAGACAGGTCACATGGTTAAAACCGACGGAAGAAGATTTGAGGAAGTGACAGATTATAAAACAGGAAAGTTGAATTGTTCTATTTAACTAACGTTTTCAATAAAACTCTGCCCGTTTTCTTTCGCAACTTTCAAAACATTATCGACAAAACCCTCAATTTTCTGCTCATGGCTTACAATTATCAACTGCTCTGCTTTGATTTCAGCAAAAATCTCCCGCATTTTGTTTATCTGTATCTCTGAAAAACCATCGGTCGGCTCATCCAATATAATAACTCCCTTTGTTTCTATCTTACTCAATAAAGAATTAATCAGTTGATTCAAAGCTAAACGATAAGCCAATGCAACAGCAGTTCTTTCTCCGCCAGACAAAAACTCATAATCTATCTCAGCTTCTCCCTGCATTATAATAGGTGTAAAATTATCATCAATTTGAGATTCCAAAGAATTTTCCGGAACCAGCATCTGAAACCATTTTCTGAATAAATTAGAAAACTCGGCTCTTAACTTCAGCAGAACATTTCTTTCAATTATATCGACAATGCTCAAAAATTCTGAGGAAAGCCAATCAATCAGCTCCCTTCTTTCTTCAAGTTTTTTCTTCCTTTCCTCTTTATTTTTTATCCCATCTTCAAGAAAAATTATTTCTTTTTTTATCAGCTCCAATTCTTTTTTTAGCTCCGCCAAAGCAATCTCCTCTCTTTTTTCTTCCTGAACCGCCTGTTTCAATTCAATTTCTTTTTTCTTATATAAACTGTCAAATTGACTGAATTCAAGCAATTTTTCTTTTATCCCCACAGAATGAGCAGCAAGCAGAACAATATCTTTTTCTATATTTTCTCTATTTTTTTCTAATTCTTTCAGTTTATCTCGAGATTTTTCAGCATATTCCAATCTTGTCTTCAATATCTCAAGTTTAATTTTTTCCTCCTCAAGATTATCAATAGCAAGCCTGATATTTTTAATGCCCCCGAGAATTTTCTCTTTTTGAATTTTAAATTTTTCCAAAGTATTTTTTATTTCTTGGATTTTATTCTCTGTTTCATTCAGAATATTATGCTTATGTGCCTCTGGAACATCCTGCAGGCAGGTCGGGCAGATATCAATCTTAAATATTCTTTCCTTTTTTTTCAAAAAATTCCCTTCTTCTTCTGCCAAATAATTAATCCTGCTTGTCGCTTCAAAAAAAAGAGAGTTTAGCAGTTCAAGCTCATTTTTTTTATTGTTCGCTTCATTTATAATGGAATTATAATTACTTTCGCTAAAACCATCTTTCACCTCGCTGATAGCCCTTCTTATCTCTGCAGATTCGCTAATCAGAGAAGAAAGAAGTTCTCTTTTGTTTAATATCATAACTTTATTTTTTTCCATTTCCTTTTCAAGAGCAGTTCTTTCCATGTTTTTATCCTTAAACTGCGCAAGCTCATTTTCTTTCTTTTCCTTTGCCTCGATTTTTTCTATAAGATTTAATTCAATTTCTTTTGTTCTTTTTTCTATTTCAGTCAAACTTGTTTTTTTTCGTTTTAAATATTCTTTATCTTGCTCAAGTGTTTTTATTTCACCCTGTAATATTTTATTGTCACTTCTCAGATTATTCATAAATATATCCAAATTTCCTTTTATCCTTTTATACTTGTCAACTCCAAAAATGTGCCTTAAGATATTCAACCTTGTTTCAGAATCTTCTAAAATAATTTCTTTCATTTTTTCTTGCGGGCTGTAAACAGTGTACCCATATAATAAATTATTTTTTTTAACAAACTCCCGCGGATATCCAAGCAGGTCCACAATTTTTGATTTTATTTCGGTTACAGAAGATTCAAACCTTTCATTGTCGACTGTCAAGGCAGCGTATTCATTGCTCACTCCCTTATTTGTCCTTTTTAATTTTCTGTCTATAATTACTCTTTTGCCGCCGATTTCCATTTCAAGAGAGACCTCACCAACATCTTTATTATTCCGCAATAAGGAATTTCCTTTTTGACCAGGTTGCAGGCCAAAAAAAGCATATTCAATCGCAAGCAATATAGAAGTTTTTCCAACCCCAACATCACCAGAAAGCAGCAGGGACCCTCTGGGAAATTCTATTTCTTGTTGTTTATACGACCTTATATTTCTTATTTTTATTTTTTTAAATCTCATTTTTAAACATAATGTTTATCTCAGACATCAGTCTATCTTCAAAACTTGACAAAGTTTCATCTTCGAGTTTTTCAATTTTTAAAACCCCCATAAGATCCGGAACCAAACAACTAAATCTGCTCTTGCCATTCTGCTCAAATTTCTTTATTATTTCATTTTCAAAATTTTCAGAATCAACGATATCAATCTTAATTTCAGGTTCAACAACATGAAGTTTCGAAGTGCTTTTTAAAAAAGCAAAAGCTCCAAGCTCTTTCAAATAATTTTCAATTTTGTAAAAATCAATATCAGAAACTTTGCCTTTTTCCATAACTCCAGAAACTTTAATTATCACAATTTTATCTTTAACATTTTCTTTACTTAACATTTCAAGAATATTCTCGGTCGCAGTCAATGAGTTATTTGTTTCCAAATGAATTGAAATCACTTCCTTTAAAGAAATTCTCTCTCTTCTTATTTTTCCATTATCGAAAATATAAAAAGAACCTTCTTTTAATTCATCCAATTCTGATATATTATTTGGGAATATCGGACCAGAATAAACTCTCCCCTCTCTGTTATAATTAATATGCAAATGCGAAAGGGCAAGATAATCTACCTTAGGCAGATATTTTTCATCAACGGCGTTTATTGCGGGATTCTGAACAGCATCTCTAATTGCTGTGTGCAGCATCAAAATCTTAAACAACGGCGATTGTTGAATTTTAATTTTTTCAATTTCTTCTACTTCAAGCCCCGATTTTTTGCCAGGATACCCATAAATAATGACATTTTTATAAATCACAGGCTCTAAAATTATTTTGCCTTCTTTTTCTTCGTAAATTCCAACATTCTTGCAAAAGCCCGCTTTCTCTAGCACATCCAAAAATGTTTTTCCAGAAACAGAATAATCATGACTCCCAGCTATCAAAAAAACCGGAATGTTCGCCTCTTTTATTTTCCTAAATTCTTCAAATGTCTTTTTTAAAATTTCTATCGGTGGATAAGCAGAATCAAACAAGTCCCCAGAAATTAAAATAAAATCAACCTTCTCTTTTATGCATCTATTAACCGCCTCTTTAAAGTGTTTAAAATTAAGTTCTCTCAATTCCGGAACTCTCCATCCCCCCAAATGGCAATCACCCATGTGCGCAAATTTCATATTTTTTCAAACCAAGAGGAGTTATTTATATATTGCTGTTTTGGATTTTGTTTAACTGAAAAGGCTATCAACATTTCAAATGACTTAAATTTGTAAAGATAAAGTCTCATAATAAATTAATATTTTGGACTTGTTGAGATAATTATATGATTATTAACGATAAATTTCTATTTTATCACCCGTTAGCTTAACAGAATCCTGTTTTACAATTACAGATTCTATGTTACGCTTTTCAGTGTCCCATTTCTTTCAATCGTGAATTCATCAAAGGGAGCCTCACCAGTTGCATTATTTTTCAGATTAACGAACTTTGTAGTACCCCCACTAAACCCAACAATCGAATATCTATTTCTAGATGTAGTAAATTCAAAAATGTCCTTTGTCTCGTCGGGATTAGAACCAAAATAAACAGAACCATTTATCGGAACATTTGTGTAGTTGTATCCCAATATCTCACTAGCTTCGTCGAAATAGATATAATCTCCAATTACTTTACCATAATGTCTAACAAAGAAAATGTTGTCAGTCTGTTCTGCGCTCGCATTACCACTAACATTAACACGTTTGGCATCTATATAACTAATAATATTATAACTATTTCCACTGGTTTTAAAAATCAAAGGATGATTTTTCATGCCCGAGACAAACACATTACTATTAGATTCTATTATCGAGAAAGCGGGCGACGTGGGAGGCGGCTAAACGTTGCACTCTAATGGTTGTGTTATCACTGTTCCTTTACATGGAACCAAAGTTCTTTTTACTAAAGAAGCCGCCTGAATTTCTAAAACATAATTTGCTGAGCCACCAGACAAAATACTTGAAGGAATGTTGTAGCTAAACTCAATAACTCCGCCAGGCCGAAGAGGATTTATAAAAATTTCACTGCCGTTGTTAACTTGCCTTCTTGCTGTTCTGTTTGCACTATCAAGTCTGACAAAAACCCCTGAAACATTAAACAACCCCCTATTAGAAAAAGTAACATTCAGTTTATTTCCAGAACAACTCGCCTCTTCAATAATCAGATTTATATCGCTAGGACATTCAGCCTTCTCCCCAGGCAATTGCGTTTTCAAATAACTATAAACAATCGCTCCCAATGAAACTGTAATAATGACTAACAAAACATAAGAAACAATTAAACTTACTCCTTTTTTATTTTTCATTTTTATTTGCATTTTAAAATGTATAAGTGAATATTAAAACTGGCGGATTGTTACTTTCTTCAGAGTTTATATTAATGATATTACTTTCCTCATCTACACCCAATCCAATTGCAAACCATTTTTCATTTAAGCTGAGGAGATTATTAATATCTTCTGTACTCTCTTTTTTTGTTATATCTACTTCATTCTTACCGGAATTAATACTATAACTTCCATATTTATTAGATTCTTTCATTTCATTGAATAGTTGATTATTGGGGCTGGTCAAAGGTCTCGCATTTTTTAAACTATAAATTTTAATTTTGCTTCCTTCAACCACACCATTAGCATAAATTCTTATTTTGATATTTTCTATGCTAACATTTTCCGGGATATCACTCAAGTTCCATTCAATATAACCTTTGTAGGTTTTTCCTACTATATTTCCAACCTTAATTTCTTGATTTGTATTATTTCTTACATACCCACTAGCACTAGTTAAAGCAGACACAATATCTCCATCTTCTATGACATTATTTATCTCAACACCGCACGTTCCATCATCATTTCTTATGTGCCCATTAGGACACAGATTCCCTTCTCCGCCTATAGTTCCTCCGGCGGGAGTACCTTCAGAAGGCTCTGTTCCGGATACAAAAACGTCGTCAAAACTTTCCTTTTGAAGAATGGCATAAAACACCTGGCCTTCTTTCAACTCAAAAGTATAAACCGCTCCGTCAGGAAGTGTAAGAGTTATAATATTACTTGTTTCTCCACGGGATTTGTGTTGTTCTTGCGTTGCCGCTATATGGTCATTGCCCTCGCACGAACCGCCGCCCAAATCAACACAAATCAAACCCTGGTCAGTATTATTATAAAATATGATTGTCAAGTCAGTTTCATTCCCATAGATAACGAGAAAATCTGTATTTGTGCTCGCATTTACATAGTATCCCATTATCACCTTTAACCTATCTAATATTTGTTCCGGAGGCACATTTTCCAAAACTCCGCTTGTCATGACCTGCGCTCCTTCAAATTTTATTTCCTTAGAGAGGTCATAAACAGTAGAATCTTCCTCGGGAAACTTTGCATAATTATAAACGACACTAAGCCCAACAACTATTCCAACTATCACCAATGCCGCAATCAAAAAAAACTGCCCTCTTTTTTCCATTTTTTTTCCAGAAAATAAAAACCAACTATCTTTTTATATCTTGCTTTTCTTTTTAATCTAACGAAGTGCATTGTTGCATTATCAGGTGTTGTCATAAGATTTTTAAGTTTGAGATTTGTTCCTTTGCTATGGAAGAAACCAAAAAAGAGGATAACAAGAAGTGAAGAACCACCTGTTGTCTGCCCAAAATGCAAAAGTCTTTATTGGGATAAACCATTAAATAAAGAAGGTTAATTAACATGCAAATACTAATGAAAATAGACTTTCCCAAACCAAAAATAATATCATTTAGAGAAGAAGTATCAGAGATAGGTAGTTCGCAGTATCTTACTCATTCTTTATGTCAAGGAACTTGACAGAAGTTCCTTGAACATGTCAAGAATTTCCAATTCTTGAGCACACCCAAGAATTTAATTGTCAGAATTCTTGGTGTCCAAAAGTCCAAACACACACAAGGACTTTTTGATATTATCATCCCTAGTCAGAATTACAATTTCACCAACATAATTTCTTAAGCCTCTACAGGTTATTACATTTTTCATCTTACAATCTTACCTCCAAATCAATTGGCCAGTAATTCGGTTCTGCTGGTTGCCATACACTATCTGCTCCTTTAGAACCACATTTAGCTTGTGTAACATAAATTCCTCTAATCCTTATACCTGTTTCAGCACCTTCTTGAAGTTCTCTTCTTAAATCTTCAAACCATACTCTATGATAACTTGCTTCTGCATCGTTTTGGTCTATATAAGGCAATCTTTGAAGAGTATTAGACACTCTTAAATCCTTAACACTAACATCATAAAGTCTAAGAAAATCTTCTGCATCCTCTAAACTCATTCTTGCTTTTTTCTGTGTTTGAATAGCCATTTTTAGCTCCATTATATTATTATAATTGTTATATTCTAGTATTTAAATCTTTCGATTCTTTTACTACTTCTAAGTTAATATCACAATTTCCCACCATGATATTCTAATCTATAAACTTCTTCATCCATATACAATATTCTCTCTATTCCTTTAAATCTATCCAAAGTTCCTTCACTTTTATCAAAATATTCAAAATCTCCTTCCTTAAAATGTGAAGGCCCTCTAAATGGTCTTTCTCTACTAACAAGATTCATTGCTTTCCTAAGAAATTCATAAACCTTTTCGCTTTCAACTTTAATAGAAAAAACAATTCCATAATAATTCATTATCCAAATAACTTTATCTTTTTCTTTTACAATTTCTTCCCCACCAAATGGATTAGTGCCTTTCCATCTATCTCTGTAGTGAAGACCTCTTTCTTCGTAGCTTAATTCCTCAAAACCATCCTCTAAAATTTTAGGCTTAGCTCCACTGGCATAGGTACTCTTCTTTGCTTTGGCTATAAAATCTGCTAATTTCATAATTATTGAATAAATATTCAGTTTTAATAAAGTTTCTGATTATTACCAACCGTTAACGTTACAATGCACTAAAACACCCGTAGACGCAACAAAGCCATTATCGAAGCAAACTTTATATAATAAGCAAATTTGCTATTTTCGTGCAGAGATGCTGGCGGGTTAGTCCTCCGCCATTCGCAAACGGGCTTCATGGCGGGCTCAAAGGAGCAAGTAAGGCAGAGGCGCTGTTGGTCTCTTGTCCAACTGTGAGGTTTTGTCTTGCTCGGTCGTGCTCTTTCGAATCGGGTCAGGCCTTGATCGGAGCAGCCCTAAAAAAGAAACATGGCGCTTGCAAGGTAGCAAAACTGAGAAGGCAAAGAGAAAGCCATCAGCTCAAAACCAAGCAAACTCCCTCTCTGCACACTTATTACCCTTGGCGTTCTTTATTTTAGGCATGAGGAACGAACAGAAAGATTTACTAATAAATTTCTTTTTCTAACCCTATAAAATGGGATGGAAAGATTTGCCGCACTGGGCAAGATATGGAGTTTATGGTGCAATAATTTACGCTATTTTGTTTAACCTTCTTTTTTCTATACCGGGTGAAGTCGAGAATTTATCAAGTATAATACAAAGTATCTTTTTGATTGTAATCTTTTTTTTATCACTTCCAAACGCCGTAATTCATGAGTTATTTTACGTCTCAAATCCTGTTTTAGATAAAATAATTGTTCCAATGATTGCTGGTTTCATTTTGGGAGCGATTATTGGATGGATTGCATCAAAAGCCACGAGCAAAGATAAAAACAGAGGAAAAAGTAATGGTTTTTGAATTGCCTCTTTGGTTTTAGCTGCCATTGACCTTTTACAAAGTTCTAGGCTTATTATCTTTTTAGCATCTATTTTTCCTCAATCTTGACAATGGTTTTTTCAACTATTCAAAGGAAACATTTTCCTAATAATATTGCTGTAACTGGTCTCATTATTGGAGTAATAGGACTAGTGTTGAAGATCGGTTTGTCTATTTTCAGGTAGCCAATTACTAAATTAGCGAACAACTTTTATAAGACAGTAAAACAAATTGTAACAGTTAGTAAATTACAAAAAATAAATTCTGTGTAATATCCGCTATTAATCTTCACTCGGTTCTTTAAGTTGTTCATTGTTTTTATTTTTTTCTTTTCTCCAGGAAAGCTTGATAAGGAGTTCTGAGCTTTCCATTAGTTAAGCTCATATGCGGTTTCTTGTAATTGTATTGTTCAACTGCCTTATCGAAGCTTCCTAGTTCTTTCCAGAGCTTTTTTATCGTCTGTATAGCTCTTTCAGCCTTTCCGTTTGACTGTGGATGCTTAACTCTCGATTTGATATGTTTTATTCCAGCTTTTTTAAGCCCTTCTGTAAATTGTTCTTCAAATTGAGGTCCATGATCGCTCATCATCTGTTTGTAAATTCCCCATTTCAAACCTCTTCTAAAAACTTTTAATGAGTTATCAGTATTTGCATTATTAAACTCTCCATGACTAGTGATGAATCTTGATGCATCATCAATGAAGATGATGCCTTGTCTTCCTAGATAATCAAACCAATCAGTATGTCCCAAACTTAAACTATGCTTTCTTTCATATCTGACCCATGTTCTTCTGTTCTTTTTTCTTTGCTCTTCTTTAGCTAATTTTGCTTCCAGCAAAATTCTATGAATTCTGTTATGATTGATATGAACGCCTTTCTCATCGAGATATTGCTCTATCATCGTTGCCGAAGCTCTAATTTCTTTATATGCTTGAATAATAATTTTCCTTTCTTCATCGTTTATTTGTTTTGGTTTTCTTCCTGGTCTAAGCAAGACAGGATCTTTGCAATTTTTATACTTTCGATAAACATAACACGTATGTTGTGGTGTTATGTTTTGTGTCTTTGCTATTGTGTAAAGCCCATTCTCCCTCCTTTCAACTTCCCTTACAATCCACTTTATCTTTCTCTTGTTAAGTTTCCTCATAAGACTCTGCTCTACAGCAGAGCTTATCTTATTTGTCGAATGAACATTATTTCTGGATAAGACAAAAATAAATTCTAGCGAAAGATTTAAATATAGTGTAAGACATGTCTTACTATGGTAAATATTAATGTAACAAGAATAAGCTCCAAGGGACAGGTGGTTATACCAAGCAATATGAGGAGCGACTTTAGAGAAGGAGAAGAGTTGCTTATTGTAAAAGATGAAGACAGAATAATTTTAAAGAAAGTTTCAAAAGTATCAGAGCAGATGAAAGATGATTTGGAATTTGCAAAAAGAACAGACGAAGCCTTGGAAAGAGTTAAATCTGGAAAAGGTATTAGAATGAACTTCGAAGATTTCTTAAAAGAAATAAAAAAATGGTAGAGGTAATTTTTGAAGAAAGATTTAAACGTCTTTTTTCCAAGATTAAAGATCCGCTAACAAAAGAAAAAATAATAAAACAGATTTCTAAAATCAGGGAAAATCCTGAAGTTGGAAAGCCGATGCGATATTCAAAAAAAGGCACAAGAGAGCTTTATATTTCTCCTTTTAGATTATCATATTTTTACGACGCTTCAAATAAAATAGCGTACATACTTGACCTTTATCATAAAGACGAGCAGTAATTTTTTATTTATTCCCCAACAATATGCTCTTTTATCTTCTTAATATCTTCTTTAATCTTCTTGCTTTCCTTTTTAGAATTTCCATTTTTGACATGAATTATAATAAGAACTATGAAAACTATCAGCAGAAAAAATGTATTTGCCGTCAATATCTCACTCATCATAGAAAACAAATACAATTGGCATTTTTAAATCTGGCGATTATTCTAAATCAGCATTGACTTTTTAGCAGATTAATGTAAATAACTTTTAGAAATTAATCATAGACAATTACCTTGAATAAATTACAACTATAATATATTATTTTACGGCTTGAAAGATTTGATTGGTGCTAAAATTGTCAACCAACTTAAATTTTAATGTTCTACATTTTTTCCAGCACATCAATTCCCAGCAAATTCAATCCATTTTTCAAAACCTGTGTAAACCCCCTAACTAGCAAAAGTCTAAAGCCCACATTTTCCGAGCCAATCACTTTATGCAAATGATAAAACTCATTGAATTTCTTTGAAATTTCATAGCAATAATTTGCAATCAAAGCAGGTTGCAATGTTTTTCCTGCTTGCTCAACAATTTCAGGAAATCTTCCCAGCCCGGAAATTAAATTCTTTTCAATGTCATGAATTTTTTCAAAAGAAATTTCTCTGTTTCCTCCAACCGATTTTCTTAATATGCTCCTTGCTCTTGCATAGCTGTAGAGCAAATAAGGTCCGGTATTTCCCTCGAACTTCATAGCTTCTTCTTTCACAAATATAATCGGCTTGTCTGTATCTTGTTTCAGCATTGAATATTTCATTGCAGCAATCGCAATTCTTAATGCTCTTTTTTCTAATTCATCTTTGCCGATTTTTTCTCTTTCTTCAATTTCTTTTTTAGCATATTCAATCAGCTCATTCTTAAAATCAGAATAAAGAATATTTTCTCCTGTTCTGGAAGACATCTTCCCCCAAGGAAACCTTACCTCGCTTACAGGAACATAAATCAATTTATCTTTTGATTTAAATTTCATTAGCTCGAGAGTTTTAAACAACTGCATGAAATGTAATCTCTGTTGTGCCCCCACAACATAAATCGCTTTGTCAATTTTAAATTTCTTAAACTTTATCTCTGCAAGAGCCAAATCTTTTGCAGAATACAATATTGTCCCATCTTTTCTAAGCAAAACCCAAATTCCTAAACCATGCTCCTCCAAGTTAACAATCAATGCACCGTCTGAAAGATGTGCAACTCTTTTATTAAATATTTTATCAACAATTTTCTTGCCTTTTTCTTCCATCTCTGATTCAAAAAAATAAACATCAAACTTCGCGTTTAGCTCTTGGTAAATTTTCTCAAAAGAATTCAATGATAAATTTCTTGTTTTCTCCCATAATTCATTCAAAGTTTTGTCTTCCCTCGTTTCCAGTTTTCTATTTATTTCTTCAACTTCTTTTTCCAATTCAGGATTTTCTGTCAATCTTTTTACAGCATCAATATAAACATTTGCAATCCAAGTCTCATTTTCAATCAGTCTTTCCTCGCCATGAAATTTCTGATAGCACCAAATCCATTTTGCAACATGCATTCCTTTGTCTCCCTCATAATTTGCTCTTATTATTTCATATCCATAAAATTCCAAAATTCTTGACAAACTTTCTCCTAATGAAGTTCCTCTTATATGCCCAACATGAAACGCCTTATGCGTGTTTGCCTGATAAAATTCAATCATTATTTTTTTCTTTTTTCTATTTTCTTTTCCATAATCGTCTTTCTCCTCAACAATTTCTTTTAATATTCTGTTAGCCAAAACCTCTCTGTCAAGAAAAAAATTAACATAAGCTCCCCTAGCTTCAACCTTCTCAAAATCATCTTTTACAATTCTTTCGGCCAGGTTTTTAGCAATTTCATTAGAACTTTTTTTCAATTCCTTGACAAAAACAAAACAAGGAAAAGCGTAATCACCAAATTCAGGCGAAGGAGGAATTTCAATTAATTTTTCAATTTCCTCTTTGCCCAATTTAACTTTTAATTCTTTCAGCTCTTTTTCAATGTGTTTCACAATTAGTCCTTTCATGATAATTATCAAATAAAATTGATTAATAAAATTATTTGTTTTAACTATTACAGTTTTGGAAACTCCTAGAAAACCTTTTTCTAAAAGGTGTTGTAGAAAGCCTCTACTGGGAATCGAACCCAGGACCCCGAGTTTACGAAACTCGTACTCTGACCAGCTGAGCTATAGAGGCCTGTCTTTGATAAATAAGAAATGTTTATAAAGCTGTTTCATTTTAATTAAAATTGTAAAAGATGGTGAAAGAAAGAGATATTTTGCTCTTGGGAGTTTTAATAATTTTTCTTAGTTTAAATTTTTCTTCCGGATTTGATTTCAACGGCACAGTAAAGGACACAAACGGAAATGCCTTGAATAACTCTGTTGTTAATATAACAGTAAGAAACTCAAACTTTCAAATTATCGGTTATAATTTCACAACAACAAATGCATCCGGTTGGTTTAATTTAACCGTTGCAGAAAATTCATCTTGGTTTTACGAGCCAAAAATAACACACACAAATGGAACATTTATTGATTTCATCGGACAAAGCTTGCCCGCCTTTCCTTCTTTAATTTATAACACATTATCAAGCACAACATTTTATTTAAGAGACGCAGGAACAATAAACATTACTGCGATAAACTCTTCCGGTGGCAGAATCGCTTTCAGATATCAAATCAAAGATCAAAAACTCGGCTACCCAATTGCAGATAATTTTGAATCAAATGTTAATGAAGCAATTATTAACATTCCAAGAGACAGAAATTATTCAATAATGATTTATCCAAATCAAAGCATGCCAGTAAGTTTTAACTGGAACAATTTTTCTGCTTCTTCTTCATATGATGTTAATTCCTTATCAAAATACAACTTTACAACAAAAACCTTGCAATATCAATTTAACACAACTCTTCAAATGAAAAGAGTATCTGGATACATTAATTACTCTGGAATTTCCGTCTGGAATGAATTCACAGTTGTTCCTTATTTATTAGAGCCGGGAAACATGGTTCATGCAACATTCGGGGACATGCCATATAATTTAAGTGCTTTTGTTCCCGATGGAGGCACAGACACCCACAACCTAACAAGCGGCTTTTACAATATCTCACTTCCTGGCACAGCAGAAACCTCAAGCATATTATTATTCGCAACAGCAAGAAATGGTAGTAATTATTATGGAGGCTTCAGAAATTTAAGTTTGACATTAAGCTCTGCAGCAGAAACAACGAGCTTTAACTTTTCTTTAAGCGGATTGTTAGGCACAGCTTCAAATATTTCAATGGAAAAAGTTGATGGTACAACAATAAACATATCAACGGCAAAACAGAGCTTTAATTTGGTTAACACAACAAATAGCACATTATCACAAACATCTGCACACATTGAAGCGACGATTGATTATTCTTCTTTCGGCGCTTTAGAATTCACTTGGATGGAAGAAATAGAGCAATCTGCTTCTGCTTCCTTTTCTCTGCCTTTATTAAATTCAACAGGAATAAAAGAAATGAATATTTACGCATCAGGCGGGGATTATTCTCCTAAAAAAACCTCTCCGACTGTTTCTCAAATTCAAACAAACAATAATATAACAATTTCGACATTTAACCCAGGCGAGATTGACGGAACTCTGGCAGAATCAAGCATTTCCATGGCTCTCTATATATCAAACTCAACTTGCGATGTTCCAAACCCTGCCTCTTCTTGTTTGGTAGGCAGCTCTACCACACTTGATAGCTTTAATCCAATGTCTGCAATAATCGGCGGCGGAAAATTAAGTTTCAGAATGGGAACAGGAGGAATTTTGGTTCATTATGTTAATGTAGACATGCTTGCTTCAGGTCCGCCAGACGCCTTGTTTGATGATTCTGCTACAACCTCAACATCAGGAACATTCCAGTCAGCTTTAAGATTTGGCTCTCTAGGACCAACAATATATGATTATGTTTTAGTTTCAATTCCTTACACAGAAGGAAGCTCTTCACAAACAGGATTAAATGAAAGTGCAACAGTTAATATTTCAATTCCTATTTTCTATGACGATAACTGGAATAAGATGTGGAATACAACTGCAAACGGCACTTCTGCATCTGCTCTGGCAGGAAATTATTCTCATTATTCCGCAAAACAAAGTGAATGGGCTTATTTATTAAATCAATCTACCTGCGGCACAAACGAAAGCACAATAAATATAACAAATCCTTGCTACAAAGATACTTCTAACAACAGAATCTGGGTAAGACTTCCACACTTTTCTGGAACAGAGACGCAAGGTTCAGGAAGTGTTATTACTGCTACTTCAAGCAACGATTCAAGCAGCAGCTCAGGCGGAGGCGGAGGAGACACAAACGCAACAACCTTCTGGACAGTGACTTTTGCTCACGACGACAAGGAGCTAAGTGAAAAAGGTACCATAAACAGAAAACTAAAAGAAAAAGAAAGAATAAAAATCAAGGTAAACGCAACAACACACTATATCGGGGTTGTCAAGCTCACCAGCACAGAGGCAACAATAAATGTTTCTTCAACACCACAACAAGCAGTATTTAATGTCAATGACACTAAAAAATTTGATGTAACAAACGATAGCTATTATGATTTATCAATAAAGCTAAATGAAATATCAAACAGCATGGCAAACTTAACAATTTTATACATTCAAGAACAAATTCCAGCATTGCCTCCAACAAACATAACAACAAATGTTACAACAGCACAAAATGCAACAGATATTGAAGGCGATGAATCTGATGGTTTTGGCTGGGAATGGTTATGGGTAATAATTGTAGTAGTTTTATTAATCATAGTCGGCATTGCATATTACTGGACTGTTCGCGGAAATCCATTTGCGCGCTGGTTTGGAAACCGAAGACAGCAAGGCATGATGCCTCCTCCGAACTTAGTCACAAATAAAAAAATAATCAGGGCTTGAACTTGCAAATCCTCCAAGTAAAAAATAATGGCCCGCACGACTGATAAGCCAAATTACACTCCATGCAAATTGTTTAACATTAATTAATGTGATTAGTAGAAATCCGCACTAAACTGCCTCTTAAATTAGTAAATAATATCGATAAATCACTGATATAAGATAAGTTCGCATTTTAATTGCTTGCACGTATCTTTCACTATTTTGTCGTCTATAAATATAAAAAATCTGGTTCTTTAATGCATTAATCACCTAATTAATTTCCAAAAATTTCTTTTATATAATTATAGATTAGATAATTTTATATTCTTTATCTTTCTAAAATAAAAATGAACCAAAAACCAATCTCCGACTTATTAAAATTCTCAATCATAAACATCGACAAGCCAGCAGGCCCTACAAGTTTTTCAATTTCAGAATTCATAAAAAAATCATTTGATTCAAACAAAACCTCTCATTTTGGAACGCTTGATCCAGCAGTTTCTGGCGTTTTGCCAATCGCACTTAGCAGAGCTTGCCGTTTATCAGATTACTTCATGCATAAAGAGAAAGAATATGTTGGAATAATGCGCTTGCATTCAGACGTTTCTGAAGACAAATTAAAAAAAGCAATCAAAGAATTTATAGGAAAAATAACTCAATTACCTCCCAAGCGGTCGAGAGTAAAAAGAGCAGAGCGAATTAGGGAAATAAAAAAATTTGAAATTTTAGAAATTCAAGGCAAGGATGTTTTATTTCTTACAGAAGTCCAAGCAGGCACTTACATTAGAAAGCTCTGCCATGACATCGGCAAGAACATTGGCGGAGCGCACATGTTTGAATTGAGAAGAACCCGAGCAGGCATCTTTTCAGAAAAAGATAAAAACTTTATTGACTTATATGAGTTTGAAAAAATAATTGAAGAATATAAAAAAGGAAATGACTCTCTTCTTAAAAAAATTCTAATTCCTGCAGAAGAGGCCATATTAAAAGTTCTGCCGCATGTAAGAATTTCAGAAAAAAATTTAAAACAACTTTTAACGGGAAAACCGGTAACAAAATCTGATTTGCTTCAAAATGATGAATTGCCCAAAGAGGATAAATTTGCAATTTTCTGCAATGCTCAATTCATAGGAATTTATCATAAAACAAATGAAAAAGAAATTATAGCAAGGGCGGAATTTGTTTTCAATTAGATTTAAAAATTCCAATCTCCTGATAAGTAAAATGATAAAAAAAGTTTTCATAATTCATAGATGGGACGGAAATCCAGAAGCCGATTGGTATCCATGGCTCAAGAAAGAACTTGAAAAGAGAAAATTTATTGTTAAAACCCCTGATATGCCAAATCCCCAAGAGCCCCAAATAAATAAATGGACATCCTTTATTAATGAAAAAGTGCACAACCCAGATAAAAATACTTATTTCATTGGCCATTCAATCGGTTGTCAAACAATCTTAAGATATTTAGAAACTTTACATGGCAATATAAAAATTGGAGGAGTTATTCTTGTAGCTCCATGGATTAACTTAAAAAATCTAGAAACAGAAGATGAAAAAAGAGTTGCAAAATCTTGGCTCATATCTCCTATTTCATGGGATAAAATAAAAAAACATTGTTCTAACTTCATTGCTGTTTTCTCTGACAACGACCCCTTTGTTCCTTTATCTGACAAAGAAATATTTAAGAAAAAATTAAACGCCGAAGTGATCACTGAACACAATAAGGGCCATTTTACATCCGAAGATAATATAAAAGAGCTTCGTGTTGTTTTAAATGAGTTAATTAAAATATCAAAGCAAATTTAAAAATGGAACAAAAAAGATGCCATTGGCCTGGAAAAAATTCATTAATGATAGCCTATCACGACAACGAATGGGGGGTTCCTTTGCACGATGACAAAAAACTTTTTGAATACCTTATTTTAGATGCTTTCCAAGCAGGTTTAAACTGGGAAATCATAATTAATAAAAGAGAAAATTTCAAAAAAGCATTTCATAATTTTGCTCCTGACAAAATTGCAAAATACACGCAAAAAGACATTCAGAGATTATTAAATAACAAAGGAATTATAAGGAACAAATTAAAAATACAAAGCACAGTAACGAACGCTCAAAAATTTCTCGAAGTTAAAAAAGAATTCGGCAGTTTTGACAAATACATCTGGCAGTTTACAAACCATAAAACAATAAAAAATAAATTTAAATCTTTAAAAGAACTGCCTGCAAAAACGAAAGAATCAGATGCAATGTCTCTTGATTTGAAAAAGCGAGGCTTTAAATTCGTCGGCTCAACTATCTGCTATGCCTTCATGCAGGCAGCAGGAATGACGAACGACCATCTTGTTAATTGTTTCAGATATAAAGAATTATAAAAAAAGCATAAATTTAGTAATTGTTAGACACGCTCCCCCAAGTTAATTATTTAAACTTCAATTATTATGACAAATCATGGAAAGGATAATTATAGACCAGAAGATCCTCGCAGGCAAACCAATTATCAAAGGAACAAGAATATCTGTAGAATTTATATTGGAAATGCTCTCTTCTGGAATGAGTTTCGAAAATATTTTAGAAGAATATCCACATTTAAAAAAAGAAGATATTTTAGCCGCGCTAGTTTATGCTACATCATTGCTAAAACGTGAAGAAATATATTCTGTTAAAATAGAAAAAATATGAAATTTATTACAGACGAAAACATTGCTGCTTCAGTGGCACATAAAATTAGAAAACAAGGTTTCGATGTAAAGGACATAAAAGAAGAGAAATTATATGGAATCTCAGATAAGAAGATAATCGATGTCGCTGTAAAAGAAAATCGCATTATTATAACCCGCGATAAAAATTTTTGGAACATCATCAATGACGCAAATGTCCTTCATAAAGGAATTATCTTTGTCAGGTGTAGAAAACAGAATCCAGAAATAGTATCAAATAAGCTATTAAACATATTAAATTCTGAATTAAGTAAGAAATTTGAGAATTCTCTTGTCGTTATATCAGAAAGTCAGGTTAATATGATAAATAAAGACTAGAAAATTCAAACCACTTAAACCCTCACTCAAAAATGCGCGAACTAATCTACTACTCAAGAACAGCCCCAACATCCGGGAGTTACATTAAAGAAGATTTACAAGAATCAGGAAGGGTTGACATAGCAATACACACAATCATTGCAGCTTTTTTTATAAGCCACAAAATAAGAAGCGATGTTACTTTACATTTGATATTTGCAGGACCCCCAAATCCTCCAAGACATTTAGAATTAAAGCCAGTTACTGAGGGAAAAACAGGAATTGATAAAATTTACATTTCTAAAAAAAATGTTTCAGCAGTTTTGAAAAAAATGCTTTACAAATACCGAGAAGGACAAAAAAGAGAAGTTTTTCCTGGGTTTTGGATAGAAAAAAAAGGACTTCTGGAATTAGTAAATGATTTCTACGAAGAAAAAAGAAATCTTTATCTTCTTGATTCAGATGGTGAAGACATAAGAAAAGCAGTGATAAAAACAGACCCTGTTTTTATTCTTGGAGACCACAGAGGCCTTCCTGACAAAGAATTTAAAAGATTAAAAAAAATTTGCCAGTCAATTTCAATAGGAAAGAAAACATACTTTGCTTCGCAAACCATTGCAGTTGTCAATAACGAACTTGACAGACGCGAAGAAAATGGTTTGCTTTAAAAATTTATCGATTGTTTTTGCAGAACTATTTTTGGATAATAATATACTTTTTAATTATAATAATAATTAAAAACCTATTAAGCGCTGAAAAATAATGGCAAAGGGCGCTTCAATAAAATTTCAGTCTTATGAAGAATCAATCCCGAGACTTCTTGACTTGCTGAAATTGCAGCGCGAATTAAGGAAGCATGAGAAAATTGTTTTAAAATCTTATTTAACTAACGACTCGGAAAAATCTGTATCAAAAGATTTTCTTGAGGCGGTTTTAAAGTTCTGTATTGATAATAAAAATCCTCTTACAGAGGTTTTCATAGCAGAGGGCGCCGATGGCTCTGACACAACAGAATTATTTGATTCTCTGGGATATAAAAAATTAGCAGAAAAATATTCAATTGGTCTAATTGACCTGAATGAAGCAGAAACAGAAGAAATAGAAAACCCAAATTTCACGAATTTTGAAACAATACACTATCCGCAAATTCTAAAGGAAAGCTTTGTCATTTCACTCTCAAAACTGGCTGAAGACGAAGAGCTATCAATGCTTGGCTCTCTATCATCGATGCTTGGTGCATTTCCAGCCCACCACTATAAAGGTTTTCTCTCGAGAGGGAAAAACAAAATCAGAAAATCTCCGATAAAGTACTCAATCCACGATATCGTGCATTGTAAAATGCCAGAATTTGCTGTTGTAGACGCTTCGGAGCAAGGTTTAATTTTGGCAGGGTTGCCTATCGAAATAGACAAGCAATCAGCAAAAATTTTAGGAAAGCACTGGCAAAACATTCCGCACATAAAATTAATAGATGAAACTGCGTCAAAACTGGAAGAAATGCAGAATAAGAAGCAGAATGCACTTGAAGTTAAAACTGAATAAAACAGTAAAATATATTAATAATCCTTATTTTTCTTCAACATGAAAAAAGCATCAAAGTTGTTTATCACGGGCTCAGCACAGGGGATTTTTTACGAGCAGTTCATTAAAGAGAGCGCCGACAAACTGGGTATAAGGGGATTTTTAAGAAAATTAGAAGACGGCCGGTTTGAAATATTTATAGAAGGAAATCATGACAACATGGAGCAAATGCTTGCAGTCTGCAAACGCGATTACAAACACGCAAAAATAAGAAACGTGGAAGAAAAACCAGAAAAATTCCAAGGCTTTAAAGAGTTCAAAATATTAAAAATATAAAAATAAAAAAAAGAGAAGTCATAGACAATTAATAATCATCTTCTTCGTCTTCTTCTTCCTCGTCTTCGTCGTCATCCCAGTCATCTTCTTCGTCCATGTCCGAGTCTTTTTCCTTTTCTTTTTCGTTATGGTTTTTCATAATGACCTCCGTCATACCGAGAAAATCAGCCTTTTTAAACTTTCATTTTCTCGATTTTAAAGGAAAAAATTTGCCTTTTTAAGCACATTTTCCGTCGAGAAAACGAAAAAAATTAGACGGGATGACTTACAAGATGAAATCTCGTTTGTCTCTTTTCTTCTTCTTAAAGGAGGGGTGACTTGTTTGGTTGTCTCTTTTCTTTCTTCTTCAAAGGAGGGGTGACTTATCAGGGGAACCTTGGTTCCCATATAATAATCAACAAATATAAAAAAGCATTTATCTCTATTTGAATAAGAAAAATGAGCAGAGAAGAACAAATAATGACTGAAAGGTTAAGAAAGCTGAATGAATTAAAAAAGCAGGGAATAAATCCCTATCCATACTCATTTGAAAAAAGACATTCTTCTCTAGAATTGCAGGAAAAATACAAAAAATTAAAATCAGGAAAAAAAACAAAAGATAAGGCAAAAATAGCAGGCAGATTGATTAATATCAGAGATTTAGGAAAAATAGCTTTTGCAGTTTTGCAGGATAGTTTGGGAAAAATCCAAGTCGTTTTTCAAGAATCAGATACAAAAAAAGAAATAATAAATTTCTTCAAGAAGTATGTAGATTCAGGAGATTTCATAGGTTTGGAAGGAATAATTTTCAGAACCAAAAGAGGCGAGCTTTCTATTTTAGTAAAATCTCTCGAATTGCTATCAAAATCAATAAGGCCATTGCCAGAAAAATGGCATGGTCTTCAAGACAAAGAAGAGCGTTACAGAAAACGCTACCTTGATTTGCTTATGTCCCCCGAAGTTAAAGAAGTATTTGAAAAAAGAGAAAAAATTTTATCCCTAATTCGTGAATTTCTAAAAAACAAAGGCTTCTTAGAAGTAGAAACTCCATATTTACAAACTGTTTACGGCGGGGCAAGTGCAAAACCATTTAAAACTCACCTGAACACGTTAGACATTGACCTATTTCTTGCAATATCTCCAGAATTATATCTAAAACGGCTAATTGTCGGCGGTTTTGAAAAAGTCTTCACAATTGCAAGAAACTTCAGAAATGAAGGCATTGACCGCTGGCATAACCCAGAATTCACAATGATAGAACTTTATCAAGCATATGCAGATTACAATGACATGATGGAGCTGGTTGAAGACCTTTACATTTTTGTCATAAAAAAACTTTATAATTCTACAAAAATAAAATACAAAAACATTGTTTTGGATTTCAAAAAACCCTGGAAGAGAATGACGATGCTTGAAGCAATTAAAAAATTCACAAAGCTCAACGCGGAAAAAATGTCTGAAGAAGAATTAAAATCTTTCATAGAAAAAAACAGGATAGAAACAAAGCATGAAAGCTGGGGATGGTATGTCAAGGCAATCTTTGAGCATTTCTGCGAGAAAGCTCTAGAGCAGCCGACTTTTATTCTTGATCATCCGATTGAAACAACGCCCCTATGCAAAATTCATAGAAAAGATAAAACAGGAAGATTAATCGAGCGTTTCGAGCCCTTCTGCCTTGGCACAGAATTAGGAAATGCGTATTCAGAACTCAACGATCCAATCTTGCAAAAAAAGCTTTTAGAAGAGCAGCAAAAAATGTTATTCAAAGGAGATGCAGAAGCAAACCCCTATGACGAGGATTTTGTCAATTCATTGGAAGCAGGCATGCCTCCAACAGGTGGTCTCGGTTTAGGAATAGATAGGATGATAATCCTTCTAACAGGACAAGAATCAATACGTGACGTTATTTTATTTCCTTTCATGAAACCCATAGATAACAAATGAGAAGAGTTAATTTAGAAATATAGGGAACCGAGGGGGTTAGGTTACATTTTTATATTAATAAAAAAATTAAATATTATCAAAGGAGGAAAAATGGTTGATTTAATTGTAAAAAGCAAAATAAGAGAAGCCGTAAACGGTTTAAATGTGGCAAGTGAAGTTGCGCCCGCGCTGAACAAAAAAGTCCTGAAACTTTTAGAAGAAGCAAGCGAAAGAGCAAAAGCCAACGGCAGACGCACTTTGCAAGCAAGGGATTTGTGATTTTTTCTCAATCTTATTCTTACCCACTACAATATGTTTTTTAGTTGTAGAGGGTAAATACTCTTTTAAGTGTTTGTTTCGTAATTACTTACCAATTACAACTAAACTGAAAGATTTATAAAGCAATAATTTCTATCAAAAACATGATAAATAATGAACAAAAAGAAAAAACCCTTGCAGATTTTGTTTTCTTACCGAAAGAAGCGGGAAACACAGTTCAGCTTCCAGATAAAATAACTGGAGATTTATAAGGGTTGGCAAGTATATGCGAAGTGGACAAATACATGTAAATTGAGAGGAAGAACCAAACTGAAAATAATAAAGGTGATATGAAAAAAGTTAGAGTAAACTTATAAAAACCTTCTTTCTTTTTATCCATTATAATTAAAAGAAGAACATGCCACACAACAAATCAAAGGGCTCAAAAACCGAGCGTGAGCTTGTAAAAATTTTCACAGAGCATGGTTGGAGAGCAGTGCGTGTCGCTGGTTCCGGAATTTTAGAAGAATCTCCATGCGATCTAATCACCGGAAAATTGGGCAGAAAAGGATTTACAGTAGAAGTAAAATCAAGCAAGAAAAATTCAATTTACATATCAAAATCTCAAATAAACGACTTTGTTTTATTCTCAAACATTATGGGCTTAAAGCCAGTAATAGCAGCCAGGTTTAATCATAAAGGATGGTTTTTTCTCGAGCCGAAATTTCTCAAAGATTCTGGAAAATTATTGGTCTTGAGTATAGAAACAGCGGAAAATCAGGGAAAAAGATTCAGCCAATTTTTCGAGGGATGAAAATTTCTTCAGTTCTAATGAATAATAATTCCATTAGTCAAGGCTTCTTTCACAATTGATATTCTTTTTTTCAATTTTTCAAATTCTTTTTTAGTATAACAAATGAAATCCACAGGCAAGTCTAATTTCCAATAATCATACATTTTTGCAGCCCTCTCAAAAAAATCCATATTATTAAAATCATTTGAAACAATTATCAAGTCCACATCACTTTCCTCTCCATATTCTTTTGTTGCTCTGCTTCCAAATAGTATCACTTTCTTTATATCAAAGTCAAGACCAAGTCTTTTTACAAAATCTCCAATAGCCATTACAAATTCTTTTTTACCCATTTTATAATCTCCTTAGAATACTCCATAAATTCATTTATTTTATTTTCTAAGTCTATTTCCTTAGTAATATCAGGATATCTGGTATATTGATAAGCCGGAGTTAATTTTTTGCAAAACTCTTCTAAATTCTGAGGAACTTTTAATTCTCTCGCTAACAAAACAAGGTCATGAGTTTTAATTAATCTAGCAAATTTTTTGATATATAAAGCTTTCAAAGCCTTTTCTACAGCCTGTTGAAGAAAAAAAGCCCCAGCTTCAAGCTTTCTTCCATCTATGTTATACTTCGCAGTATCAAGATCCTTTTCAGCTTGTTTCAACCAAGAATTATATTCTTTCATTCTTCATCATAAATTAAAAAACTTATAAACTTTCCTAATTCACGTTAAACCTCTAAAACTCCGACCCTCTTGCAACAATCTGGCACTGGCTTGGCCCCGGTTTATTGCCCTGCAAATCCTCGCATTTTATATAATAAGTAACATCTCTGCTCCAGTCAGCATAATGCACGTTCTTATCTGCGACATTTTCATAAGTCATCGCAGTCCCATCCTCAAAATTATAAGTGCAGCTTGTTGTCGAGTATGAGCATCTTGCTTTCTCGTCTGTTATTATCTTTAATGTTTGTCCGTCTCTGAACACTCTGACTATTTTTGGTGCTTGGAAATCACTAACAACTGTAAACGTCGTGCTGTCCTCTGCCAAATTTGCCCCCGCATCAACACACTTAAAGTAAAAGGTGTATGTTCCAGCAACCAAATCAAGCGGTTGATCATGCCTATTGGTTTTTTCACCCTGCATTGCAAGCCTGAAATCTCCATTAATCTCGTCGTCAATATAACATGTTGCCTTTCCGTCTTCAGCCCCGAATGCAGTTTCAGCCGTTAAATTAACAGTTACAACACTTGTGCTTCCCTGAATTGTTGCATTCGGTCCAACTTTTGTTATTATCAATTCCTGCGTCCCTCTCAATGTCAATGGAAAGCTTGTAGTCATAACATTTCTCTGGCTTTCGGGCTTTCCTGGCTGGTCCTTGCATCTGAAATAGAAATTATTATTTTCTCTGTTTTTTATTCCAGTTAATTCTCCAGAGCAGACATAATTCAAGTCAGCATTAAACTGTAATGTTCCAGTTGCACAGTTCATTGTATTTTCCATCACATCATACGCCTTGTCCTGTCTGCTCCACTTGCATTCGGCAGGCTCGTTAACATAAACCTCAATAGGAACTTTGTCAATATCAAAACTCACAGGTTTCCCAGATTCTATCGAAGTCCCTTCAATTATTGGCTGCTTTGCGTCAGGCCCAGGGTTAACACAGAAGCTGAAAGCAACGACAGCAGAATCCTGCCCATTTCCGTTTGCATCCATGCATCTCACATACAACTTATAACTCCCATCATTATAAATATCTGGCACATCCCCTGCTCCAATTCCCTGCTCAAATGGATTAGGAACTTTCAATCTTTGCGTATGCTCTTCCAAGAACAAGTTTGTTTCTCCGAACAAATAGCTCATCTCATCATACTTGCTTCTTGCTTCATAATCAATCCTGCATTGCGCAGGTTCATCAGTTGTAACTCCAAATTCCAATTTCGTAAATGCATCCAAACAACCCTGCTGGCTTAAAATTCTAAATCCGCGATTTGGTGGACTTATGCCTGTATCTGGAGCATATCTTAATCCAGTTGGCTTCAAAGCCTCTTCCCACGGCTCAATCTTCGGTGCTTGCGTGTCTCCTTTATTAATCCAAACACATTTCTCCTCTGTTGTTCCTTTATTCACAATATCGCAAGCCTGTCCAAGGCTTTTACATCTGTATTCAGAGCAAGGCATATCAGGATTGTTATTGCATTTCTCGCAATCAGATCCGCCAACAGGAGGCTCCCAAGGCAAGCATTCAAATTTTACTATTTCTCTTTTTTCTTTTTTATAAGTAGCTAAAAATATTCCTACTCCTACTCCGATGCCGACTAAAGCAGAAATTCCGGGAGTAAATGAAGCCCAAGCAGTGCTAGGATAATTCTGCCCTAAAAAGTAAAGTGATGTTCCAACACCAGTTCCAACTCCTGCCGCTGTAGACAATGAATCGACCAAACCCTCGTCAAGTCCAAATAATTTTCCAATAATTTTTATTCCCCCATATACAACCCCTCCCCAGATTAATCCGGATGTTAGTGCTCCGACGGCCCCGCCGCTAAAGGCTTTTCCAAAAAATAAATTACTAAAAAAACCTCCTGCGGCCGGCGTAGTAGCAGCGCCAGCTTGAGCAGCCGCAGTTTTGGCGGCGCCGGATCCACTGCCTGTCGGGATTGGCGTATTAGTAGGCTGATTTACTTGCCCCAATGCATAATCATTTGCTTGCGGTCTTAAACTTAAACTTGTCCCCTCAGCTCCATTCGCAAATCCAACATAATCGCTCATCACAAAAGCAACAGAAAAACTCATTCCAACAAGTAATAATATTTGAAAAAAAGCAACATTATAAATAAATAATTTTCTTTCTCTCTTTTTCATGTTTAACTTAAAGAATTATTGCTTATAAATATTTTGAGAGCTAAGGCGTTATATCAAATTCTATTTTACCCATGAATCGCCCATTAGCATACCTTAATAACGCATTTCTTCCTATTTCTTTTTTTTCTCTAGGAATTAATTCCCAAAAAACATAACCATCTCTATCTACTATTCTTTTATAATCTATTGCTGGTCTGCTTGGAGGAAGCAATCTAATTAATATTTCTGTTCCTGGTTTTTCAAAGGTTATTGCTCCAATGACAATATTCTCATTGGCTGAAAAACACCATTTTTCTATTCCAATATATTCATTTGGTTCTATTAATCCATTTCTATTATAATCTTCTACTCGAGTACAAGCAAAAAACATTTCAGCTTTATTATCATAAACATGTTTTATTTTCTCTTCTCCAGACATTCTATTCCATTCCTCTATTGTAATTTGTCTTTGAGGTTGTTGATATTGAGCATTATTTCCATTCACATAAACATTCACATTTGTTTTATTTTGTTCTTGCGCTTGAACTTGTGCAATTCCATGCATTCCTTGCGCTGCAGCAGCCAATGCAGCAGCCCTTCCCGGATCCTCAACTCCCGGCACTAAAACTCCTGCAATCGTCGCAACAGTTGCAGTATCTTCAGGAGTTTGACATCCCCCAAAACTCAACACTCCTGCTAACCCAACTCCTGCGCTAACAATTTCTCTTCCTAATTTTCTTGTTAAATTCATGAAAAATCAACACCATTGATACTTTTTAAACTTTGCTATTACTATAAAGTTAGGATAAAAATAAGAAAACAAAACCGATAATCTTATAAGCAAATCAGTTATTAAATTATTATGAAAAAATTAAGCAAAGAATTGTCATGTAATGTAGTAATTCATAAAGAGGATTTGGAAGGAAAGCCAGTTTATGTAGCAGAATGCGAAGAGCTTTCTGTAAGTGATTTTGGTGATAGTCCAGAAGACGCTCTTAATAATTTAAAAGAAGCATTGAGATTATTAATTTCTGTAGAACCAGAAAAAGCAGACTTGCTAAAAAAAGAAGAACCAGTCTTACTTACTAGACTTTATTTATAAAAATTCTTTCAGTTCTTCCTCTGTTACGCCCGCTTGTTTAAGAATGCTTTTAAAAGTCCCAATCGGAATAATTTGATGATGAATAGGAACAGGGAAAGTTCTTTTTACTCCATCTCTAAATCCACGCAGGATAACATGAGTGCCACTTTGTGCTTTAACTTCAAAACCAAGTTTTATTAATGCCCTCAAAAGTTTTTTAGATTTTACATTTCTCATTTTTAAACATAAGATTTTTCAATCTTTAAGAAAAGAATAAATAACTCTGCGTTTTATACTTTTCCAAGTTTAATCTCTATAATTTTTAACATAAATCTTTATATACTTTCTGAATAACTTTATCAAAAAGTAAAAATGAGTTTAGACAAAATCTTATCTTCTAATAGAATTAAAAAATCATTGAGTAGTGCCCTGCTTGCAACAACCCTTTCACTTTTTGGCTGTCCTCAAACTCTCCCGGAAAATATTTCCGATTATGAACCTCCGGTAAATGTTAGTCCACCGCAAAATAATGAGGGAGACAACGAAAATGAAATAAAAACAGCCGATATTGGCGCATCAGAGGACAGTTATGTTTCATCAAGTCAACCCTCTCAAAACTTCGGCGACGAATGGATTTTATACACAGGAAATTCAAATCTAGGCTCTTCTGGCTATACAGATTATATCGCTTTCATAAAATTTGATGTTTCAAGAATTACCGCGAGAGAAATTATCCACGCAGAATTATCGTTAGTGCCAGGAAGTAATGCTAGTTATATTAAACCTCTAGGCACAACAGAAGTTGGCTATATTCGTTTTTCATCTTGGGGAGAAAATAGTATTAGTTATGATAACATGCCAACTCAAATAATAAACCTAGACGCCCAAACTATAAAATTTGATGTGGCAGCCACCCATAGATTTGATGTAACAGGCGCAGTTAGAAAATGGTATAATTATACAATACCAAACAACGGACTAGCAATAAAAACAACAAGTTTTAGTAATGTCGATTTTGATTATGCAGTATTTTATTCAAAAGAAAACGGTTTTATTGGCCCCAGATTAGAAGTTACCTACAGAGAATAAATTTATAATAAAAAATCAATCCCCAACCTTTCTCTTCGTAACGTCATAGCCAATATTATATCCTTTGTCTCCAACCCAGTTTACTTTTGGCCCGCAGTCTCCGAGAGACATGCACAACTGCAATCTCTGCGCCAAAACTTCTGGATGCTCATTCGGATCACATTCACAGTTTTTTACGCATTTCCAGTCTCCACCACCAACTGCTTTTTTTTCATAAGTCACAGGACATATTGCATTTGCCTGCGCGCAAATGCCGCGCGCTTCATCTCCTGTCCAGAAATTTAATCCAGGAGTTACTTTAGGAACACACGCACCCCTAGGAATATTTTCCAAGCCACCTTGCGCTTGTATTGCTCCAGAAGCCCTTTGCCTTGCCGATGCAAGAGAGTTGTCATCCAAAGAACTGCCGTTCAATATAGAGCCCATTAAAACATATCCAATTCCATTAAACCATTTACAATCTCTCTTGTCAGAATTTTCACAATCTCTCTGGCTTCTTTGTGCCGTGCAATCCTGCCAGCGATTCACTCTGCACGCCGCTTCAGAAAATCTGCCTTGTGGTGTGTCAATGTTGTTCTCAATGCACTCTTCCTGCCTGAAATCAGCGCAAGGCTCTGTTAAAATCTCTCCATTGTTGCAAATTTGCCTGTAAAACTTGCTTCCAACTTTTGCCCCAGTCGCAGCTGTTGCAACTCCACTGCCTCCATCATACAAGCACCACGACTCTCCATGCAATTTTTCATTTCCTTCATCATCGACGCAATTCAAGCTCGCGCAGATATTTGTTCCGTAAGTTGGTCTTGCAGTTTTAGAGTTAGAAGCACGACAGAATGTTCCAAACAAATAATTGCAATTTCCACATGTCTGCGAATTCTCATTTCCAGAATCAGGCCCGCATATCTCACTCTTGTCTTTTATATTTGCCCAATATTCTTTGTCATTTATCTTTGAAGCATCATAAACATTTCCAGGATTTCCGCAAGTATCAACAAAATAAACCTCTTCTTTTCCAGGAATACAAATTGTTTCTTTTGTCATAGCGCAATTTGTCCCCAATTCTTCCGCAGTGCATAACTTTCCAGAATAAAACTTGACTTCATTCGTTGCCAAATCACTAATTGCCTGTCCTGTTATGCTTCCGGTTCCTTCATTTCCGCTTCCTGCTGGAGTTAATCCCTCCAGGTTTCTATTTTGTGTTTCATTTACTATTCCAAATTTTCCACTCCCGCCTAAAATATTTTCCGGAGCGCATTCCTGTCTCGTTGTCAGTTTGCAAGTTTTTTCAAAATCTTCATTAAAAACACAGGCCCCTCTCTCTCTGCTTCCAGCAGTTAAAATACACTCTGTTTCATCCTTAATGTCAGGATTAAAATTAGTCTCTAATCCAAAATCCCCGGACATTTTTTTGCATCTTGTCAATGTTACAAAAGAACCCTGGTCTCCTAAAACACAGCATCCTAATTCGCATTGCGCAGGTTTTTCAGCAAACCACGTCCCTTTATTTTCATTGCAAACCATTTGTGGTGTGTTATCCAAGCAAGTTCCCTCGAAAGAATCAAAGCAAAATCCTGGTTTGCAGGATGACACAGAAACACACGAAGTCGGAGGATTATCTGCTGTCGCGCACTGTTCTTCTTTAACATCCTGGCAAAACAGCCCCGATTTCGTTTTTTCGCAGCAAACTGTCCTGTCAAGTGTTCCGACTCTTTCCCCCTCAGCATTTACAAAAACAACATTCGCAAAAAAAATTAATAAAATTGTTATTCCAAATGCATAAATCAAATTATTTTTTCTACTTTTCTCGTTTTTATTTTTTTTTATTTTCATTTTAAATCTTTTCAGTAGACTTTTCAATAAGAATTATATTCTCTAAAATATCTCCTAAAAATAACATAATATCTCGTTTCATATTATTTTCACCTCATCCATAAGAATATTTCTTTTTATACGCAGTTTTACTGCCTTATATTCTACCAAATCAACAGTTTTTCCTATAGCCTCTTCAATTTCCAGTTTAACTCCAACAAAATCAAATAAACTAATCTCTTTATCAAACTCAACCAAAATATCAATGTCGCTATTTTTTTTCTGCTCACCACGAGCATAGCTGCCAAAAATTCTCGCTTTCCTTATTCGGTTATTTTTTAGTATTCCGATTATTTTTGGTTTTAATTCTTCTATCTCTTTATTAACTTTCTCTTTTTCGATCTTCATCTTAAGCTTCTATCCCATAACCTCCTGGCCAGGCTAAACTTCTTGATGCAAAAGTAAATTCTTCATTTGTCGTAGCATCTTTTACCGTATAAACCGTCGAGCCATCAGTCAATTTAGTTTTCTGAATAATTATGTCAGGATAATTTCCAACATATAAAGATGTTTCTGTATTTCCAAGAGAAGATTCAAAATCAACAATGCTTGTTGCAATCATTACTAAATTATACATCTTGCTCGGAATTTCATAATTAACTTCATTAAATGTTTTTGTTTCCTCTCCCTTTGTTGCACCGAACTTTCCGTTCATTGCCAATTGAATTTTATTTGGCACAATTTTTACATCACTTCCAGAAATATCTCCAGAAACTTCATATCCTCTGTCCTCAAACTCTCCGCGCATTTCGTTAAAGCACGAATCAATCTTATTCTTTATAGCATTATTCAGCTCATTTTCAAAATTTTCATTTATCAAAGGTTGTTGAACTCTGCAAGGCAGATAATATTCGGAAGTATAGCACAAATATTTTGCCTTCTTGTCTTCATACAAAATATATCCTTCAGGATTTGCATATCCCCCTTGCTCTGCCAGTGTTTTTATCTGGCTTTTAAACTCCTCCCCTACGCATGATTGAATAAATATTGTTGGATCAATCTCTCCAGAAATCACGCTCCTAACATCAGGAAACAAATAATAAATCAAAATCCCGGCAACAACAATTACAATTGCGATTATAACAAAAATAGCAACCTGGCCTCTTTTATCGCTCCCCATATCTTTTTTAATAATATTTTATTTATAATTGTTTTGCTTTAACTTTTATTCACAGCTTTTCATCCTTTTGCTAAAATCTTCTTTTTATAATTAACATTAAGCACAATTTTACTAATAAAATAAGGCGATTAGGTCAATTCCGGACTAAACTGCCTCTTTAAAGAGATTATAAAACTATTCAACCCATTTCAATAATTAGTAAATAACGTCGATAAATCCCCGATGTAAGATAACTATCTTTATATTGATTTTATTAAAGTTCGCATTTTAATTTCTTGACATATTTTTCACTATTTTATCATCTATAAATATAAAAAATATGGTCCGTTAATGCATTAAACACTTAAAATAATTACTTAATCCTCGCAATAATCTCCGAAATTCCATGCCTGCGTAGTTTTGTAAAATCATGCTGCTCAATTCCTGTTGTAAGCTCTTTATAATGAATTATGTCCCATTCCCTATAAAATTCTTTAAGCTGATTTTCTTTAAATAAAAAAGCAAATCCTTTTTTATCATTCATCTCATTATAGACAATTTCGTGACCTGCGTGACTAAAAATAGAAATTGTCTTATTAGAAAATTCTGGACAAATTGTCATATATCTTCCAGAATTTTCTATAAAAGCACTTATAACATTTAATCCTCCAATTTTAGTATGTTTTTTCATTTTCTCAATTACTTTTTTCACATTCTTAAAATCAAGAAAATGCAAAACATTATTGCACAATATCAAGTCAAAGTTCTTGTTTAGAGAGAGGTCGATAATATCCTCAATTCTTGTTTTGATTTTTAATTTATGAATTTTTGCCAGTTGCTCTGCTTTATGTATTCCCCTTGCCGAAGAATCAACAGCTAAAACATCAAATCCTTTTTTTGTTAAAAAAGCCGCATCTCTGCCTTCCCCACAACCCAAATCAAGAGCATTTCCAGACTTGATATGCTCGCATGTCCTTATAACTATTTCGTTCGGCTCAATCTCCCAGTAACTTGAATCTTCCATTAAAACTTCTTAGCCGCGCCGCTTTTTATTCTTTTACTTATCTCTTCAACACCTCTCTCACTCAATTTGCTTTTCGATGCTATAGTCAAAGACATTAATAATTTCCCGTTTCGTCATTGACTATCAAGGGAAAGACGCACAAAATTGGTAAAAAACTTGCGTCTTTCACTATAGAGGACTTTGAATAACCTCTATTTTTCTGATTTTTTCAAAGTCCTTCTTAGAGAGTTTTGAAGATTTTTAGGGTTTGTCAAAACTCTCTATATTTTATTCATAATTTCCAAATCTTCTACTTCTTATCTCGCTAAATCCTTTCATTCTTCTGAATAATTCTTCCGGAATAGCCAAAGTCATGTTTATCATAATTACTTATGTGTTAATACATATTTAAAGTTTTATATCAAACCTCTCCCTTTCTTACAATTATATTACAGCTTCCAACTTTTTCATTATCAAAATCATCTTTACATTTTATATAATATGTTTTTCCTTCATCAAAATTTGTGCTGTGCGAAACTCCTCCAGAACCAGACCCGATGCTAATCCTATGTATCTCATTAAAATTATCTTCCTCACTAGACATGAAATTACATGCATTTCTTCTTCCTTGTAAAGCAGAATTAATAAAAAAGCATTCACTTGGCTCGTCTGTCACAACAACAAGGTTTCCATCGTCATTATAAACTCTCGTCACACTTGGCCATTGCGTATCTACTTGCACTTCGAATGTTGTTGTTTTGTTTGCAGTGTTGCCTGCAATATCCTTGCATTTAACTAAAACATTATAATCTCCAGGAGATAATCCGGATAGTTCGCTTATATGCGTTTTCCCTCCCGTATCAGCAAACAAGCTTTCTCTTGTCCCATTTATTGAGAATCTGCATTCTGCGCTTCCATCAAATCCCCCAGAAGTACCTGCCTCTAAAGTCAATGTGACACTTGGAGTCCCCCTTCTTATTGTTTCATTATTTGGATTTACATAATCAATCTGCAATTCACTTGCGCTTCTTTTTATCGTTCCACCTAGACATTCTTGGTTTTCGTTTCTTTCATTTTCTCTTGCAGTTCCTTCCCATTCAGGATGGTCCAAACATTTTATACAAATATTTTCTTCAGGCTTATCAACTGGAATTGTTGCAGTGCATGTAAACAAACCATTTCCTCCCCTCTCACTTGCGCACTGCATATTATTCTGCATATCGCCGAATGATTTGTCCTCGCTCTCCCATCTGCATTCAGCCCTTTCGTTTGTCTGAATAGTTATTTCTCTTTCTGTTGCTCCGTAAGGCAGCGCTATGTCTTGCAAATTAGAAATATCTGTTATCCTTGCAGCAGTCAAATCTCGCGGAACAACACAAATATTTGCTTTGTATGGATTTGCTAAATTATTAACACCATTTAAATCTTGGCAGACAATCTTTAAATTAATTGTATGTTCTTCTTCTGGCTCTAAATTTCCAATTCCTAAAATCTCCCAATCTAAAACATTGTTAAACCTGTATGTGTGCTCCCTAGCCCCAATAAATCCTATCGGCACAAGACCTTCAAAAGTTATTTCTCCATCTTTGGCAGTTATTCCACATTTTCCATATTCGTCAAGTTTAAATCCGAAAACCACAGATTCAAACTGGTCAACACATTCGCTATCTCCCTCAACTTTTTTTATTTCAAATTTTTGGTTTGCACTTTCCAAGTCAATTTCGTCATACTCAAAACCTTCTGACAAAACATTTTCTTCCAGCAATTCAATTATTCTAGGTGCTTCTGTATCATCTTTCGGCGCATATTCACACAGCCCCCCATTGGGACCTTCAGTTTCTTTAAGATAAACGCAACTTTCTCCCAAAGCCTCGCATGCATATTTATTGCACGGAAACGTTTTACTTCCGTCGCTTAATTCATCTTCTCCACATTTCTGACAAGTTTCTTTGTAAACATTTCTCGGTCTCTCCCATGGTTTGCATACAAAAACAACTTCTACTTCAGTTACTTCTCCAATACCAAGAGCCTTTAGGATTATGATTATCGCAATTACTACAACCGCTAATATCCATCCTATTGGATTAGTGAGTGCACCAGACAAGGCGCCCGATTCAATAATACCATGAGCCATAATTGCCCCGCTTACTGCTCCTGCCCCCATTAAACTATAAGTTACAGCAGGAGATAATCCGGGCGCAATTCCCAAAACATCAATTAAAAATCCAACAGTCGCAGCTCCAATCGCGGCTCCTAAAAATGCAGAGCCGAAACCCGCTGCCGGAGCGGCAAAAGAATTGCCCAGAGCTCCGAAAACAACGACAGACCCATAAGCGGCTCCCCATGCTCCAGCCCCAACAGCGCCCGGAATCAAGGCTAAATTATAATCAACACCAGGAGGATCATATACATCAGGATCTTGGTCTGCTTCTGCAAGTTTTCCCCTTAAGGAATCTATATTAATTCCAAAACCTTGCGCAATTTCAGAAAGCCAATTGTCAAACCAATTTCCGTCTTCTCCGGCTCTTTTTTTCAGAAAGTCAATTAACAACTCTGCTCTTATATATTCTCCAGGAGTTGGCTTAGCATCTTCAGGATATGGATTTAAGGCATTTGTTAAACTAGGCAGACCACTAAATCCTTCAAAGTTAAGTCCGCCTCCTCCACTCTGAACTCCTGAGCATTCTGGCAAGCCCTGTCCTCCAAAATTACTCATGGCATTGTCATCACCTTCTTCTTTTGCATATGCGCAAAATCCAGAGCCCTGCGCAGGCGCTTTTCCTGCATAATTTACCTGATATCCGCAATCTCCCAAGCTTACGCAAAATTCATTCATTTCTTGAATAAACTTTCTTGAAGGTTTCGGACTGCTCGGGCTTCCTTCAACACAATCTTTGTTTACTTCCCATCCCTTGCCTTCAACATGAACAGCCTTGCATTTCTGCGTTGCCTGGGCGCATATAGCCTCACTTTCCTCTGATTTCCCCAAATCAAATCCTGGAGGATATCTAGGCACACAATATGAAAACTTAAATTTGTCCGCAACATCAATAGTTTTAACAAAACAATCAGGATCTTGCCCGCAAGTCAAAGCAAGTCTTGCTTTTAATAACATGGGAGCGAAATCAGGCCCTGCCAATCCTATGATTCTGCTTTCTTTATAACTTGGATTGTAAGCCAAGCATTCAGCCCAGCGGTTTTTTCTGCAAGCCGCCTGCGAAAAATCCTTATCACTCCCTTCAATTTCCGTGGTGTTTTGCACGCAAATTTCATTCCTGTAGTTGTCCCCGCACGGTTCGGTTGTTATCTTTCTATTCAGGCATGTTTTTCTAAAATGCCTGCTTCCAGGTGTGTCAGTCGCTCTTGAGCCGGACATAAATTCAGTTATCTGATTTGAAGGCAAAAATTGCGATACAGCGTCGGTGCCATAAGTATCCTGTCCTGGTTTTCCAATTGAGCTTTGATATGCGCACCAGCTTTCTCCATGCTCATATTTTTTTCCAGTTTCTTCATCAATACAACTCAAATCCAAGCAAACAACTCCCTGTTTGTTATCATTTAATTTTTCCTCTGTTGTTTTTTCTCCGCATGCGCTTCCAAAAACCCTGTTGCAATTCCCACAAGTCCCCTGATTTCTCAATGGCTCATCTATTGTTCCAATCTCACAGCTTTCACTTTTATTTTCTATAAAACCATTATTCCAGCTTCTTTCTTTTTCTATGCTTGAGCTTCCTTCATAAATATTTTCCCTGTTTCCACAACTGTCAAACCAATATATTTCATCCAATCCTTCAACGCAGTTTGTTGTGTTTTGTTTTGTGCAAATTGTGTTTCTTGCAGAATTCGAGCACAATTCTCTTATATAAAATTGTGTTCCAACAAATTCCTGCTTCAATGCTTCACATTCTTCTCCTATGATAAACTTACAGTCTTTTTTTTCATTTCCCAAAATTGGAATCACACAGGCTCCCTTTTCTTCTGTTGTTATCTTGTAACCTCTAGCCTGACATTCGGGTTCTGTTATAATTTCAGGATCAAACCTTACTCCAACTCCAAACTCTGCTCCTACTTCATCAGCTCTATTTTCACATTGTGCTTCTGTAATAAACTGAGCCTCACTGCCCAAAACACAGCATCCTCTTCTGCACTCATTCAAATTTTCAATTGATTGGTCGCTCCAAACTCCTTCTTCTTGTCTGCATAATGCTTTGGGAGAATTTGGCTGGCATACGCCTTCTTCTTCATCAATACAAGTTCCTAACTCACACTCTCCAACCAAGTCATTTCTCTCATTTTCGTTTTCTACGTCTATTTCAATACAAGTCTCAGCACACTTCTCCTCACACTCTTCCTCGCTATAAGTCTGGCATATTTTATTGTCTTTTGACTTTGTGCAGGCAAAAACTTTTTTATCTTTAATTATGTCATTTCCGTTTATGTTTGGTATCGGAGGGATTTGCTCGCCAAAAAGCAACATTAATAAATCAAATAAATTCCCCAAGCTTGCTTGATTTCCGCTATCAACAGATTCTTGAGCATCATTTCCCGCTCTTTCAAAAGCCCTTCTTACAGCCTCTTCGTTTTCCAACTCTGATTCGGTAACATAGCCCCGATTAATAAATTCATTGGCCATTTGATTTATATTTTCATTGCTTGCTCCAGAACTGTGCTGCCTGAAATTCTCAATTGCTCGCTCTGAAAGCTCAACAGCAGAAACAAAATTTTCTTCATTAAAAATTAAATTAACAAACCTTTCATAAATTAAGACAAAAAATCCTGATTTATTTTTATCATAAGTTTTTTCACTATCATATAAATCAAAAATCTCATTAGTTTCACTGATAAAATAAGCTCCTGAAAAAATTGCTCCAACTAACAAAATTATCTGAAACAAAGCCTTGAATTTGTTTTTTCCTTTTTCCTTCTCCATTTTATCTTCCAGACAATCCCGCAGGTATCGCACAGCTCCTTATCGCAATGTTCATTTCTTTTCCAGATTTCAAATCTTTAATTGTGTAAATTTTAGTTGGCTCTGAAGTCCCAAACTTTCTTATTTCATACCTCGGATAAGACAAACTGTATCCAACATATTCAAAATAGCAATACTGCGCTTCTTGCGAAGCTATCTCCCGGGCAATATTAGCAAGATTATAGATAGGACTTTTAATTTCAACATTCAAGTTCTCAAAGCTTCTTGTCTCTCCTTGTTTCGTTACGCTGATTTTCTTTTTAACATTAATAATTATTTTGTCTTCTGCAAGATTAATATTAATTTCAGGAGAAGCATCGTCATTAAATACAACCCTACTTCTTCTGCTCTCAAATTCTCTTTTCATTTCATCCAAACATTCAATTAATTTTGGCTCAATGTATTTTTTTATTTCACCTTCAATTTCATCAATTAGCAATGGATGCTGGTTTATACAAGGACTATACAAGCCAATATTCTCGCACAAATATTCTACTTTTGTATTATTAAACAAGAAATAATTTCTTGGCTCTCTAAATCCTCCTTGTGGAATCATAATTTCTGTTACTTCATCTACACTTTCCTTAATGCATGAGCTTAAAAAACTTTCAGCATCAAAAACGCTTTCACTTTCTCCGGGTTTAATTATTTCAGGGAGATTTCTTTCATTTATCAAGTAGAATAAAATAATTACCGCTACTAAGACAACAGCAATTATTATCCATATTCCCAGTTGGGCTTTATTTCCTATGTTTTGCATTTTTCAACTCCCAAAGAAATTTAATTGCTTTTTCGATAATATGAGATTTATTCCTATAATCACCGTCTTTTAACAAAGAATCAAGCACCTTATCCGTTTCTTCATCTACTGTTGCCGAAATTCTTTTCTTCATATTACTTAATAATATCAGATATTAATTTATATTACTAAGTATTATTAATATAAAAAGCTTACTAAAAACATTAAACAATTGAGGTTCGAACATTATAAGATAAAAAATGAAAAATTTATTTATGAGGTAGTCTATGTCACACTTATTTTCTTCATGACAGATTAAAATCATATTATTAAAAAATAGAAAAGTTTATATATTAGTCAGTTTACATCACTTTATAAAACTTTAAAAGTGATGTATAATGAGAAATAAAACAGATATAAGCGAAATAGTGAGAAAGCTAGAAGGAATGAGCACTATAGAAACTGCGGCAAGGGTCCTGAATGTAAGCACAAGAACAGCAATAAACATAATCTCTAAATTAAGAAAAGGAGGCTATGTAGAATATTATTCAGCAGGCAGAAAAAAAAGAATATATAGAATTGGAATTCTAAAGTCGAAATTTAAGGGAAATCCGGGATTGTATGAAACAGTAAATAAATATTCAAAAATAAAACTCCAAGAGCCGTATCATCATTTTATTCATGGGAGAAAGCTAAGCATTGAAGAAGCTCTTGTTTTAGCTGTAAATTCAGGAAATTTTAGATTAGTATTGGCTTCATTAAATCTATTCTCACATGTAAAAAATTGGAGATTGTTAAACAATTTGGCAAAAAAATATACGCTTCAAAGAAACATAGGAGCATTATATGAAGTAACAAAGAAAATTATAAAAGTTAGAAGAATGGATGAAAGGACAAGAAAAAGTCTCTTTCAAGGCAACGGAAGAAAATATATAATAGAGGGTCTTAAATCCAATGACTTTAAAGATCTGGAAAGAAAGTGGAGAGTTAAAATACCTCTAAACTTTAATGATTTAGCAAGGCTAAAGACAGGATAATGGAAGAGAAAAAGAGAATAGACATGAAAGAACAAGAAGACCTATTTAATTTAATTGGAAAAACATTAAAGAAAAAGGTAGAATGTTATGTTGTTGGTGGAACAGCAATGATGTTCCTAAATTTAAAGAAAACCACAAAGGATATTGATATTGTTTTCAAAGAAACAGAAGATTATGAAACTTTTAGAGAAACTTTGATATCCTTAGGGGCAAAAGAATCAAAGTTCAAGATAGAGAACAGACAAAAAGTATCCTCAATGCTCGATTTGGGTGAAGCAAGATTTGATTTATTTTTAGATTATTTGATTTATTTTAAATTAACCCCCACAATAATCTTTAGAGTTAGGGAAGTTCATGAATTCTTTAATATGATTGTTAAAGTAGTGAGTCCAGAAGACATTATATTATTTAAGTCAATGGCAGATAGAGAATCTGATAGGATAGATGTTTCAGACATAATAAAAAAAATGAACTTAAACTGGAGTGTTATACTAGAAGAAACAGAATTACAGACAAAAAATTCAGAGTATTTCTTCAGCGCTTTTTTGTATAATTTCTTGCTTGGTCTAAAAGAAGATTTTAAAACAGAAATCCCTCGTGAATTCACGAAAAAACTTGAAAAGTTAACAGAAAAGGTTTTAATAGCAACGAGAGAAAGGTTAAAATCAAAAGAAAAAAATGGAAGAAAAAAAAGAAATTAAAGGACCCGGTTTAGTACAGACATTTTGGGGAAACGGAAGAGGAAAAACAACCTCTGTCCTAGGAACAGCTTTAAGGGCATGCGGAAATGGTTTTAATGTTCATCTTGTTCAATTCATGAAAAACGGTGCTTCTAGTTTAGAAGAGCAAATCCCGGGAGAAATAAAAGCTTTGCAAACCTTTCAGAATTTTTCCTTTAAAAGGTTTGGTTTAGGTGACTGGTATGTGAAGGGAAAAAATTACGAAGAGCACAAAAAAAAAGTGAATGAGGCTTTTTCTTACCTTGTCTCTTGTCTTGAAAAAGATTATGATATTATTATTGCTGATGAAATCCTTTATGCAATTCAGCTTGGTTTGCTTGAAGAAAAAAAAGTAATTGAGCTAATAAAAAACAAGCCAAAAAACAAAGAATTAATTCTTACAGGTTCACACAAGCCCTTCCCAAATATTTTTGAACTTTCCGATTTGGTAACAGAAATTAAAAAAATAAAGCATCCTTACGACAAAGGAATTCTAGCAAGAAAAGGGATTGAATACTAGTCTGTATTTTTATCTTCAATTAAACGCCCTGAGAAAGTTGTAATACTAGTTACTCTACAAAAATTTACATCTTGAATTCTACCACTAAAAGTTTTTCTTGTATCAAAACATCCGCTAATTACAAAACCATTGGATGGGCAATGGCAATTCGTACATGGGTCGCCTTCTAAATTAGTATCTTTAGCATTAAAGCTTCCTCTAAATAATTCATAAGAGAGATTATCTGAAAAAAATATTCTGCCATCTCGCACCGCTACAGTGCCTTTTGTTTCATTAGAATAAGAAATTGAATAAGTTCCTTCTATTGGCATGGCTCCTCCAAGGATGCAGAGATCACACAGAGAACCACCCCCAAATTCAATATTTACAAAGGGAGAATTAAAGCCCAGACTATAATTAGGCCCGGATCCTCTCTCACAATTATTCCCACATCCTTGAGAATTAAATATTCCAGCAACACCAATCAAAATTTTAGCTGGTAGACTACTATATTTTCTCATTTAATAATTTTTGCTTTAAATTATTTAAATATTATTATGATACAAAAACTATCAAACAAAAAACTCCTTCTCTTTTATTTCTTCTCTTCCATCAACATTAATAATTCTTTTTATAATTCCTTTCCTTTTTGCCGTCTCTCTCATCTGTTTCGGATCTTGAATATTTTTAGGAATTTCAATATCTTTTATTTGAACTATATGCTTTATTCTTATTTCATTAAAATCAGGAAAATCAAAAAATAAATCTTCTACAATTTCTTTATCTTGAGTTTTCAAAGAGCAGAAATCCGAGCTTAGCTTATCTTCTCCTTTGTTGCTTTGCTTTCCATTTTTCGGCGGCTTCGCCTTTATTTTCAACCCAAAATCATTCCCGGAAAAAGACAATGCATAAAACGCTCTAGGATATTTATTCATCAATTCTAATATTTTTCTTGCGTTTGTTCTTGTTTTAATAACAAACTGTTTTATTCCCATATACTTCTTAACATTTTCAATTTCAAAACCGGTATCTTTTTCTATATCTAAAGTTGAAACAATAATTCCAGAAACTTCAATCTCATGAGAAATTTTCATTAAACAACCTTTAACTAAAAAATTTACAAACTCGCTGCTTGTTTTTATTTTCCATCCGTTATTTTGCTTCTTTCCTTCAAGCAGATATTTATTTTCGTAAACACCTCTTCCGAATCTGATAAATTCAAAATGCACTTCATCATCAGTTTTGTCAGAAAAAATTTTTCTAATGAAATTTTCCATCCCATATATTCCGAGAAATACTTTATAAATTTTTTGAAAAAATTTATATTAAGCGAAGCGTCTAAAAATAACTAATGAAAATTTTTTATCAGGCCAATAAGGAGGCAAGAAACTTTATATATTATTAATAATTACTTAAAATATGAAATTCACAGAAACAGATTTAAGAAGATTTTCTTTGCTATTGCTGATAATATTACTTGGGATTTTAGTTTTCTTCATAGTAAAGCCTATTTTCTTTGCGATAGTTGCCGGATTAATTCTGGCCTATGTTTTCTTCCCCGTTTATAGTTTTATTTTAAGAATTTTCAGATATAAAACCATTTCAGCAATAATAGTCTGCGTTTGTGTTTTATTAATGATCATACTTCCTCTCTGGTTTCTAATTCCTCTAATAATCCAGCGAGTCTTTGACCTTTTCCTTTTATCGCAAAAGCTAGATGTGGGAACACTGATAAAAGACTTTTTGCCGACTGCTTCAGATCAGTTAGTCAATCAAATTTCCCTGACAGCTGACAACGCAGTAAGTAAGCTCAGTTCTTTCGTAATAAGCTCTTTCACCGATTTCCTTCTGAATTTCGGTAACACACTATTGAAGATAGTTTTAGTTGCTTTCGTGTTCTTTTTTGCCCTGCGCGATTCAGAAGAACTGACAGAATTTATTTCTGGGATCTCTCCAATCAACAAAGCCCATGAAAGAGTGCTTGTGAAACAATTCAAAGATATTACAGACTCAATTGTTTACGGCCAAATTGTAATAGGCATTGTGCAGGGAATCCTTGCAGGGCTTGGTTTATTCCTATTTGACGTTCCAAACGCGCTGGTATTAACTTTATTAGCAGTCATTCTTAGCATAATTCCCCTTATCGGTCCAGCCTTTGTTTATATTCCCATAGCAATTTATTTATTAGCCACTTCAACGCCGACATTAGCAATCACATATATTCTATATAACCTTTTGCTTGTTTCAACAATAGACAACATAATGAGAATATATTTTGTTTCAAAAAAAGCACAATTATCCCAAGTTATTGCATTAATTGGAATGGTCGGCGGATTGCTTGTTTTTGGTCTTCTTGGTTTGCTAATCGGGCCATTAATAATTGCCTATTTCATAACATTCCTCAAGGCATTCAAAGAAAAAACACTCTCAACTTTATTTGAAGAAGAATAATGAATCATACATTCTGATGTATAAAGAAGTGTAAAGAAAAATTAGCAGAGAGCATACATTTCGTTCTAGATAATTAATTGCATGTCTTGGTTATGATTAATGTAAATATTTATCTTCGTAAATTATTAGTAATGATTGAAAACAAAGAATCTTCATTGGTTATTATTTTTGACTCCCATTAATAATTATTAAGTCCTCTTTATAATAATATCAATAACCAATTTTATGTCTGTTTAAAAATCCGCAATTTTCACACATCGTTGTTTTATAATTTTTATTAATTCTAATTTTTCCTTTCAGTTTATTCAAACATTTCTTGCAAAACAATTTTCTATGATTTCCAAGTTTTATGTTAAATTCCATAGCAATTCTTTTTATTTTCTTGACTTCATCAGCAGAAAAATTTTCTTTCTTAAAAAATCCATTAATCTTTTCTTCTGCTTCCTTTCTCGAAAATTTTGTTTTCATAATTAATGAAAGAAGAAGCAATATTTAAAGAAATCTAAAAAATAAAGAAGACAGCATCTGTGTTTCGCCTCTTGTGGGAGACTAATGCAGCAGACGTAATCTGCTTGACTTCTCTGTTCGGAATGGGAAGAGGTATTTCCAGATTACTATGGCCGTTTTCATTTTTTTATCAATAGTTTGATTTAAAAAGGTTTCTATATTTCTAAATCGGGGCGGGGATGCCGGAGTGGTCAAACGGGACGCGCTCAAGACGCGTTAGCTCAGTGCTTGCCTAGGTTCGAATCCTAGTCCCCGCATTTAAGGATTCGAAGAATCCTTTCAATTCCGCAGGAATTGTGCCTATGGCAAATAAGATTTGTAAGGCAAATCTAATTGTAGTTTTGAACTCATAGAAACTTTTTTCTAAAAAGTTTGTATTTCGAATCCTCCCCCCTGCATTTTTTCTTACAAGCGAATTTAAATAAACAAAATTCTCATTTCAAATAAGCTCTCGTAGCTCAGTCCGGATAGAGCATTGGGGTCCTAACCCAAGGGTCGAAGGTTCAAATCCTTCCGAGAGCGTTTTGAAAATCCTTGAATTCTCTAAACATTTAAAAAACTACAAAATATCTAAAAACAAGCGCTGTTAGTTAAATGGCAGAATGTCTGGTTTCCAACTCAAAAAACTTTAGTAACTTGTATTATTTAATTAGGGGATACAAACTATTAAAAGGTTCGAAACCGATAAAAAAAATATGCCGTTTAAAAATATTGAAAGAAGAAGAGAGTATAGGAGAGAATGGTATATAAGTCATAAAAAATCTGAGAAGAAATATGTTAGAATAAGAAAGAAAAAAATTCGAGAATGGATTGAGCATTACAAAAAAAGTCTAAAATGCAAAGTCTGCTCAGAAAATCATCCAGCCGTTATAGAATTCCATCACAAAAAAGATAAAAAATTTGAAATATCTTACATGGTCGCGAATGGATATTCTATTCCAAGAATAAGGGAAGAACTAGAAAAATGTGAGGTATTATGTGCTAATTGCCACAGAAAACGTCATTATAAGAAGGATAATCTTTAAAACCCTTTGTAATTAATAATTTTAATGCGCCGTTAGTTTATCGGTAGAATGACTGCCTTCCACGAAGTAGAGAGGGGTTCAATTCCCCTACGGCGCATTTTAAAAATGAACAAAAAAACTTTAGAGGCGAGATGCATTAGACTCTACGGGAGAGCAACAGGAAAAAAATTATACAGGGCAATGGTAAAAATAGCTGAAAAAGATTTTTGTGTTGCCACACCATGGTCTCAATTGGAGATAAGCATTGCTAGAGCATGTGCTTCAAGAGGAAGAGTTTTCGAGTTTTCTGAAGATTATAGTGCATTAATAATGCCAGATGGCAGAAAGTTAAATATGGAAAATATAAACTATGCAGATATCAACAGGTTTTTGCCAAGAGAAAAAATAAGCTTTGGGGAAGGATACAGACATTGCGTTGTGGATTTAATGGAGCATTAACATGACTGACGAAACAAAAAAAATCGAGGAAATTGTCAAAGATATAATACAAACAGTTGCTCCAGACGCAGATTTATTAAATTTAAATCCAGATATCAGATTGCGCGACCAATTAGACATAGATTCAATGGATTTTCTAGATATTGTAATGGAATTAAGAAAAAAATACAAAATAGAAGTTCCTAAAGAACACTATCCTCTACTTGCTACTTTAAATAGTACTATAGAATATCTTCTGCCTTACGCCGATAGATTCAAAAAAGAATAACCTTTAAAATATCTTAATCTTCTATAAACAAATGGAACCTCAAAAAACAGAAAAGAACTGGTATGACAAAAGCTACAAATTACTTTTATTAATCCCGGCAATTTTTTTCTTATTAACAATTTTTTACCTTTATAATTTTCAGGCAAAAAACGGAGATATAATTTACAAAGATGTGACTCTGACTGGCGGAACAACAATAACAGTTTTTGACAGCTCTGCCGATATCGAGCAAGTTAAATCTTCCCTTAAAAATGAATTCCACGACTTAAATGTCCGCGGCCTTTACGATTTCAGAACAAGCAGACAAACAGGATTTATCTTGGAAACTCAAAAAAATGTTGAACTAATAAAGCTAGCAATTGAAAAATTTTTAGGATATGCTCTAAATCAAGAAAACTCCTCAATTGAATTTTCCGGAGCAACTCTTTCAGCAGGTTTCTACAAACAATTGATTAATTCTATTATCGTCGCTTTCTTGTTAATGGGTTGTGTCATATTTTTCATTTTCGGCGAGTCAAGAAAAATTAAGGGCTTTGCCTTAATATTAACATTTGCAGCCATCTTTATAGCATTAAGAGAATTATCAATAGTAAAATCACTGTCAATTACGGGAGTTGTTGCAGGCTTTTTTATTGCAATCTTCGGTAGCAAAAATAAAACAGATTATTTAGTGACTTTTGTTATCACAGCCCTGACTGTATTAATAATTTTTTCCTATCCAAGTTCAATTATAATAATCATTTTAAGCATAATTTTGATTTTAATCTATGGATTTTATTCTGTGCCAAGCATCGCAGTAATTGCCGCAGCTTTTGCAGATATAATAATGACAGTAGCAGTTGTTGATTTAATAGGCCTGCAGTTGTCAATAGCAGGCATTGTCGCTTTTCTTTTGCTCATCGGTTACTCTGTCGACACAGACATCTTGCTGACAAACAGAGTCTTTAAAAGCAGAGAAGGAAAAATAAATGAAAGAATTTTCGGAGCGTTCAAGACAGGAATAACAATGACATTGACCGCAATTGCCGCAGTAACAATTTCTTTATTTATCGTATACAAATCATCAGAGGTTTTGAGGCAGATTTTCACAATTGTTTTCATAGGTTTATGGTTTGACATTTTCAATACATGGATTACCAACGCGTCAATTGTTAAATGGTACGCAGAATCAAAAGAAAAGGAGGCGAGAGCATAAATGAGCAATCTATCTTGGAAAATCTGGCTTTTTAGCATTGTTCTTGGGCTTTCTCTAGTATCAATTATGTCTGCACAACCAGTTTCAAAACTTTTTGCTTTTACATTAATAGTCGGTTTAATCGCCGCACTCTCTTTCTTAACATCCAAGGGAGGGAAAATATTAGTGGCTTTATTATTCATAGTTGCACTAGGAATTATTTTATACAGCTCTATAGAAAAAGGAGTTTTAGTCAAATCTGTTGACACTGATTCCCAAATTTTCAAAGCAGGATTAAAACAAGGTGAAATAATAACGGAAATCAATGGTGAAATAATAAAAGACAAACAATCTTATGCTTCTGCTTTGGAAAAAATTTTTAAGGGTTTTAACGAGACAACAGAAAAAAAACTAGAAGTTAAAACAAACTTGGATGATTATGTTTTTTTAACCAATGAAACTTTGCAAATCACCATTGATGACATTCCGAAAACCAAAATTCAGACAGGTCTTGATTTGCGTGGCGGCGCAAGAGCGTTAGTAAAACCAACAAGCCAAATTTCAGATTCAGAACTGGATGATCTAGTTGCAATAAGCAGAAACAGATTTAATGTCTATGGATTGTCAGACGTTAACATAAAAGGAGTTTCTGATTTATCACGGAACAAATTCATGCTTATTGAAGTAGCCGGCTCCACTCCTAACGATTTAGAAGAATTAATCTTGGAGCAGGGAAAATTTGAGGCAAAAATAGGAAACATAACTGTTTTTGAAGGCGGAGAAAAAGATATTAGCGATGTTTGTCGCAATGATGCATCTTGCGCCGCAGTCACGGGCTGTCAGCCTTCTCAGGGGCAATATATTTGTCAGTTTTCATTTGCAGTTTATCTAAGAGAAAACGCCGCACAAAAACATGCAGATATAACAAGAAACATTTCTCTAGACCAAACAGGACAATACTTAAACGAAAGTCTTTATCTATACGTTGATGAAAAAGAAGTTGACACGTTGTTGATAAGCAGCAATTTAAGGGGGCAGGTAACAACCCAGATTTCAATTCAAGGCTCAGGAACAGGGGCAACACAGGACGAAGCAATAAAAAATGCCAGATTGAACATGAATCGTCTGCAAACAATTCTTCTCACAGGCAGTCTGCCATACAAATTGGAAATTGTCAAGCTTGACACAATTTCTCCAACTCTCGGGCAGAATTTTATTTATATAATACTCTTGACAGCAGTTTCTGCAGTAGTCGCAGTTTCCTTGATAATATTCATCAGATACAGAAAAATAAAAACTTCTCTGGCTTTGCTTTTAACTTCATTTTCAGAATTATTTATTATATTAGGAGTTGCCTCGCTTATAAAATGGAATCTGGATTTGCCTTCAATTGCTGGAATACTTGCGACAATTGGCACAGGAGTTGACCAGCAAATTATTATTTTAGATGAAACAGGCAGCAGGCAGCTAAGCCTTAAGGAAAGAATCAAGAGAGCATCAGCAATAATTTTAACAGCCTATTTAACTCTTGTTGCAGCGATGATTCCGCTTTACTGGGCAGGCGCAGGCCTGTTCAAAGGTTTTGCTTTGACAACGATAATTGGCATAACTGCAGGAATTCTAATAACTCGCCCGGCTTTTGCAGAGATGATAAGAAGGATGGAGAGTCAATGATGCACAAAAAAATTCCAATGGAGGAATATAAAAAAATTTTAGAGAAAAAGTTTTATTCTCCTCAAAAATATTAATTTCTTTCATCTTTTATAAGCTCGCCTCGAGACGGAAATTTATCTCGCCACTAAAGTGAAGAGTTTTCTTTCCTAGGCGAGCTTATAAACAGGAATGTGAACATTATAATCTCTTTCTATCTTTTTAGCTAATCTTGATGCACATATTCTATACTTTTCATAAGTTTCTTTTACCATACTCTCTTCTTTAGGATTTATAAGTTTGACAGGCTTCCCCGCTTTCA
>JACPHA010000018.1 GCA_016188825.1 Candidatus Pacearchaeota archaeon | reverse complement strand
CAATTACAAGAAGCCACATATGAGCTTAACGAATGGAAAGCTTAGGACTCCTTATCAAGCTTTCCTAGAGAAACAGAGAAAGAAATAAAAACAATGAACAACTTAAATAATCGAGTGAAGATTAATAGTGGATATTACACATATCCTTTTACTATAACTCAAACTTGTTGAAAATCTATCAACGCTAGTTTAAATTATCGAAACATCTAAAATTGTCTTTTCCCGCAATAATCTTTATAAATCGGTTTAGTTTTAATAAAAGATGAAAAGAGAATTTTTTTTGCTTTCTGTTTTAATTTTGGTTTTCTCGATTGGAGAGGTGTCTGCTTTGCAGGGAGCTGATTTTGCAATTTACAACGGAAAGGGAACATGGGAGCCGAGCAAAACTGCTTTTAAGAAATTTTTAGAGTGGAAAGGCTTGACATGGGAGGAAGTTTCAGCGTGGGATATTAATAATAGAGATTTGAGGCCATTATATAAAGGAATTTTCATGCCGGGAGGCTGGGCTTATGATTATAAGAAGGCAATAAAGACCAGCGGGAATAATAATATAAGGAATTTAATTTCCAGCGGGGGAGTTTATATCGGCATGAGCGCAGGAGCATATTATGCTTGCGATAATGTTGTTTGGGATGGCGGGAATTATCCTTATTATTTGAATTTGTTTCATGGAAGCTGTATTGGGCCTATAAATGAAATCGCCTCATGGCCTAATTATGTTATGACAACAATGGATATGAATTTACAGCACGAGGCGAATGTGTACGAGCCTGCGCAGAGAGGCATTTTGTATTATGGAGAGCCCTATTTTGTTGCTAATGCCGGACAGGAAATGCAGACTTTTGCTACTTGGATAGTGCCTAGTAATTCATCCGCGCATAATAAGCCTGGAATAATTGGTTTCAATTATGGGCAGGGAAGAGTCTTATTAGTTGGTCCGCATCCCGAGATAGATGAAGATGACAGCAGAGATGGAACAAGTTTTGCTGACGAATTAAGCGACGGCAATGATGGAAGCGATTGGCCATTTTTGTGGACTTCGGTTGATTGGCTTATGAAGGGGGCCATAACAATACCTCCGGGGGCAACATTAATGCAATGTGCTGATGGGATTGATAACGATTTAGATGGTTTTATAGATTATCCTGCCGATGTCGGTTGTTCTTCGACTAATGATAATGATGAAACTAATGTTGTTAGTCCTAGTGAATTATTCTTCGATGGTTTTGAAGCTGGAAATTTAAATAATTGGATTTTGACAGGAATAGACACAAATTGGTATGCTTCAAGCAGCGATAATTACGCGGGAACCGGGCATGCTGAAGCACAGCCGATGAATACGAATGAGCCTGCTAGTTCAATGGAGAAGACAATTAGTACAATTGGACATAGTAATGTGGAATTAAGTTATTCACGAAAATTGGTTGGTTTGGATATTGCAGATGAATTTAAAGCAAAATGGTTTGATGGAAGTGCATGGAATGTTTTAGAGCAGGTTGGAGACGGCTCTGCCAATGATGCAAACTATGTTTATAGAACATTTACATTACCGACAAGTGCTGGAAATAATGCAAACTTTAGAATAAGGTTTGAATGCACTGCCGGGGCTGTTTCAGAATTTTGTAAGGTTGATGATGTGAGGATTGTTGGGAATTGAGTTTTTGAGAGTGAGTTAAGATTTGTACTGATTAAACGAAAGATTTATAAGTAAGAAAATTCTTACATAGATATGGAAATTAAGACAATCAAAGTATCGGAGAAAGGACAGATAGCTATTCCAGTATCAATACGAGAGAAAATGGGGATTGATAAAGGTGACGAGTTGGTTTTGTTCGAAACAGAAGGAAAAATATTGCTTGAGAAAGCCGGTGATGTTTCTAAAAAAATAAAGGACGACTTTAAAGATATTTTAAAATACAATGAGGATTCTTTAAAAGAAGTTTGGGACAATAAGGAAGATGATATCTGGGCGTCTTACCTAAGAAAGTAAAATGATATTTCAGCAAAGAGAATTAGTATTGTTGCCTTATCCCTTTACCGATCAAGAAGGAAGCAAAGTTAGACCTGCGGTTATAGTATCAAATGATGATTTTAATAAAAGATGCCAAGATTGTGTTATGGTGCCTCTAACGACGGTAATTCGAGAAGAGTCATTTTCTTTGTTAATAAATCAAGATAGTTTAGATTCTGGAAAATTATTAAAGCAAAGCAGAATAAGAATTGATAAGCTGTTTACAATTAATAAGAATCTTATTATTATGAAAATTGGTAGGATTAACACCAAAACTTTTGATAAAATAAAATCAGAGATATCTAAAGTTTTTTGAAGAGTCTTTTTTGCGCATTATGACGAGGTTAAGTTTTAGCCAAGTCTTCTGTTATGATAATCAACAAGCCTTTTTATTTCTTCAAATTTTTGATCCAGAGAGTTTGCGTAGGGAGAGGAAGTTTCAAAATCAACAGTCTGCCCTTCATGCCTATCCAAAAAATTCCTGATTCTACGCATGCGCAAAAAATTATCCCAGTTTGAATTAATGTTATATTTTCTGGAAGCATGGTTCCTTTCTTCATATGTTTCATTAACTATACATGAGACCCTGTTATCGTTTGCTATATACTCTAAGCTTAATTGTGCCATCATAATATTACCGAAAATTCTGATTATTTAAATTTTTATATACATTTCTTTTGTATTTCTAAGTATTTATCTGTAAGTATAAATAATATAAATATGTATAAAGAAGTATGAGAAAGAAACGTTTATAAGGTAAAATGACTAGATATTTCTGATTTTTAAGATGGCAAAAAAGAAGGTGACTTTGAGCATAGAGGATAGAATCTACAAGAATTTTCAGAAATATTGCAATACCAATGCGATAAATTTGTCTAAAGTTATTGAAATTTTCATGGATGATTTTTTTAGAAAAAAGAAAATAAAGCTTTCTTTTGTTTTGCTTATTATTCTTATTTTTAATTTAAGTTTTGGTAGCGCGGTTACAATTTTTTCTGATGATTTTGAATCTGGAACATTGGGCGGTTGGAGTTTAACTGCTGCTAGTGGAGCAAATAACTGGACTAATTCTCTTACGGATCCTTTTCAAGGCACAAGACATGCTCAATCACAACCACAATCTACCACAGAACCTGCTAGTGTGATTGAAAGAGGAATTAGTACATTAGGATATCAAAATATTACTCTAAAATATAAAAGAAAATTAATTGCGCTAGACGTTGCAGATGAATTTCAAGTTGAATGGAATGACGGAGCTGGTTGGATTATTTTGGAGCAAACAGGAGGAAGTTCCGCAGATGATTCTAGTTATGTTTTTAGTGAATTTAACTTCTCAACAAATGCAAATAACAACCCTAATTTTAGAATTAAATTTGAATGCACTGCTGGAGCAGTTTCAGAGTTTTGTAGGGTTGATAATGTTGAATTATTGGGAAACACATCAGAAGGAAACCCAGACACAACCCCGCCAGCTGTGAATTTGATTTCTCCTGCAAATGGAACAACAACACAAACAAACACCAGTTATTTCGCAGCGAATTTTATTGATAATATTCGATTAAAAAATGCAACATTATTTTTGTGGAATTCAACAGGAAATTTGATTGGAACAAACTTTACAAATATCAGCGGAACAGCTAACAGCACAAATTTATCTTTTGCATTGCCATATCAAGGAACATTTTTCTGGAATTACAGAGTTTTTGATAATTCGAGCAATGGAGCATTTAATAATACAAACTTTAGTTTGATTTATACAATTCCAGATACAACTCCTCCTTATTTTACCACAATTCCTTCAGACCCAAGCATAGAATATCCAAACGGCTTTAGCGTTGATTTTGATGCTTTGGACAATGTTGCTATAGATTCTTACTCAATAAATTGGACATCTTTATTTGTGATAAACCAAAGCGGCTATCTGAAAAATATAACAACCTTGCCAGCAGGAACTTACAATATTAATGTTACAATTAATGATACTTCGAATAATTTAAACTCTACAATCTGGGTTTTGACTGTTAATAAAGCACCAGGAAACATCTCTCTTTTATTAAACAGCCTTGGGCAAAACCAGACATCTGCATATGGCAATACAACAAATGCTTCTGCGTCTTCTTTGTATGGCTCAATAACATTATATAGAAACGGTCTTAATGTCGCTTCTGGAAACAATCAGCCAGTTATATTGGGAGCAGGAAATTATAACTACACTGCTGTCTCAAGCGGGGATGAAAACCATAGCCAAGCAACAATAACAAGATGGGTTCATATAATTCGGGCAACTTCTTCATGCTCGATTTCTTCTAATTCACCTCAAGAATATTCTAGTCCAATTAATGTTACTGGAAACTGCAATAATCCTGAAGCTCCAGCTAATTTGTACAGAAACAATGTTCAAGTTAATGGTGAAAATGGCCAAGATAAAATTTTAGGAGCAGGTTCATATAATTACATAATAAATGTCAGCGAAACTCAAAACTATACCTCTGCAAACAATACTGCTTTAGTAATACTCAATCAAAATAGCACCTACACTTTGGCAATATTCGGAACAACTCCGATTGAATATCCTCAGACTACAGATGTTTCAGGAAACAACTGTCCTGCTGAATTGTCATGTTCTCTGGATAAATCAAACGGAGTTTATGGCGCGGGAAGTGTAACTTTCAACTATTCAACTCCTGGAAATTCCAATTACACTTCAAACTCGATAACAAAAGAAATAATACTAAATCAAAATTCCAGTTACGGATTATTGCTTAGTGTTTCTCCTGGCTCTGGAACTTATCCTCTAGAAACCATGGCAAATGGATCTTCATGTCCCTTGCAATTAATTTGCAACTTATACAGAGATTCTTCTTTAAAATCTAACCCTGAAATAATCACACTGGGAGCTGGCAGTTATAATTACAACTATAATACTACGGGAAATTCCAATTACACTTCAAAAAGCTTGAGTGTTTTATTGATAATAACTCAAAACACATCGTCCAGCGTTTCTTTGTTCTTGAACAACTCTCAAAACAATCTTACAATTGAGAATGGCACCTCTATTTTAATAAATGCTAGTTTAAATGTAGGAGAGGGAATAATAGAGCTATATAAGAATAACATTTTAATTAACGTTGGAAACAGCCCAATATTTAATAATACATTATTTGATTCAATTGGATTCCGCAATATAACTGTGATTTATCCTGGAAATGCAAATTATTCTTCAGTCTCGAAAACGCTTTTTGTCAATGTTACTTTGCCTCCTGCAAACATCCCCCCAATAGTTAATTCTAATTATACAATTGTGAATGGAAGCATTAAAATACCGATTTATGGAGAGACATTTTTTGTAAGAGTAAATGCAAGTGATCCTGAAAATGATATAAAATTTGTTAACTTTACGATAATAAGTTCTAATGGAAGTGCAGTAATAAATAATTTAATTGGGAGTAATTATAGCATTGGAGGAAATTTAATTTGGGAATCTGGAAATTATACAGTTGACGATTATGGTTTTTGGAATTGGTCTTCTCTGCTTTTCGATGGAGCGAATTTTGTTCAGCAGAATGGGACATTTAGAGTTTTAAGTGAGCTGAATGTTTTTCCCTCGAGCTATATAGCCACTCCTGATCCAAAGAATCAGACTTTGATTTGGAATTTATCGATTTATCATCAATCAAATGAGGATTATGTATTTAGTTTTTCTCATGTTTTGAATTCTACATTTTTCAATTTGACTTTTATGAATAATAGCGCAACAATAAGCAAAAAAAATTACAACGAAAGCAATCTGTTTAACACTCAGATAAGAATTGAGATCTCAAATAATGTTTTAGAGAATCTTGTTTATGACGGGAGTATAACAATAACGAGGCAATTTGATGGCAGAAATTATACTGTGCCGATAAGAATAGGAATTAATCCACCGAGCGGAAACATTGATGCGTTTGATCTTAGTGAGCTAAAATGTTCAGGAGGAAATTGCAACGCTGATGTTAAAATGGAAAATGATGAGAGCAGGAGTTTTAGCTGGATTATAAGAAATACAGGGAATCATAGTTTAAGCGGTTGTTTGCCAAATGTGACAGGTTTTGACATTTCTAATTTTGGAGCATTTTCAAACAGCAATTTTAATTTGAGCATAAATGAATCAACAACACTTTCATTGACTTTGGATAAGCCGTCGATTAATAGTTATTACGGACAGTTGGAAATTTTATGCAAGGCAACAGCGCAGGGGTTTAATACTTCTTTGGGAGCAGAAAGCGAGAATGCTCCGAGATTGAAAATTCTGGTTGTTGCAGATAGCGGCGGAGGAACTCTTGGAGTGGGGAATGGTGGCGGAGGAGGCGGAAGAAGTGTTGTTTTGATTCAGGAAAATAAAAGATTTGGATTAAATATTTCAGATATAAAAGAAATAAAAATTGAGAGAGGAACGAAAAAGAATTTTGCAGTTGAAGTTATCAACACGGGAGGATTATTTTTGAATAACTGCAAGGCGAGATTTGAAGGCGAAAGCAGAGAGTGGCTTGCTAATGAGCAGGTCAAGGGTTTGGGAGCAGGAGAGAAATTTGTTCTTGATATTGAACTGGAAATTCCTAGAGATGCAGAGCCCAAGGATTATAATTCGAGCATAGCAATAGAATGTTCGGAAGGCAGAGCAAGCAGGAATTTTGTTATTGATGTTTTCAGAAATGTTTTTGAGGCGCAAATTTCAGATTATGAGAAAGTTGAAGATAGTTTGAGGGTTGAATATGGTCTGAAAGAAAATGCAGGAATTGAACACAATATAATTTTAGAATATAGTCTAGTTGACTTAAACGGGCTTATAAGATATTCAGGCAGAGAATCTCTTTTTCTTGGAGCGGGAGAAGAGAAAAATAATTTTGTAGAATTTGTTCTGCCTAAAGATTCGTTTGGAGAGTTTGAGTTCAACATGAAATTTGTTGAAGGCAATGTTGAGATTGTTGCAACAAGAACAATTTTCTTGCCGTCTCAAAGAGGGCTTGCAGGATTGGTATTTTCTGGAGGGACAAGAGGAAGACTTTCTTTAATTGGGCTTATTGCAGTTTTCTTATTGATTTTGTTTTTTGTTACGAGATTTATTTATTCACACCACAAGAGGATTAAGAAAATTGGAGAATTAGGTAAAAGGGAAAAGAGGAAATTGATTAAGTTTGAGATTTGAATTTTCAAAAAGAAAGTTTTTTAAGCATAGCATTTATTATTATATCATGGCAGAATTTAATGTTGTGATAGAGAAAGATGAAGATGGATGGTATGTAGCCAGTGTTCCGGAAATTCAGGGATGTTACACACAGGGCAGAACAATACCAGAAGTATTGGAAAGAATAAAGGAAGCAATTGAAGTTTGTTTAGAAGCTGAAGGGGAAGAGATAAGACCTATGAAATTTGTTGGGTTACAAAGAGTGGAAGTAGAAGCGGTTTCAAAAGTTTTGATGATGCAAGATACTTTATGGATTTGAGAAGAACAATTCATAATTTTGTGAATCCAAATCAAGAGCTTGGAGGAAAAACACCAGCAGAAGTTGCAGAGATAAAACTTGGATTGGGAAGAAACAAACTTTTAGATTTGATTAGATTTGTCAGAAGTAATTATATCACTATAATTTGCAGTATGGAGTCAAAGAAAGGTTTATAAATGGACTTATTTTTTATTATTTATAAATAGGAAAACTAATTTTCATATAATGGCGAGCGCTAAATCTAAAAAATCAGATTTAAAGATACAGAATATTGTTGCTACGACTTCTTTAGGAAAGCCGGTTTCGTTGACTAAATTGGCGAGGACGCACAGCAATACGGAGTATAATCCAGAACAGTTTCCTGGGTTGGTTTTGAGAATAAAAGAACCGAAGTCAGCCGTGCTTGTTTTTTCGTCTGGGAACTTGGTTTGCACAGGGACAAAAAGCGTTGGGCAAGTTAAACAAGTGATTGATGCGGTTATAAGACAAATTGGAAAGATAGGAGTGAAAATAACGCAAAAGCCGAAGATCACTGTTCAGAACATTGTTGCTTCTGGAAGCATTGATTTAAATCTGAATTTGAATGTTTTGGCTTTAGAGTTGGAAAATACAGAGTATGAGCCAGAGCAATTTCCTGGGCTGGTTTACAAGTTGGTAGAGCCAACAGCAACATTTTTGCTTTTTTCCAACGGAAAATTGGTTTGCACAGGGACAAAAGACAAGGGACAGCTAGAAGAGAGCATGAAACAGTTGAATAGAAATGTGAGGGAAGCTGTGGCGAGAAGCAAGGAGTGAGGAGAAAATAAAATGGGCCACAAGTTATTTAATATTTCTTGAGTAAAAATTATAGTTGGCGTTTATAAGAAGTCTGGGCGGAGAATGTTTTTATAACTACTATTATTTGGGATGCACCGAAAATGTGTTTGGCCGATTTTTGAGAGCTAATTTTTGGTTTCAAATTATGTCAAGGAACTTGACAGAAAACCACACACTTTAGTGTGGAGTAACACACAAGGACTTTTTGATATTAATGACGATATCAATTTTAGCAGTTTTATGGTTAACAATTTCATTAATCAAAAAAATAGTTGAAAAAGAATTTCATAGTTCTTTTAAGGGAGGAATTATAGGAATATTAGTTTTGGCGGGAGCAGTTCTCATTTTAGGGTTTGCTTTTGCAATAATGGAAGAAGGTAGTTGTTTCGCTTTAACGGGTTTTAGTGGGGGCAGTTTTGAAGCTTGTTTTGCATTTTCTTTTATTTTAGGAATTATCAGTTTGATTCCTTCAATAATTATAGGTGCAATTATCGGTTGGATTGTCGGGAAAATAAAAACTGGAAAAAAGAATAATTAAACATAAATGTCTGGGTATTATGGGATGAATTATCATTGAGAGGACATTATTTCGGGATAATAATAGCTGGGAGCGATACATTTATAAATATAAATAATTTATAAAATAAGTTGAAGAGAGGAAAAATGAGTTCGAAAAAGAGTGATATTATAATTATTTCTTTATTGATTGTCTTTTTCTTGGCTTTTGTTTATGCTGCTCACGTTATAACTCCTACTTCTCAAAATGTTGTTGAGGATGTTTCAACTCTTTATAATATAACGGTTAATAATTCTGATGCCGGGCAAAACGCTAACATTACACAAGTAAATATTACTTTGCCTTCTAGTTTTACTTTTGTTGCTAATTCAAATGGCACAGATACAGGACAGCATTCGTTTACTAATACAAGCACTGTTTTGAGCTGGACTAATCTTACTTATTTTGTTGTTAATGGTAGCGCACTAAATAGGTTCTGGTTTAATGCAACTGCTGCTACGCCGGGAAATTATAATATTACTGTAACAACACTAAATGCAACAGGGGCATTTAATTCTAATGTCTCTGTGAGTGTTAATGATACAACTGCTCCCGATAGCATGACTTTTGGTACAGGAGCTGAAAGTGACGGAGCAAACTTATCAAGAAATAACATAGTTGTTAATGTTTCTGCAACTGATAACGCAGGAGTTAATACAATTAGGTTTTACTTATACAATTCTACTTCACTATATAATAATACAAATATTAGCGTGAGCGGAGCATCGGCATCATATTTAATTAACTTTACAGGCCTGGCAGACGGATTATATACATTTAACGCAACTGCAAATGATACTTCTGGAAATCAAAATTTAACAGGAACGGGGAGCAGAACAGTCAGGGTTGATACGACTTTCCCACAAATTTCTTATGGTACAGGAGCAGAAAATGATGCAGCAAACTTATCAAGAAATAACATTTATGTTAATGTTTCTGTCACAGAAACAAACGAAGTAAACATTACATTT
>JACPHA010000017.1 GCA_016188825.1 Candidatus Pacearchaeota archaeon | reverse complement strand
GTAATGCTAAACTACATGAAAGACCACGAGATTTATCATCAAGGAATTCTACAAGTCTACGCAAGTTTAGCAGGATTTCAGACGCCACGATTCTTTTAGGCTCGGCAATGGATTGCATTTAACTACCTTTCGAGATAATTTCATATACTTTACAGGGCTAATTTTTGAAAAAGTTTATAAGCTTTTTATTCCTTTTTCTTAAATGAAAAAGGGGAATGTTTTAGAAAAAGAATTTGATAGGATTGATAAGAAAATTATTCAATTTCTAAAGAAAAACGGCCTTGTTTTTTTGAAGTATTCTCTTGCTCTTGTTTTCATATGGTTTGGAATACTAAAATCTTTCAACCTAAGCCCTGCGAATGAATTAGTTGCTAATACTGTTTACTGGTTTGATCCTAACTGGTTTGTCCCATTTTTAGGATGGTGGGAAGTTTTGATAGGTGTTTGTTTGTTATATCATCCTCTTACACGAATTGGTTTGGCGTTAATGGCTGTTCAAATGGCAGGAACGTTTTTGCCTCTAATTATTCTGCCGGAGGTTGCATTTAGCAAGCCATTCGTCCCGACATTAGAAGGCCAATATATAATAAAGAATTTGGTTCTGATTGGGGCGGCAATGATAATAGGAAGTCATTTGAGAGACAAGAAAATGTAGTTATTTTTAAATAGTTACTGAACGAAAGTTTTATAAAGAATAAATAAGTTTGAATTTTATGAGTGAAAGAAAGCCTTTAGAAAGATTGACTGAGTGTGAAGATGGACATTTATATTTTCCAGACGGAGCCTTAGTAATGCTTAAACGCCGAATTGGGAGGCCAATGCCAGCAATCTTAGAAGAGCCGGTTAGAAATTTTGATTCTGCAGTTGAAGAGTATCGGGAAGATATTCCAGGAGAAGTGCGAGATTTAATTAATGCATATTTTATTTCTTTTCCACATCCCAGGACGTTTACTGAAAGTGGAAAAACATATTCATGTTATGCTCTCCAGTTTTATCAAACCTTTAGAAAATAGGTCTTCTTTGGAGTATAGGTTCATGACATTTGTCACCACCTACCTCTTTTAATCTCGGTTCTTTGTTTTATAGAAGATAAATTATCTTGAATTCATTATTAATGATTTAAACTAAGCTATTACGTCGATTATTTATAGTCTTATCAGAATTATCTGTACAGGTGTTTAATGCTAATCTCCTCGTAAAATTAATTTTATTACTATTATTGTGCAACATTTACTGGTGTCGTTTCTATTGAACCTGCATAATGATGGAAAATGCGTTAGCTATATAAACGTTGAATTATCAAATTTTTTTATGGAGAAATTAGAAGAAAAATGTTTTATTGGAAACGGAGCGATTGATAAAATTAAGAAAGTTCTAAAATACCATTTTGTTGATTCAACTGCTGCTCTTGCTCTTTCCACGCCACTTTTTGCTGCCGTTGAAACAAACCCACTTTTAGCGGAAATGCCAGATGAAAATTCCATTAATGCAAGACTCCTTGCGGCAGGTTTTGTTTATTCTGGACTTGGCTATTTTTATGGCAAGGGAAGAGATTTATGGAGAAAGAAATTTGGAATAACAGATGAAACCAGAGAAAGCAAACAGAAATTACATGATTTTATTTATAGCGCGATTTTTACTTTCATTGTAACGCCCCCGATTTATTTTTTTTCCGGAACTGAACAAAAAGAAATATTAAGCGATAATTTTTGGGCTGCCGGCGTTGGAGGAGTCAGCGGAATTTTCGCGGGTTATGCTATTGATTTATTCAGAGAATTGGTGGGGTTAGAAGAATCTAAAAGAATTCCGGAATTAATAAGGAAGCAAGATTCACGAGTTAAAAAAGGACTTGCTGCTCTTTTGACAGCGGGTTCTGTTTGCGCTACCGCAGGAATTTATCAGCTAACCTAAAGTATATAAACATAAAATCATTTTATATACAATGAACGCAAAATACGTTATCCTGCTGATTGTTGTTCTCGCATGCTTATTTTTGCTAATTAGCTTTATTTCATGGACTGAAAGCTACACTGTTAAGGAGGTTAATAAGGAGCAGGTTAATTTAATGTTTTTATCGAAAATTTCGCCTTTTTTCGTTGGGCTTTTGATTGGAGCAGTTGTTGTACTATTTATTTTGTTGAGTGTGCAACAACAAATTTTTTAAACTGTTTTTTTACATAATCTTAGAGCGTGGGAAAAGTATAAATAGTTAATAATAACTTGCAATAACATGGGACTAACAGAAATGCTAAGAAAAACTGGAAAGGCTACAAAAAATTTAGGAAAGAAATTTGCGGGAGCAGTGGTTTACGCAGGAGCAATTGCTGGATTTTATTCAGATACGAAAAACGTGCAAGCAGACCCGATTCATTTCTTCCAGAACACATGGTCAACCGACGGGTATGATGGTTTTTGGGCTAGTTGGTTCTCGAATAAAATAACAGAAATTTTTGTTGCAAACGGCGTTCCTATTCATGACACAAGCCAATTGCGCGCAAATAGAGATTTTAGTCGTTTTGACATTCTTGTCTATCAAACAATAAACCCTTCATCTTCTTCGTGTAATTTTGAGCCATATGCAAATGGAGAAATAAGGGTTATGGTCTATGATTGGGAAGGAGTGGATATAGATGTAAATTCACAGCCTACTGTGCCGGTTCCTATTATTTCGGACAGAAGATATGTAATTCGATCTCCCAGTTTTCCTAGTTGCGGCACCTCAATTGCCCCCTATACTCAGCCGTATTTTGACCTTCGTAACAATCTAGATGTAATAGACTCAATTCCGGCTGTCTCGCCAGTTGGAATGGTTGTTCTTGGCGGCGCAGTGGTAGCTGCCGGGGGCGTTTTAATCAGGAGAAAAGCGAAACTGGCAAGAGAAGAATCAAAATCAAAAAACTAATTTTACTTTCTTTTTATATATTCATTAATATGTTTTATTACAGTATCGTGAAATCCGTCATTAATTGTGCAAAGCTTTTTCTTTATTATTCGTGCTTGAATTGTAAATAATCTGTGGGGCCTAACCCAGCTTTTGAGCGGCAACTCTCCTGTTTCCAATGCACGAGTAATAATAGCCAAATCATCTTTGTGTGGTTTAGAAGTAATAAGACAACAAATCCTATCTTCTGTTTTATTAATTAGCTTATTTGAAATAATTAAAGCTGGTCTTTGTTTCGAACCCGTTAAATCGGAATATGGAAAGGGAATTATAACTATTTCTTTTTGCTCATACATCATTCCACCGCTCATCTAATTCATTATCCCAATCTTTTTTTAATACTTCTTCTGATGCTAACATTGTTAATATACTTTCTTTACTCGGGCTTTTGTCTAGAATTTCTAACTGTTCAACTCTTTTCTTTATGACTTTTCTTACAAATTCACTCCACATTATTTCAGAATACCCTTTCATTTTCTTATATACTTCATCATCTATTGAAAGCGTTATATTTGTCATTTGAAGATAAGTGAGCCCACTTATTTAAATCTTTCTATTCATTAACCAAATTCACGAACACAAACCCTGGAAATTCTTTGATTTTAATTTTTCCATTTTGTTTTTTAATTTGGAATATCGAATCTCTTACTGGCACAACAATAATACCATTTGGTTTTAATTGGCTGTATAAATGTTCCGGGAAGGTGTTTGCTGAGGCACTTACTAGAATTCTGTCAAAAGGAGCTTTTTCGGGAAAACCAGAAAAACCGTTTTTGCAAAACACTTTAATGTTTTTATATTTTTTCAATGTTTTTTTTGATTGCTCTGCAAGCGGTTTAATTATTTCAATTCCGTAAATTTTGCTTTTTGTGATTTCTGCAAGCAATGCAAGAACATAACCACAACCAGAGCCAATCTCAAGAATTTTTTGCCCCTTTTTTAATTCAAGCAGAGAAAGCATGAAAGCTATTGTGTACGGCTGTGAAATTGTTGCTCCGTAGCCAAGAGGCAAGGCAGTATCTTCATATGCAAGATCTTTTAAATTTTCTGGAAGAAAATTTTCTCTAGGGACTTTTTTGAAGGCTTTTATAATTTCTTCTGGAAAGTAATTTTTTAAGTAATTGAGAAGTTGTTGTTTTTCCATGCTATTAAAAGACTATAATAATACTTAAATACATCTTATGCTTAAATTCATTTATATAATTTATATATCGGGGGCAAAATTGGGCAACAAAGCAATTATTTTGTTTCTTGGATTGGTTTTATTATTAGTTAGCACTGGATTTGTTTCTGCACAAGCGACGGATGTTATAAACAGAGTTTCCGGAATTGGGGTTATTTCCGATAGTCCTAAAGAATCAAATATTAAAGGAAAAGCAAATTCACAAGCAAGCTCTGGTTTACAAAGCTCTACAGTTCCAAGTTGTAACTTTGATCAGCCTGAATGTCAATCTGGAGGTAGTTGTTTTTGTGATTTGTTTGAAAGCGAATTTTTGCAGTTTGATATTTCTTTCTTTTGGGACCCTCCTGCTCCAGAAATGCCTATTTGTGTCTGGGCTGATCCTAGTACATTGCCACCTGGAGCGAATTTTCCTACTGTTTCTGGATTTGGTGAGGCAACAAGCACTTTTACATGGCAACCAAATTTCTGTCAGGCAGGGAATTATAGAGTTGTTTTCCAAGGAGGCGAGGAGTGTTTTGTACCTTTAGGAGAACTTCCTATTGACATCAATGTTAATAATTTGAATAGGGCCCCGATATTAGAATCTTCAGCTAGTTTTATTAGTGTAAATGCTGGACAAACAGCAAGAGTTGATTTTTCTGCCCAAGATGCTGATCAACTTGAATGTGGTGATGACTCTCTGGAAGCTTTTCATTTTATTTATCCACAAGAAACAATTCCATCAACTCTTTCCTTTGATTCTTTTCAGGGAGTTGGCTTTGTAGATTGGACAACGTCTCCTTTGGATGTGGGAGAGCATATTTTAACAACTACAGTAGTAGACCAATATGGTGCAACTCATTCTCAAGATACTACAATTGAGGTTAGACTTACAGAAAGTATAGAAAATATAACTAGTAGGAATGAGAATACTTTAACATATGTAGGCGTGTGCACAGAAAACTGCACAAGAATAGTATTTATACAAACTATTTGCTATTGGGCAAAACTTGCTGGTGGTGGAAGAGTTCCATATAAACCTAGTGATGGCGATGTAACATGGGGTGTAAGGGATCCTGTTACCGTAGATGGAGGAAAACTATGTACGATAGACAGAGCAATGGAAGTTGGATTTAGAGTTCCTTATTACGGAACAGAAAATGACGGAAGAACGCCAACTAACAGCAGGAACAGACATGGAAATCACACTGCTGGCAATGTTACAAATGCTACAATGTTTGATAGGCCAACAATGCCTGCCAGTGGGACGAGAATGATAAACAGAAGTTTGCATGATAGAGGAGTTTTAGCAGCCAACCAGAGTGTTTCTGGTGAGATGTACGAATTTGAAACTTGTGTTTTTTGTGCAGAAGGAAAAGATGCCGGTAAGTTTTATGGATGTATAAATTGGACTATGGAACGTAACTTAGGAGACGTAGGACCTGGAACTGCAACAACAGACGGAAGAGCTCCACGTCCATCGGCAAAATTCAATGAATCTTTGCAGAATTTCACTAGACATTTCAACTTCACTTTACCACAGCTACTAACTCTTGATTTAAAATATCCATTTAACAATATGGAAAATGAGAACAAAATTTTCTCAACAAATCCTGGCTCGCCTTTCCAATTCAAGATAACTTTCATAGGGCGACAAACTGAACCAATTCAAACAATTGGATTTAGTGATGGACCATTCAATATTGATGTTTTTGAGCCATTCCAGACTCCAGGAATTGATTACGGCAATGATGTTATACCTTTTATTTTTAGTATTGATTCTATAGAAAGGGAAAATATATTATCTATAATTCCTCAATATATGGTAAGTGAAGAAGAGCCTTATATTTCACTCATGGTTTATGACGGAAGCGGCGTGCAAGAGGTATTGTTGCATCGCGTTAGTGCAATGGATTTGATATGGGAGATGAGAAATGCTCTAAATTCTGAAAATTCAATAGGAAAAGATGCTTTATTGTATATGTTGTTTTCCCTTGACCGAGATCTTGATGCTCATGATGCTATTCCAGATTCTATAGATAATTGTCCAACTGTTTATAATCCTGGACAAGAAGATTCAAATGGTAATGGTGTTGGGGATGCATGTGATGTTGGTATAACAACACCAAACCCACCATCTCCAGAATCTCCAGCAATTAAAAAGAACAGATATATCTCATTTATTCCAAACAATCCTGGAAAACAAACAGCATTGAGAGTTAAATTAACTGATCTTCCTGGAATAAATAATTTTGTAGGATTTGAAGGACAGTATAGATGGGTGCAAATACCTAGGAATGTTAGCGAATTATCGGGTGTAAACACACCGACCCCTCCTCCGAGTATTGTAACAGCACAATTAGGATGTTCTCCATATTACACAGATTGGGGCAACATAGGAACAGTACATGTTTATGGTTCTGAAATAATTCCAAGTACAGCTACTCAACTTACAATTTATGATGTTCAGGCAATTGAGCAAGGTTGTGATATAACTAATAATAATTGTTATTCAGATGCATTGATATTGTCTACGGCAAGATGGGGAGATGTTGTAGGACCATTTGTTAACGGTGCATGGACGGCGCCAGATGGAAGAGTAGATATAGCTACTGATGTTATTGCTATTTTAGATAAATTTAGCAATAAACCCTCTGCTCCTAGCAAAACAAGAACCGATATTGAACCCTCATTAGTTGATCAGAAAATACAAATTACTGATGTATCAAGAGATTTAGATGCATTCAGAGGACTTAATTATCCATTTAATATAATTCAGACATGTGGAAGTGAAGGACAAACAAGCGATGTAAATCTTGCAAGTTTGCAAGCCAGTGAGATTAAAATCGCTTCAGAAGAACAAGCAATTTCAAGAATAGTAGAAAATGCAAATGGAAAAGAAAAATACAAAGCAGAATTAATTTTAGACGAGGATGAAGAAGAATTAGTTTGGAAAGTTGTAGCTAATAATAAAGAATATTATGTTTCTCTCGCTGGTGAGGTTAAGGAGAAAATTAAACCAAAAATAGAAAGAAAAAATTTAGGTATTAATGGTTTTCTTAGTTTGTTGCAAATAGAGGCACAAAAGATTTATTAATGAAAAAAAATTTTATTAGCGATGAGCAAGAACATTATAGAATTAACTTCAAAAAATTTTAATTCGTTTATAAAAGAGGGGCTTGTCGTGGTTGATTTTTGGGCAGAGTGGTGTGGGCCGTGCAAGATAATGGAGCCGGTTTATGAAGAAGTTGCTAAGGAACTAAAAGGAGAAGTTAAATTTGGCAAAGTAAATGTTGATAAAAATACTGAACTGGCACAGAATTTTTTTATCATGAGTATTCCAACAGTTATTTTTTTCAAGAAGGGAAAACATGCGGATAGAGTTATTGGAGTTATGTCTAGGGAAGAATTAATTAAGAAGATTGGTGAGGTAAAATAATTTAGAGAAGCAGTTACCTTTAAATATAGTTTTAAATTTTTTCTTTGAGGTCCCGTAGCTCAGTTCGGTAGAGCACCAGGCTTTTAACCTGGGTGTCGCGGGTTCAAATCCCGTCGGGACCAGATTTATTTTCTGTTTCAATAGAAGGCGAGTTATTGATATTCTGCAAAGTCGTCTTCTTCAATTTTTGCTAGTTCCAAAACACCTTTTAATGTTCCAACTTTTAGTTCTTTATGCATTGGCACAACTGTTCCTATTTTCCCAGATGGTAATTCTTTATTCAAAATAACATGACTCCCTCTTTGTCTTATAACTCTAAATCCAAATTTATTACAAAGAATTTTTATGCATTTTTTACCTGATATTTTCTTTAGTTTGGACATTTTCTACCTCAAAGAAAGTTAGTAATGGCTTAATCTTCCTTTGAATTGGAAATTCCTCCAAATAAAGCTCAGTTGCTTCCTTTAAATTTTCCACAGCCTCTTCTATCGTAGCTCCCTGGCTAATTGTTCCTACTTCACTACATCTTGCTACATACATATCTTCATCTTTTTCTATTACTGCTGTAAAATCCATAAGAAATTTAAATAAGCAAAGTTTAAAAAGATATGGTTCGTTTTGATAATTATGAGAAGCAGATTAGCTGTATGGAGTTGGATTCTGGCAATAATAAGCATAATTATATACCCGGGTATTTATTTTCTGATGATACTAATAAACCCTGGTCGTTTTGGTTATAGAGGCAATATCTTTACAGATATAGTAGCTCCATTTACACTATATTCCATGATTAGTGCAGCACTGATTGGTTTAATTTTTGGAATTGTAGCAATTATTAAAATTTCTAAAAACTCGAATTTAACAGGAAAAACTCATGCTATTAGTGGAATTATCTTGAATATATTATTGTTTCTTTATGGGATTTTTGCGCTAGTTGGCGGGATATTTGGTAGTTGAAGTTACCTAACTTTGAAACTTTTTATCACAAAGTCCGTCGGGACCATTTATTTCGAGCATGATAATCATGAATATAACGGAAAAACTTAGAGAAATAGAAATTGAGAGAGGATGTTCTAAGGTAAGAGAGAACCTAGTCGGGAAAATTTCTCCGCATTATTTTTTTGAAACGGCAATACAAAATTTACAAGATCAAAATGAAATAAGACAATATTACCAAGAGTGCTTAAGTTATGCCGCAGAAAATCCAGAAGATGGCGATAAAGAGCTGGTAAGGAGAACCATTTTGAATTTATTAAAATATGAACCTCAGGAAACCGTTGATAGATGGGAAAATTCATTGTCTGCGCTATTGGCTGAAAATAAAAATCAGGAAATTAATCAAATAAATTAATGAGCAAACAAGACAGAAGTTTTTCATTTTAATATACGAGAGATAGGCAAGATATAAAGATGCGAGAAGTGCAGGGATTGAGAGGAAAAAAATTAATTGCGCCTGATTTAATAATGCAAATATAAAAACAATTGGATAAAAAATTATGCCAAATAGTGTATTGCTAACTCCTATCAGATTTCCATGCTTGCTTGAGAAAGCTTTTGTGCATGAAAATTTTTTTGAAATATCACAAAATGGTTTGTAGGACTTATTTTTTTCATGATTTTTTTTGACATAAAAGGCATAAATTGAGAGGAGAAAACCGATTGCCGAGAGAATTATTATTGATTTCATGGTTATTCAAATATTTTGTTATATAAAGTTATTGTAATATTTATATATTGCAAAATATTTATTTTGTTAATAATGGGGGCGGTTAAAATGCCTATTGTAGAAAATATAAAAATGAATAATGATTTGGCTAATAAAAAACATTCTTTAACATTAATTACAATAATTGATTTTGCATTAATCGGAACAGCTATTGGGCTGGTTTATGGCGGAGGATATTTATTAAATGTAAATAGGAAAATAGATAAAGAAAAGACCAGAGTTGCGCCCGAAATAAAAGCGATTAGCGATAATATTGTTGGTTATTTTGACGATGAGCCAGAGGGACTTGAGGCATTTGTGAGATATGACGGAAAAGAAGAAAGAATGGAAAGAAAGATGACCGATGGAAATTATTGTATTTTTCATATCCCTAAAGATACATTTGGACAAGACACCGTTGCTGAATTTTATGCCAGAGATAAAGAAGGTAACAAATCAGAAATAACTAAAAGGAAAATTATTGGAGGAAAGTTGGAAGATTAGTTGTTTTTGATGAAAAATTAAAAACCGAAAAGGGAGAAAGATTTAAAAAGCATCATTTGCAAATTTTGTTTATTGCCTAGTTATTATATATTTACCGCTAGTCAAAATTATCCAAAATGCCAGCCAGCCACATCTTACAGCCCAGACATATTAAACTCAATCAAGAAGAAAAAAAGAAATTGCTTTTAAAATATAATATTTCCTCATCGCAATTGCCGAAGATAAGAGTCAGTGATCCTGCTTTGCCCGAAGGATGCGCACCCGGCGACGTTGTTAAAATAGAAAGAAAAGAAGGAGAAAAAATTCAGACCTACTATAGGGTTGTAGTTGCATAAGATGGAAAATAAAAGAAATATTTTGGTCGAGAAATATTTGGAGCAACATTCGCTAGTGGAGTCTAACATAAAGTCCTTTAATGATTTTATAACGAACAGAATGCAGCAAATTGTTGAGGAGATTAATGAAACACTGCCAAGCGAGGAAGTTGATATCAAATTTGGAAAAGTGAGGGTTGGGAAGCCAAACATAATCGAAGCCGACGGAAGCGTAAGCCAAATTACTCCGATGATTGCAAGGTTAAGAAAACTTACTTATGCGGTTCCGGTTTTTGTCGAATTAACAGTCAAGTATGGAAACCAGAGCGAAAGCTCTGAAGTTGAAATTGGAAGAATACCTATTATTGTAAGAAGCGCCAATTGCAATACATATGGGATGAGCAAAGAAGAGCTTAGGAAAAATTATATGGACCCTTTAGATCCTGGCGGATATTTTATAATTAATGGAAACGAGAGAGTAATTGTTATGTCTGAAGATTTGGCTTCGAATCAGCCGTTTATTGAAGAGGGCAGGCAAGGTCTCATAGCGAGGGTTTTTTCTGAAAGAACATACAGAGTCCCGACGACAATAACAGAGACGAGCAACGGAATTTTGGAATTAACTTTCAGCAGATTAAAGAATATTCCTGCGATTGCTGTGATAAAGGCCCTGGGGTTGGTTAAGGAGGCAGAGATTGCTAAGAATATCGGCTATGAAAATGATTGTTTGATTGTTAATCTTTATGAATTTGCTGACTTGCAGAATTCGGAAGATGCCATGATGTATATTGCATCTAAGTCAGGAATACAAGGAACAAAAAAAGAAATCTTGGATAGAGTAAAACAAAGAATTGATTCTTTCTTGCTGCCGCACATTGGGATTAATAAAAATTCCCGGGAAAACAAAGCAATAACGCTATGCAGGCTTATAAGACTTTATTTGAGAGCCAAGGAAAATAAAAAAATTAGGACAGACAAAGACCATTACGCAAACAAGAGAGTAAAGCTTTCTGGAGACTTGATGGTTGATTTGTTTAGAGTTAATTTAAATATTCTTATAAGGGATGTCCAGTATTCTTTGCAGAAAGTATCAAAAAGAAAAAAGTTTTATTCGTTGAAAACAATAGCAAAATCAACTTTATTTACGCACAGGATTGAAAGCGCAATTGCTACAGGCTCTTGGATTGGGGAGAGAACAGGAGTTACGCAAAATATGGACAAGACAAATTATCTTGCTGTTCTTTCTCAGCTGCAAAAGGTCACAAGCACTTTGCCAGGAGAACAGGAAAATTTTTTGGCGAGAACACTTCATCCTACTCATTATGGGAGATTCTGCCCTACTGAAACGCCTGAGGGAACAGAAATTGGATTGAGGAAAAACCTTTCATTGCTCGCAAAGATTTCCACAGCGATAGATTTTGACGAAGAGAGAGCAATCAAAAAATTTCAATCTTTAGGGTTAAAAAAAGAAAACGAGGAAAACGGAAAAGATGTTTTTTTAAACGGAAGGTTTATTGGTTTTATTGCAAATCCGCAGGAATTTATTAATAAATTTAGGGAACTAAGAAGGAAGAAGGAAATACCTCACGGAATAAGTATTAGATACGACGATGTTTTGGAGCAGGTTGCTATTGTTTCTGGAGTGGGGAGAGTTTTGAGGCCATTAATAATTGTTGATAATGGAATACCCAAACTGAAAGATGAGCATTTTGTTTTGCTTGCAGAAAATAAAATTAAATGGAAGGATTTGATTGACGACGGAATTGTTGAATATATTGATGCTGCCGAGGAGGAAAATGCTTTTGTTGCGCTGCAGGAAGAAGAAGTAACGCAAGAGCACACGCATTTTGAAATCCATCCAGTGGATTTATTTGGATTGATAACTTCATTAGTTCCTTTCTGCAATCACGATCAGAGTTCGAGGTTGAATAGGGGAAGCAAAACTCTAAAACAAAGCCTTGGAATTTATGCTGCTAATTACTTGCTTAGGATAGACACAGATGTTTCTATTTTGCACTACCCTCAAAGGCCATTAGTCAGAAGTTTTGTATATGACACCCTGGAAGTTTATCCGGCTGGACAGAATATTGTTGTTGCAATAATGCCTTTTGAAGGATACAACATGGAAGACGCAGTTGTTTTGAATAAAGCCAGCGTTGATAGGGGAATGGGCAGAAGCACATATTTCAGGCCCTACACTGCAACAGAATTGCAATATGCGGGCGGCCTAACAGATCAGATTATTGTGCCCGATAAAGATGTTTCAAGTTATAGAACAGAAGAAGCTTACAAGTTCTTGGAAGATGATGGGATTGCATATCCCGAGGCAGACATAGATTCTGGAGGAGTTGTTATAGGAAAAGTTACTCCGCCGAAATTTTTGTCTGAAGCAAAGGACTTGAGTATACAGGCAAAGAAAGAGGCAAGTTCTGCGATAAGGCAGGGCGAGAGGGGAACAGCCGATGCCGTGTTTATTACAATTGACAGCGAGGGAAATAAAGTTGTTCATGTCAGGACAAGGGATACAAGGCTTCCTGAAATCGGAGATAAATTCTCGTCACCACATGGGCAGAAGGGAGTGATTGGATTAATTGCAAACCCTGATGATATTCCATTCACTTCCAGAGGAATAAAGCCGGATCTGATGTTTAATCCTCATGGTATTCCGAGTAGAATGAGCGTTGGTTTCTTGATTGAATTGCTGGCAAGCAAAACCGCCGCGACAACAGGAAAAATAATTGATGGAACGCCTTTTGTTGGGGCCAAGATTGAGGAATTGGAAGAGCAATTAAAGGAAATGGGCTTCAGCTACGACGGAAAAGAAACAATGTACGATGGTGTAACAGGAAAAAAATTAGAATCTAAAATTTTTATAGGCAATATGTATTATCTGAAGTTAAGGAGAATGGTAAAGAATTCTATACACGCTAGGGCTTCGGGAAAAGTTGCTTTATTGACTAGACAGCCCATAGAAGGCAGAGCAAGAGGCGGAGGACTAAGGCTTGGAGAAATGGAGCAGCAGGCATTGGCAGGACATGGAGCATCTCTGCTGTTGAAAGAGCGCTATGATTCTGATAAAACTGTTGTTTATGTTTGCAGTGAATGCGGCAGTTTTGGGTATGAAGATTCTATAAGAAACAAAACAATCTGCACTTTGTGCGGGAGCAACGAGACAGAGCCTGTTGAAGTTTCTTATGCTTTCAAACTTTTGATTGATGAATTGCTTGGATTGGGGATACATACTAAATTTGAATTAAAGAATAAATATGAGCAGTGAAATGAATTACAACGAGAAAAAGAGAAGAGAAGCCGAAGAGCGCGGAATGAGAAATTATGTCAGAGCTGATAAAATAAAAATTAGAGCAGCTTATGATGGAAATTATTTGGCTGTAGCAAATAACGGATTTGGAAAATATTATATAGCAGACGATGATATAAATAAATCTGAATTAAGAATAAGAGTTGGAAAAAAATTTCCTGGCTCTTTTGTTTTGATTGGCACCGTTGATGAAATAATAAGCAATAGAGATACTAGCGCAAAATTGGAGGAATTTTTATATGACGGGTAAAGTTTTCAGAAAACAAATAAGATCATTGAAGTTTAATTTGCTTAGCCCGCAGCAGATTAAAAAAATCAGCGCGGTTAAGATAGTAACGCCTGAATTGTATGATATGGACGGTTTTCCTGTTGATGGCGGCTTGATGGACTTGCGCTTGGGCGCGATTGATCCTGGAGTCAGATGCAGGACTTGCGGAAAAAGAGTCAAAGAATGCCCCGGGCATCCTGGAAGCATAGAACTGGCAAGGCCTGTTTTGCATATTAAATATATTCCATTGATAGAACTTTGCTTGAGGAGCTTTTGCTTGCACTGCAGAAGATTGACAATTTCCGAGGAAAAAATGAAAGGCCTTTCTATAGCGCAGAGAGTAAAGAAGGCAAAAGACGCAAAAAAATGCCCGCATTGCAATGAAAATCTTAGCAGGGTGAGATTGGAAAAACCAACCAATTTTTTGGTCGAAGGAAAAAGATTGGGCCCAATAGAAATAAGAGACAGGCTTGTCAATATTCCTGACTCTGAATTGAAAAAAATAGGCATAAACCCGGAAACAGCTAGGCCTGAATATGCGGTTATTTCTTTGCTGTTGGTTCCGTCGGTAACGGTTAGGCCATCGATAACTTTGGAAACTGGAGAAAGGAGCGAAGATGATTTGACACATAAATTAAGCGATATAATAAGAGCAAACCAAAGATTGTGGGAGAATTTGAATGCGGGCGCCCCAGAAGTTATTATTGAAGATTTGTGGGATTTGCTGCAGTATCATGTAACAACATTTTTTGATAACAATGTTTCCAGGATTCCGCCGGCAAGACACAGATCAGGACAACCGTTGAAAACAATTACTGAAAGAATAAAAGGAAAAGAAGGAAGAATCAGGCATAACCTCGCGGGAAAAAGAGTTAACTACAGCGCAAGGACAGTTGTTTCTCCAGACCCGTATTTAAAAATTAATGAAATAGGAGTGCCTCTTGAGATTGCCGAAATTATCACGGTTGCAGAGTCGGTAACAAGCACGAATATTGAGGAGATGAAAGAGCTGATAAAAAATGGGAACAATTATCCTGGAGCAAATAATGTAATCAGAACAGATGGAAGAAGAAAAAGAGTTACAGAAGATTTGAAGGAAGAAATTATTGCAGAATTAAAACCAGGATACAAAGTAGAAAGGCATTTACGTGACGGCGACATTGTTTTAGTTAACAGACATCCGACGCTGCATAAACAGGGGTTGATGGCCCAGTATGTTAAGGTTTTGTCGGGAAGAACATTCAGGCTGCATCCAGCCGCTGCAGCACCCTATAATGCAGATTATGACGGAGATGAGATAAATATCCACAGTTGTCAGAATGAAGAGGCTTTGTCAGAAGCAAAAGTTCTCTTGGATATAAACAACAATATAATTTCTTCGAAAAATAATACTAATTTGGTCGGAACAATTGCTGACGCGGTTACTGGGGCATATCTTCTAGGGCGCGACAATGTTGAGAAAACCAATGCAGATCAGCTTTTGTTTGCTACTGGAACTATGAATAGCCATAAAAAGAAAGAGATTCCTGGAACAGAGGTTTTTGCGCAAGTCATCCCTAAAGGAAGCGATGTGAAGATTCCAGGAATTATAACTGCAAGCAAAACCTTTGGAGCAGAAGATGGAGAGATGGTAAAAATAATAGATAAAGATTTCGGCAGGGATGTTGCAGTAGACACAATAAGCAAGGCATTTACGCTCGGAACAATTTATTTGACAAGAAAAGGATACACTTTGTCGTTGAAAGATTTGAGCGTTTCTGATAAAGCAAAGGAAATGGCTGGCGAGGTTGTTGACAGAGCACAAAAGAGGGCTTATGAAGTTATTGAAGAATACAACTTAGGAAAACTAGAAGCCGTGCCTGGAAAAACTGTTGAGGAAACAAGAGAGACAAAAATAATGCAGGCCCTGAACACGGTTGGAACTGAAATAAATGAAATAGTAAAAGCAAATTTGTCGCAGGAAGAAAATGTTAATAAGATGATAAAGTCAGAAAGCAAGGGAAGTGTCCTTAACATAACACAGATGGCGTGCTGTGTTGGACAGCAGTCTTTATGGAGCAAGAGAATTAGTTTTGGTTATTCTGGAAGAACTCTCTCATTTTTCAAGAAAGAAGATTTTGGACCTGAAACAAAGGGTTTTATTAAATCTTCTTATTTGAAAGGATTAAAGCCAACAGAATTTTTCTTTGGAGCAATCACTGGAAGAGACAGTTTAATGGATACCGCATTGAGAACGCCAAAGTCAGGTTATTTGTATAGAAGGCTTGTAAATGCATTGCAGGATTTGAAAGTTGAATATGATTTTACTGTCAGAGACGCTTCTGAAAATATAGTTCAGTTTGCTTATGGCTTTGACGGCAGGGATGTTGCAAAATTGCATCTGAAAAATGATAAGATAAGCCCCGGCGAGGCAGTAGGAGTTGTTACAGCCCAGTCATTTGGAGAAGCTTCAACACAGATGGTTCTGAATGTTTTCCACCACGCAGGAGTTGCGCAAATGCAGATTACTCTTGGATTACCCAGGTTAATTGAAATTCTGGACGCGAGAAAACAGCCTTCTACTCCTGTTATGGAAGCTTATCTTGACAAGGAGCATAATAACGAAAAAGAGGCTAGAATCATCGCTGAAAAAATTAAAGAAGTTAAATTAAAAGAAGTTGGTTCGCAAATGAATGTGGATTTTGGCAGAAAGAAAATTGAAATCGAGCTTGATCAAAAGGCTCTGAAGAATACCCATGTTGGACCAAATAAAATTTTTGAAAGACTCGGCGAGAAGAAATTCAAAGCAAATTTGGCAGGGAATAAAATAATAATTAATGTTCCTGAGCTTGAGTTTAAAGAAATTTACAAGCTAAAAGAAAAATTAAAAGAGGGTCTTGTTGCTGGAGTCAAGGGAATCTCGCAGGTTGTTGTGTCGAAGAAAGGAAAAGACTTTGTTGTTATAACAACTGGCTCGAATTTAAGAGATATAAGAGAAGTGAAGGGAGTTAATAAAGAAAAGATATTTTCAAATGATATTCATGACGTTGAAAATGTCTTGGGAATTGAGGCGGCGAGGCAGACAGTAATCAACGAAATAAGAAACGTTATTGAAACTCAAGGATTGGACATTAATGAAAGACACCTATGGCTTATTGCAGACGCAATGACTTCTTCTGGCGTTGTCAAGGGAGTTACAAGAATGGGAATAATAACAGACAAAGAAAGTGTTTTGGCCAGAGCAACATTTGAAACCCCTGATAAAGAATTTGTCAATGCGACAATTAAGGGCTCTATAGATGAGTTAAAATCTGTTATAGAAAATATTTTATTAAATCAGCCTATTCCTGTTGGAACTGGTTTGCCTGGTTTGTTAGTTAAAGTAACTGGGCCTCTGGCAAGAAAGCAGAAGAGCGAGAAATAAAATGAGAGAAGCAAAAAGAAAAATGTTGAGCAGAAGGGGCTATGATCAAATGCAAATTGATTTGGTCGGAAGGTATATAGATTCATTCAAGTCAAGGACCAATTTATCGGTCAACGAAGCTTTGGCATTGGCTAATAATTATCAAACAGACGTTGGTCTTGCGCTTGAAAATTATGATGCTGCGGCCGAGAGAGAGGGAAAGAAAAGAGCCCTTAATTTTTTATTGAATCATTCCCCACATGTTTTTTCAGGGGAAAGTTTATAAACTAAAAGAGGTTTTTAAGAATTTAAAATGGCTATTATTGACATGAGAACGATGAGGTATATTAATCTTCTTGATAAGATTACGCACGTCAAGACAAAAAATTGTTTTATTCATAACAATACGATATTTTTTGCCGTTAATAGAAATGAGGTTTCAAGGGCAATCGGTGCGGGAGCTAGCAACATAAGAAAAATGCAGGAAAAAACAGGAAGGAAAATCAGAATAATAATAGAAATTGAGGGAGACAATGATTTGAAAAGGTTTATCGAAGATATCATCGCTCCCGCCAGAGTAAAATCGGTTGAGAGAAAAGAAAACGAACTAATAATCACCGCCGGGAACGGCAGGAGTAAAGCTGCTTTGATTGGCAGAGACAAGAGAAGACTTGAAGAGCTGAAAAAAATCGTTCATGACTTTTTCAATAGCGGTTTGAGGATTGCTTAGAGGAATTTTATTTGGAAACAACTATTCTTTAGTAGGGTATAACCTTGTATAGTTTACGAATCTTTTTATCATCTGTTAGATAATTTTTGTCATCAATTAAAAAAATGTAGCTCTCCGACATAATAATTATTAATTGGTCTAACTACAAATTATCCTCTTAGAAATATTTTTAAAGCAATTTTTTCATTAAGAACTACAATGGGATTGATAAATGCAAGAAAATTGATAAAGAAGAGAAAGAAATTTAGATGGAGCGATAGGAATTATGTAGTCAGAATGAAACAGCTTAGAATTAAGGCTGACCCGCTCGGAAGGTCTTCGCAGGCAAAGGGAATTGTTGTTGGGAAATTTCAGAAAGAAGCTGCACAGCCAAATTCTGCGATGAGGAAGTGCTGCAAAGTGCAGTTGATAAAAAGTGGAATTTCTGTCGGGGCTTTTATCCCAGGAAATTTGGCGCAAAAATTTATCGATGAGCATGATGAAGTTATAATCGAGAGAATTGGAGGAAAACAGGGAAGGTCAAAGGGAGACATCAGAGGAATCAGATTTCAAGTTATTAAAGTAAACGACCAGCCATTGGAAAGGCTTGTTCAAGGCAAGATAGAGAAGGGAAGAAGATAAAATGATACACGAAATAAAACAAACTGAATCTGGAATGAAATTGTTTGACATGTTTGATGTTTCAAATATTTTAATAAAAGACCATGCGATGAAGCCGTTCATAAATTTAGAGCCGAGATTGCTTCCCAAGGCGCATGGGAGAAACATTACAAAATTTGGCAAGATGAAAGTGAATATTTTGGAAAGATTGGCAAATAGAATTGCTACATCAGGACACATAGGAAAAAAGCACAGAATAATAAGCAATTGGTCGACGGGAAAATATAACAGAAACATGAGAATAGTTCTTGACGCTATGAGCATAATTGAAAGAAGGACTAAAAGAAATCCAGTTCAGATTTTAGTCAGCGCCATTGAAAACGGCTCTCCTAGAGACGAAATTACAGTTATTGAGCATGCTGGAGCAAGATATCCGCAGGCTGTTGATAGTTCACCCTTGAGAAGAGTTGATTTGGCTCTGAGATGGATGACACAAGGAGCTCACAACAAGTCATTCGGAAAAAAGAAAAAAATGGCAGAGGCTTTGGCAGACGAAATTATGAAAGCTGCAGACGGAAACATGGAAAGCTATGCTTTTTCAAAGAAGAACGAGGCGGAGAAACAGGCCGACTCTGCGAGGTAAGTTTAAATTATGGATAATTCTTTTGATTAGAGTAGTTTTTGGAGAATTATCCATCACGGGAATTCTGAAAAAAATGTATCCCAATTACCAGAATTCACTATAATATTTTAACTTCTTCCTCGAAGACATTTTTTATTTCTGCCTCAAGATTTTTTATTGATTTTGCGAATTCAAGATTTAAACTAGAAATTTCCTTTTCAATTTTTTCAATTTTAATTTTGTTTTTTTCTAAATTAATTCTTTCCTGCTGCAATTTATTTTTTAATGACGCTATTTCTTCTGAAATTTTTAATTTTTCTATTTCTGAATTTTTTTTATTTATATTTTCATTTAGAGTATCATATTTTGAGAGGAAAGATATAAAATAACTATTGTCAAGTCTGCCTAATTCATTTAGGATTTTATCCCTCTTTTTGTCTTTTAATTCTATTTTATTTTCGATTATCAAGGAGATAATTTTTTCTATTATTTTTTCTATTTCCAATTCTTTGTCTTCAATTAGGGAAGCCAGAGGGCTTGTTAAATAAGAATTTGCAATTTTATCTTCTTGATTGAGTTTAACATATTTTTTAAAAGCGGACTCAATTTCTGAAAAAGAATGCAGAATTTTTCCTTTTGCATAACTAATTTCTTTTTCCAATAACTCTTTTTCATTAATCAAATTCAAAAAGTTTTTATTTTCTTCCGAGTTTTCAAGTTCAGTAAGATTTTTTTCATTGTCTTTTATTTCATCAATTTGTTTTTTTATATTGTTATTAAGAAAATTTGTTTCTTCGTTTAATTTTTCTTTTTCTCTTATTCTATTATTCGTGTTTGTTATGCCCGCTTTTATTTTATTTATATAATTAATTTTAGATTCCTCAATTGTTTCCTTTGCTTTTTTGACTGAATAATCTATCTTTTTTATGCCTTGAGGAATCACGCTTGCCTTTTCAAGGAAAAATTCTTCCATTACATGATGATTTTTTACAATGTTTTTATCAAGCTCATTTATTGAATTGTTAAACACTAAGAAAAATTCAGGGATTTGATTGGAGTTTTCAGGAAAATTTATTTGAGATAAGAAAGAATTTATTTTATTGACATATATTTTTCTGTTTCCTTCCATTATTTGCTTTGCTCTTTCAGGAATGTTTGGATTTTTTATTTGCGCTTCCTGTAAAATTTTAATTTTCTCATTGAGGTTTTGTTTTTCCTGATTTATTTGCTCTTTAAAATTATTTAATTTCTGATTGAGTTCGTTGAAAACTGAATTTGCTCTAGCATCAAGCCAGTTGTTTATTTCAGAAAAAACTATTTTTTCGGGTTCTTTTCTTGTTTCTTCCCTGCTCTGAAATTTTTTTAAAAAATCGAAAAAGCCCATTAGTATACGAAGAATTCAAGGTTATAAAGATTTGGTAGAGTGCTTGCCGGAGCAGTAAATCTATTTGTTGTGTTATAAAAACTTTGTATTGTGGTTCTTCTTACAAAAAATCCTAATTCAGGACATTGTTTTATTTTATAAGCGCAAATAACAAAGGGCTCTTTGGGTGGAGAGTAGTCGTTGAATCTTAATGCTTTTGGATTATCTCGAAAAATAGCTTTTAGTTTATTTATTGCTTCGGCCGTTGCTCCATCGTTTGACAGGAGAATTTTTAATCCGCCATTTACTAATCCAATAGCCAGAGGAGTTGCAACCAATCTTTTGTCTGTTTCGCTAGGGTGCGCGGAATATCCTGAATAGCCGCTTGAGGGTATTAAACTGTGAATGTATTCAACAAAGTCATGCAACTCTGAGCTCTTTTGTTCAAATCTTTCAGTATTTTTTTTAACCACTTCTTCTAATTTATTAACTGGCCTGACTAACTTTTGCCTGACTCCTTTTAAAGTAAATTCTCTAATTCTTTTCCTTACATATTTTGTTTGGATTAATATTTCATTTCTTACTTCAGGAATTATGACTATGTTTTCTCTATTAAAAAAACCTGAATAAAAATCAACTAAAGAACTAATTTGTTCTAGCAGAGCGGCACATGGATCTTTGAAATCTCTATCTGAAAAAAAAGGTATTGATGCATTCCACTCCCTCTGTGCATCGTTTGGAATAATCATATTTGTATCGATAAAGATTTCGTTAGTTCCTGTTGGGTCTATTGATTCAAGACAAGACATATAACTTTCAAGGTTCATATCAATTTGAAAATCTTCTGGTTTATGCGCTATTAATTTGAATAATCCGCTATTTACATACATGTCCCTTTCTTCTTTGAACCTTTTCACGATTTCGTAGCGGTTGTGGTTTCTTCTTCCTTTCAATATGTTTTCTCTTTTAGGAGTGAACTTAAACATTTTTAGTTTAATTAAAAACAAGAATTGGATTTATAAAACTTATGCTAAAGCAACATACCTGAAACAAACAAAACAATTGCAATTATTAGGGTTAAAAAGTAAATTGATTTGCTCCATGCTATTATTTTTGCGCCATCAAATGGTGTTACTGGTAGCATGTTGAAAGCCGCAAGCAAAGAGTTTATTGTTAGACCAAAATCAAAAAAGCTTTTTGCAATTCCTGATAAATTAAAGATTAGAATTGGCATTAGGAAAACCACAGAAAGAATAATGTTAGTTAGTGGACCCGCAAGGGAAATTTTTCCATTTTGCTCTTTGTTTATATTTCCCTTGATAAAAACCGCTCCAGGCGCTGCGAAAATAAACCCGAACAAAGAAAATAATAAAGAAAGCCAGAGCATATTATAGAAAGCAACGAATTTTGCATAAAAACCATAGGATTGAGCAACATATTTATGCATTAGTTCATGAAGTAAAAATCCAAGGCCTGCTGTGAAGAAAGCCATGATAAAAGCCATGAAAATTTTTGGCTCAAAGACAAGCAAAATTTTATAGCCTCCAGAAAGGAGAATGGCAAATGCTAAAGAAATTATTAAGCCGGCATTGAGCAAATCCCTTTTTTCCTGTTCTGCAAATTTCATAATTCAAACAGAGAAAAAGAGTTTAAAAGCGTTTTTATGGAATCCAATTTTTAGTTAATCCTTCTGGCAAACCTTCAATAAATTCAATTTGTTAAAAAATGATAGGGTACATAAAGTATTAAAATAAATAATTCTAATTAAAGACATGAGAAAAACAGAGGTGAATTTAAAAGAAAGTTTTTATCCTAGCAGTTTGCAAGAGAGGAAAGAATTTTATGAGAGAGAATTTTCTATTGAGAAAGTTAAGAAATGGTTTAGGAAAAACGGGTTGAAATTGCCGCAGATATGCGCGATTGATGCTGGCGGGGATACGGGAATAATTATTGACAAGAACTTGAAAGGAGAAATGCTTTATGTTAAATTTGATGAATTAAAAGAAAAAATAAAAAAATATGTTCCTGAAGATGTTTATTATGACAGAAGCCGATATAAAAAACCTGAAAGAGTTTTGAGGACATTAAAATTTAAGGAATTTGTTGCGCAGGAATTCATGTTTGATATTGATGTTGACAATATTCAAGGAAAAAAACTTGGGGGGGAGAAAATAAGCAATACACTGATTAAAGAAGCTTATAAATATGCAGTGAAGATGGCGATGGAGTTGAAAAGAGAATTCAAAAAAGTTGAGATTGTTTATTCCGGGCGCGGCTTCCACGTTTATGTTTTTGACAAAAAAGCGCGGTACATGAATTTTGAAGAAAGAGCAAGATTTGTCAGAAAATTTTTGAAATATCCTATTGATCCTTGGGTTTCTAAAGGACATATAAGATTGGCGAGATTGCCTTATAGCCTGAATGGATTAGTCTCCAGAATATGCAAGCCAATTTATAATAAATTTTTAATTAAAGAAACGCTGCCGAGATTCTTAAAGAATTAGCCCCTCTTTTTTTTCTTGGAGTAATACTTTTTCATTTTCCCCTTACTCCCGGCCTTTTTTTTCTTTGCCATTTTATTTTTACGCCCCTTTGTTGTATTTTAAAGATTTTATTTTTTATAAACCTTTTGTTTTTTGGTACTGTTAACTGAACGGGTGATGGAATTACAAATCCAGTTATTTTATTGTCTATAAATGTTAATTAACTACAGTCCCAATAACCACTCTTTTTAGCTAACCCATAATTAGCAAATGCCGTCGATTGATTGACAACCAACAAGATTTATCACCTTTTAACTAAACAAAAGCTGTTTTTTTGCTTTACTTATTCATAAATTTATTATTAATATAATCGATTAAAGCGCTGCCGGAAAGTCTTGCACTTGAAGGGCCGTTTCTGATATAAAATTCTTCTTCTTGTCCTGTTTTAAGAAAAACATGCTTATTGCAGGGTGCGCAATCAATTTTTAAAACGTGTTTACCATTCAGATTAATTATGTCATATTTTATATAAGGCAAAAATTCAGAGCCTATGTGCTGCTTAAGAAGATTTGTGAAATAGAGATTTAATTTGTCATTGTCTGGAAAATCATCTTGCTCAATTCCTGTTACTTCGCCATTGTTTGAAACTCCAACAAGCAAGGTTCCGCCGTCAGAATTTAGGTAAGCATTGACTGTTTTTAATACAGAATGTTCGATTTTTTTGTCATACTCGTTTGTATGAAGGTTTTTTCTTAATGTTGACTTAAATTCAAGTTTGTGGTTTTCTCCTTTTTTAAGGATTGATAAAATTTCCTCCTTATTATTTTCTGGATTTTCTTTTGATTTGAAAAATTTTGGATATTTATTAACAACGTTTGTAACAAACTTGCTCATGACATTTATTTTTCCATTTTTTATATAATAATATCCTGCCAAAGAAACAAAAAAGGCTCCCAAAACGGTTACACCCAAGTCTTCCATAGTATCAACAGCTGATTTTTGCAGATTGAAACCCACTATAATGTCCATTCCAAATTCAAAGAGCTCCCAGATTGCACCAAACGCAACGGCAAAGCAGAAAGAAAAGATTGAGACAACATAGGGACTTGCATTTATTACTTTTTCTTTTTGCAGAGTATATAGAACAGCCAATGCAATCAAACCGAGAATTGTTGCGCCGAGCAGATTTAGCAGGATGTCCCACCACCAAAATTCTGCGAATAATCCTCGAATATTACCAATGAATAGAATACCATAAATAAAAAACAAAACAATTACCTCAAAACTTGCAGGCAGTTTTGTCTTGAAAATTCTTTGAATTATTGCAGGAGCAAAAGTCAGGACAAATGCAGACACAGACATTATTAAAACAAGCTTTCTGTTATAGTAAATTCCGCCGAGAAAACCGAGGATTAAAATTAAGCGGATGAAGTTTATTACAATCAGCCTTGCTTTTCCTGGAGATTCCGATTTTGCTCTTTTTTGCATTTAATTATTAATATTAGTAAATACTTAAATATTATTGAGGAAGACTATTGTTGACATATGCCCCCCTTTAAAATCTAACAAAATTATTCAGTTTTATTGTTAATAAATAGTTAAATAGAGTATCGTCGGCGAGATTACGTTAATTACCCAGGACATATGTTATGGTCTCACACATTGGAAGACCATATACTAATAAAAATCTGCATCTCTAAATAATGCTAAGCCGACCCAAGCAAGACCAAGAGCTACTCCGCCGATTAATCCAACAAGATATGGGATTGCCTAGTCCTCAGATGGTTTCTACTGTTTGAAGAAAAACTTAGGTTTTCTATTCTAAAAAATCTCTTGTAACATCCTTCTTTTCTCCGTCTGGATATTCAGCAATTTTTTTAGTTACATTTCTCTCTTTAGCCCATTCATTTAGATTTATTCCAACATCATTGCTAGAAGGGTCAACTACAATCTTATAACCCTCACTTGTTGTATACTCTGCAAGTGCATGGTCTATGCCTTGTGGTTCTATAATTCTGGCTTCATGTCCCAAGTAATCCATTACTCTTACAAAATATCTCGCATCTTCTCCGCATCTACCGAGTTTTGATTTAATGAGCCAAGATGGATGTCCATTTCTTAAAAATAATCTTGTTTCATTATTTATCTTATAAACGTATGCGATTTAACGAAGTTCAATTTCCTCGTAAATTTCGACCTCGTGAGAATTTTTCCTCAAACCGCAGTTCAGAGCTGAAAAATCCGAACAGAGCTGGAGAAATTTACAGAGCTGAAATTGAATTTGGGAAACCGAAGTGCAACGAGGTTTCCATTAAATCGCTGTTATCTGTCCCGACTGAAAGGAGAGTGCAACGTGGCTCGGAGCGAAGCGGAGAGAGTCGAATTTTCACTTCATTATCAATTTCTGCGAAGCAGACTAAATTTTATGTGGGGTTTCCGTTTGTTGTAAATGAATTAAGAAAAAAAAGATATAATCCAATTAATAAATTTTTGAAAAATATTTCTTGAATCAATAACTTCACATTTTTCTTGATAATCAATTATGCACTCATTGTTACTATCATAAATAGGGAAGTATTGACAGCCTGTTTTTTCATCAGGTTTTTTGATATAAACGCATTTAGTTTTATCTGAAGAATCAGAAAACTCGATTACATAAGTTAGATGTTTTCCAATTCCCCAATCAAATATTTGAGTATCATCATCTCTTTGTTTATAGTCACTTGAATCTAATAATCTAAATGAATTAAATGTAGATACTTTGGGAGAATATGATTGATCTAAAGTTAGAGTGAATTTTTCATTGGCGACTTTATAATCCACTTGAACTTTGCAGTAATAATCATTCTCACAATCAATTTCTTTGCCGGGAGTTACTTCGATTCTATATTCGTTGTAAGAATAGTCGCTAAATGCATCATTAATGACAACATATTTCAATTGTCCGTCCGGTGAAAAAATTCCAAAAAAGCGATAACTGCAAACATGAGATGGTGGACCTTGAATTAAAATATCGCCTCTGTCAACTTCTATTTTTTCAAAAGCATTTTTAGGCATTGATGTTGAATTTGGACTCCATGCATGTTCTGGTTGTTCAAGTAATTTTTCATCATTAACATATTTTCCAACAATAGTTTCATATTCATCAATCGCACAAAAATTATTCTTCATTATATTTGAAGTTTCAAAAGACTGAACATTATCAAGAATTATAGTGTAGTATGACTTATCCAAAGAAAAATCAGAAATTACTCCAATTTTTGGAAAGGTTGGAGCACATGACAATGCAAATGCCGTATTTGCCAATAATAAAGGTAATACCAATATGATTAATAGTTTTAATGCTCTCATAATTTTAATTAAAATGTTGTTATTTAAATAACTTCTCATAAGTTCAAATTGGATTGAAATTACTGTTGTTAAGGAAACCCCCTCTTTAAAGTGAAAATTCGATTGCGTATAAATCCCTGTTCCATCATATCATAACAAATTGAATTTGCTTCGCAAATATTGTTTGCCACAGGCACAAGCCGTCGGAATTTGATGGGATTTTCAATCCCATAAACGCCCCGCCCGAGAATCGAACTCGGGACTCATCCGCTCTGCGGACTAACTTCCCCATGAAGGGGTTATAGGGAAAACGTAGTTTCCCCATCCGCGACAGGGATGTGTTTTAGCCACTAAACTAGCGAGGCACATAGCTATTGATTTTTCTTAGTTTTTAAATTTTATTTTGTTGTTTAAACCTAAAATAAAATTATTTCTCATCTGCCAATAAACCTCTTATTTGTTCTCTAAGTTCTGATGTGTCTTCGTGTCCATGTTCTTCTACTGCATGCCTCACCGCAACTTTCAGAACTTCTTCTTCAGTGCCAGTAATTGTCAATGAACAACCGCTTTCACTTGGAAAAAGCCTGCAATCTGCAACTTTTCTTTTTGTGTTTGTTTTTTTCATTTTAACCTCCTTTTTCATTTTGAATATTGAGTTATTAAAACTTTCTTTTGCAAGTTTTCATGTCAACATAAACTTGTATACATAAAGGCTGTTAAAACTCCGATTCTTATTAGCTCTTCAAGATTTTTTCCTTTAAATTGTTCTAGAAAACCCTCTCCAAAATATCTTACAATTTGTTTCGATGGTGCGATTATATCTGGGATATCGCCTATTTGATAATTAATTCCCAATTTTTCAGCTAGTTTTGAAACTCCTGCTTCTATTGTAAGAGAGGTATTTGCTAAATATTCTATTGTTTTCATAGAGCGAAAAAGGGAAAAAACTTTATAAACTTTTTGTTTTGTGACCACTTTAAAATAACTATTTAAGAAAGATTTATAAATGCCTGGAAGTATGGAAAAAGATGAGAAAAAAGCAAGAAATTTTGGATTTGGACAATCGTCAAGAGGCAGAAAAAGCAATGAGAAATTATTTAGAATTGGAAGCCCCCCATTATTTTGGGGTTAAGCTTGTTTCTTTAGAATTAGTAAAAGATGTTGCAATAAGATTATTTGAAGGACAAGATGCGGGCAGGGTTTTGGTATACGGCGCGCAATTAGAAAAGAATACTGAAGCGTTTGGAACGCTTGGGGGCATGTTATATCCTCTTGATGCTCCTTATTCGAATGTATTTCTAAATGCCGACGTCAAAGATGCTGACACTGCAGCAGGAATGCATTTTTACTGGGAAGCGATAAATCGTTATCCTAAATTCTTTAGCGATAAAAAAAATTTGGAACAGTTGGCAGAAAATTTAAAAATACCGCCCGAATTGAGGTAAATCTTATGACAAAAAAAATCAAAAAAACAATGTTTTGCATTTTCGCTTTGTTTAGCTTAATTGCTTTTGTGCAGGGAGTTGATGCAAACCACGACTATTATGATTCTTACAAATTTAACAGAGTTTCACCGAATTTTGCTTATAGTTATGATAATTATTATGGAACAGGAGCATATTATTTTTCAATAACGCCGGATAGAAATTATCCCTATTATAATGGTTATGATATTTACGTTTCAGATCCTTATTACAGAGGATTTTATTTTGATGATCTTGACGATTTGAAAGATTATTTAGTTAAGAGAAAGGCTATAAGATTTATTGAAAGGTCTGCTTATTCTCGTTACGACATTGCGTTTGACAAAAAATCTGGAGAGGCATTTTATTATGATTATGATAATAAAGTTTATCCGGCAAGCAATTATAGATATAGGGTTGCATATGACCCGAGAATTGATGGTTTGGGAAGTTACAAAGATTATTATTACAAACCCGGTTATGATCCTGAATTAGGATATTATAATTGGAGATTTTGATTTTAAATTAAAAATGGTTTTTGTTTTTTTGGTCTATTCACAAATCCACAGGCGCCCAAACCAAGAGAAAAAAAAGAAGCAAAATATAGTGCTGTCAAACCAATTATTTTTTCGCCATTTATTGTATATAAAGAATCTCTAGCTTTTTTAATTTCCGGAGAAGAGTTTAACTTTTTTTGTTCTTCTTGCAAACTCTCATATCTTGCCAGCATCTCAGCATAATTTTTTCTTTCCGGACTTTCATAACTCGTCAAAACTATTGCGTCTCTTAGAGTAATTTCTCTATTAAATTCTCTTTTCAAATCAGAAATATCTTCGTTAACTTTTTCTATTCTTACATATTCCGGAACCGCTTTTTTTATTTCATTAACTGTCTTTGCGCTTTCTTTAACCTCGCTTGAAAAACCATATATGACTCCAGATAACCCAATTGCTCCGCCCAACATTAACTTTCCTGCATGCTTATCACAAAATTCTAATAAACCCATGTAATAAACATGCCGACTCATTTATAAATTTTTCTGATATGACTAAAAAATGACGCCAGCGAAATATTTATATACTTGGTATTGATTAAATTGTTATGAGCAAAAAATTAATTGTGGGATTTTTTGCATTGATTTTTTTAGTGGGCTTTGGTAGTGCTTATTATCATGGCGGAGGAGATTATGGTGGGTATTACGGAATGCCGAGGGGATACGGGAATTATGGGGGATATGCCCCAGGAATGAGTTATTCCAATAGATTTGATTACACAAGAGAGGTTGATGCGATATATTTGCCTGATGGAAGTTATGAAACTACAAGGCATTATATGATAACAACAAGACAAGGCCCTGGATTTGGAGGCTATGGAGGATATGGCGGAGGCTATGGAGGTTATGATTATCGCCCGTGGTATAGACAATATTACAGATATCCTAGTTATAGTTATCCGAGAAATTATAATTATTTTGACACAGGATATTACAACCCGAGATATTCTTATCCGCCAACAAGGGTTTACGTTAATTTGAATTGACTTACTCTTTTTTATATTCTCTCCCGTTTAATAATTGAATTCTGACATGAGCTCTTTTTCCATAACCTCTGTTGCCAAAATTGTAGATTACGACATATTTGCAAACGGGCAAGTTATCTCCAACTTCAACATTTCTTTTAAAGCTCATATAATGATTATGATTATGAACTTTCATGCTGCCATCTGGGTTTAATATGTCAATGTCTAAAACAGCTTCTATCCCTCTTGAACTTGTTATTCTCAATCTGTTTCCCTCTTTTAAATCAATGTAGTGAGTCCTCATTCATATTTGTTAAAGCAAATAGGTTTAAAAAGTATTATATGATTCTTTTTATATGAAAGCAAAATATGTTATTATTGGATTGTTTATTGCAGTTTTGATATTTTTTCTTGTGAAGCCGAACATAACCGGAAATGTAATAGCAACGGGAAGTTATGACGAATTTGCGCAGTGCTTGAAAAACAATGGAGTTAAAATGTATGGCGCTTACTGGTGCCCTCATTGCAACAACCAGAAAGCGATGTTCGAAAGCAGTTGGAAGTATATAAACTATGTTGAGTGTTCTTTGCCAAATAACGCAGGACAGACACAAGTGTGCAACAATGCTGGAATTGAAGCATATCCTACATGGGAATTTGGAAATGGAAAAAGAATGACCGGGGAATTAAGCCTTGAGCAATTAAGCCAGAATAGTGGATGCGGGTTGCCTCAATAGAAATTACAGAGAGAAATTTTTTTTATTTAGTCAAAATCGAAAAAAGAGAAAGATTTTTATATATACTATAGTTATATAATTATATGGTGACCACAATACAGGTAAATGAAAGAACGCTTTTGCTTTTGAAGAAATTAAAAGAAGAGACCCAATCAGATTCTTATGACGAGGCTATAAATAAAATTGCTGGAAAGATAGCAGTTAAGAAGTCTCTTGCGGGGTTTTTAGGTAAATATTATAAGAAACAAAAATTGAAGGATATAGTTATGGATTTGAGGGACAAAAATGACCGGTACTAAATCTAACTTGTTGGATTCTTCTGTGTGGCTGGCTTATATTATAAAGAATAAAAACATCGAATTAATGGAATCAGATGAAATCTTTCTTTTATCTAGCTTGTCTTTATTTGAAATAAAGAAAAAATTTCTTAAAGATAAAATAAAATCTGATGAAATAGCAAAAGCTATCGAGCTAATAAAACAAAAAAGTTTGATAATTTATATAAGTAATGAAATTGCTGAAAGAGCTGCTGAAATATCGGTAGAAAATAATTTAGGCATGGCTGACTCTTTAATTTATGCCACGGCGTTAGATCAAAATGCGACATTAATAACATTAGATAACGACTTTAGAGGATTGGATAATATTAATTTTTTAGATGGCGGAGATTAACTTACATAATGAAAAATAAAATTATTGGAAAAAGGAAAACGAGTAAGTCAATGGCTGGCTATTTAAGAAAATATGCGGGTAAAAAGGGCAGAAAAGATATATTAAAAAATTTGCGAGACAAAAAAGATAGATTTTGATTACTCATTAATTTGTTTTTCCGCTTTTTCAATAACGTCTTCTCTCGGGACTTTAACAACAACAGCGACTTTGTCGCCTTCTTTTAGCTTGACAACATGGACTCCTTGAGTTGCTCTGCCCATTACGCGAAGGCCTTTCATGTTTATTCTGATTATCATTCCTTTTGTTGTTGTGATTATTACTGAATCTTCGTTATTCACTGAGCGAGAGCCAATTATGTTTCCTGTTTTTGGCGAGATTTTCAAATTAATGACTCCTTTGCTTCCACGACTTGTTCTTCTGTATTCATCCAAAGAAGAACGTTTTCCAAAACCTTTTTCAGTTATTGTTAAAATTGTTGCTTTGCCATCTAATGGTACCGGCTCAAGAGCAACAACCTGGTCTCCAGAAGAAAGTTCAACTCCCTTGACTCCGTAACTTGCTCTGCCCATTGGTCTGACTTCATTTGAATTAAACCTTACCGCATTTCCTTTTTTCATTATGAGCAAAACTTCTTGGCTGTCTTCGACAAGACGCACATTTATTATCGCGTCTGTATTGTCTTTGGGCAGGTTCATAACGCGAACACCTGTATTTCTTGGTTTTGCAAGATCTTTCAGAGGGAGTTTTTTTACAATTCCCAGTTTTGTCGCAAACATTAAATAGCCTTTTTCAAAATTAGCTACGTTTCTTATATTAACTATTTCCTCGTCGCGGAGAATGAATATGTTTGCTATTGATCTTCCCTTGCTCTGCCTTGATGCATCTGGAACTTCGTGCGCTTTTAGCCAGAACACTCTGCCGCGAGAAGTGAAGAATAGCAAAGAGTCGTGAGTTGAGCAGGTCAGGAAGTGTCTCACAAAATCCTCATCTTTTAATTCCGCACCGGTTATTCCTGCTCCTCCGCGTCTTTGTTCTTTGTAAGTCTTTAGGTCAACACGTTTTATGTACCCGGAGTTGGTAACAAGAACGACAACTTCTTTCTTTTCTACGAGGTCTTTTTCTGAGATCTCTTCAACACGCTTTAGCACTTTGGTTTTCCTCTCGCCTCCGTATTCTTTTTTGATTTCATTAATTTCTTTCTTAATAATTTTCAGGACTTCCTCTTCGCTACCAAGGATTTTTTTCAATTCTGAAATTGCTTCTTTCAATTTCTTTTCTTCGTCATTAAGCTTGTCATTTTCAAGAGAAGTTAGCTGCTGCAGGCGCATTTCCAAAACCGCTTTTGCCTGCCTTGTTGTCAAGCCGAATTTTTTCATTAAGCCTTCATGCGCTTCGCTTGTGTTTTTGCTTTTTTTAATAAATGCAACAACTTTGTCAATTTCTTTCAAAGCAATAAGCAAACCAAGAACAATTTCTAATCTTTCTTCTGCTTTTTTCAATTCGAATTTTGAACGGTTTGTAACAATTATTTTTCTGTAAGACACATATTCTTTTATGTATTCTTTTAGGTTTAGAACACGGGGCTGTTTTCCTACTAAAGCCAATATATTTGCATCAAAGCTTGTCTGCAAGTTAGTTAATTTATATAATTTGTTTGTTGTGTATTTTGGGTCCACTCCTTTCCTTAATTCGATGACAATTCTTACTTCACCCCTAGAACTTTCATCACCAATGTCTGAAACATCAGGAAGCTTTTTTTCAGTAACAAGCCTGGCAATATCTTTTACCAGCTCTGCCTTATTAACCATGTAGGGAATTTCTTTGATTACAATCTGCTGCTTGCCTTTGTGTTCTCCAACTAATGTTTTGCTCCGCATCAGAATTTTTCCTTTTCCTGTTTTGTACATTTCTTTAATTCCTTCTCCTGTAATAATACCTCCAGTTGGGAAATCTGGACCCTGGACAATTTCACAAAGCTCATCAATTTCTATTCCTGGTTTGTTGATGTAAGTAATAATTGCATCGCAGATTTCATTTAAGTTGTGCGGAGGAATATTTGTTGCCATTCCTACTGCAATTCCTGTTGCCCCATTTAAGAAAAGGTTTGGAAGTTTTCCTGGTAGGGTTTCAGGCTCTTTTGTTGAGTTGTCAAAGTTAGGACGCATTTTTACTGTTTCTTTTTCAATATCTTGTAGTAATTCAGCAGCGATCTTGTTTAGTTTGGCTTCTGTATACCTATCTGCAGCAGGAGGATCTCCATCCATGCTTCCAAAATTTCCCTGGCCTTTAACAAGAGGATAACGCAAAGAGAAATCTTGAGCCATTCGTACTAAAGCATCATAAATAGCTATGTTTCCATGGGGGTGATAATTTCCCATTGTCTCGCCGACAATTTTCGCACATTTTCTCGTTGGTTTTGATGGATCAAGACCCATCTGATGCATTGCATAAAGAATTCTTCTTTGAACTGGTTTCAAACCGTCTTCAATACTTGGAATTGCTCTTTGAACAATAACTGACATAGCGTAATCAATGTATGCCTTTTCCATTACTTCGACTATTTCTGCTCCTTCAACGCCTTTTTCCTCGCCAATTTGATATTTCTCGCGCCTTTTTCTTTCTTCTTCCTCGATTTCTTTTTCTATTTTGTCTTCTTCGCTGTTGTTTTGTTTTTCTTCTGTCATTTTATTTTTTTCCTATGAATTTTTTTATTCTTACAACTCTCTTCTCAACAGATTTTGCATTTATTCTGAGATAGTCTATTAAGAAAGAAGTGATATTTAATTTATCATGGTTGATATCGAAAACAAAGGTGTCAATTCTCCTGTTTGCTTCATTAATCCCGTTTTGGGCGTCGTTAAACATACTGTATTTTGCGTAATATAATGAACCATTCAAATCGCCTCTTATTACTTCCTTTACTCTTTCGAAATCCTTATATCTTAATTCGTCTGGTTTTATGTCATTCATTTTTTCTTTTTTAATTTTTTATTAATTTGTTGTTCTGAAACAATAATTGGTTTTTCTGGAAAAATGCTGCCTGAAAATCCACAGTTTTTGCACATCCAACTTCCAATCAGGCCTCCTGCTACCATTTGAATATCTTCGCTTCCGCATTTCGGGCAAAATTTTTTTGTTATCATATATTAATCTCCTTTTTCAGTTTTTCAATGTCTATTCTTTCACTTCCAATTTCTCTATAACTATCTGAATCTTCATGATGCGTTGAAAATTCAATTATCTTGCTATTTTTAAGTCCTGTAAATCTGTGTTTATTGAGGGGTTCTATCGTCTGTACATCTCCAGACTTCATAACAACATTCTTTCCTTCTAATTCCAATAAAACCTCGCCACTTAAAATAAAAAAAGTTTCATGTTTATTTTTATGATAATGCAGACTACTTCTAAATCCTTTTTTTAACTTCAGGATTTTTCCACAATATCTATCATTATTTACAATCCACTCTTCTGAGCCCCAAACTTTAGGTATTTTTTTTATCATGTTTATTTTACTTAATCCAATTTAAATAATTCTTATAGCCTTTGATTATCTTAATGGAAATAATTTCCGGTACTTCATATTTATGATTTTTAATAATAAAATTTTCAAGCTTTTTATAATTCTTTGATAATGTTTTTATCTCAATTTTAAATTCCTCATTAAATTCAATTTTTCCTTTCCATTTATAATAACTTTTTATCTTGCTAATTTGCGCGCATGCTCCTAACTTAGCCAAAATGATTTTTCTAGCTAGTCTCTTTGCATCTTTCTTATTATCTATTGTAGTTGAAACAATTAAATATTCCATTTTATCGCTTATTGTTGTCTGCTTGAACAACTTCTCCTGTTTCTAAATTGTGATACGCCCAAGGAACCATTTTCCTATCTGGTGTTTCACGGACAACATAAATCTCATTGCCCTTCTCGTGACTAAATATACAGTCATTATGTGCTATTTCTTCTACTAGTCTTTTTCTTCTAAATCCTGCTGAGGCAAAATCTGCTTCCACATATTCTTCTCCTAATTTAAATTGTAAATTCATGTTAAACATTCCTTATTGTGATAGATTAATAATTCTTTATCATTATAATTAAAGTGGATGTGTTTTCTACTTCCTTTTAATTCTTCCAGTTTGTTAATTAACTCATTAATTTTATTATCATCTAAAATTATTTCTAGGATATCTTCTTCATTGTTATTGGTTTCTGATTTCTTTTTCATTTTAAATATCAATCTCCGCCTCATGGGCTCTTTCAGCTATAAATTGCCTTCTGGCTTCAACATCTTCTCCCATTAGTTTGGAAAAAATTTCATCTGCAATTGCGGCATCTTCAATTGTGACTTTCCTTAATAATCTTGTTTTATGGTTCATTGTTGTTTCCCATAGTTGTTCTGAATCCATTTCTCCAAGGCCCTTGAATCTTTGAACAGCAATTTCGCCGCCAAGTTTTTCCATCATTTTTTTCAATTCTTCGTCTGAGAAAACATAGTGGTATTTCTTCTTTCTTATTCTGTATAAAGGAGCAACCGCAATGTAGATGTTTCCGTTTTCTATCAGTTGTTTCATGAACCTGAAGAAGAAAGTTAGAAGCAAAGTCATGATGTGGGCTCCGTCAACGTCTGCATCAGTCATTATTATTATTTTTGAGTATCTTAATTTTGTTAAATCAAACTGCTCACCAACTCCTGTTCCTATTGCAGTAATGAGGTTTGTAATTTCTTCGCTTGATAAAACTTTTATTGGGTTTGCTTTTTCTACATTTAAGATTTTGCCTTTTAACGGTAAGACTGCCTGGAAATCTTTGCTGCGGGCTTGTTTTGCACTGCCGCCGGCAGAATCGCCTTCAACTATATAAAGCTCTGTTTCCTCTGCTTTTTTTTTCGAGCAGTCTGCAAGTTTTCCTGGAAGACCACTGACACTAAAAGCACTTTTTCTTCTGACAATTTCTTTCGCTTTTTTTGCTGCCTCTCTTGCTTTTTGCGCCTCCAATCCCTTTGTGACAATCCTCCTTGCAATGTTGGGATTTTCTTCAAAGAATTCAACCAAAGCAGAGTAGCTTATGCTTTCAACAATTCCTTTAATTTCAGAATTTCCTAATTTAGTTTTTGTCTGGCCCTCAAATTGCGGCTCTGGAACTTTAACAGAAATAATTGCTGTCAAACCTTCTCTGACATCGTCGCCTGAAAGATTTCCGTTTTTTATTAAGCTGTTTTTGTTTGCATAATCATTGATTGCTCTTGTTAATGCGGTTCTGAAACCAATTACATGGGTTCCGCCCTCTACTGTGTTGATTGTGTTTACAAAACCTAAAACATTCTCTTGATAGCTTGAATTATACTGAACTGCAATTTCTACAACAACACCTTTGTCTGTTTTTGTGAAATAAATTGGTTTATGCAAAGCTTCTTTTGATTTGTTCACCCATTTTACAAATTCTTCTAAACCACCTTCATAGTGAAATGTTTCTTTTTTCTTCCCTTCTTCATCTTTCAAAGTTATTTTAACTCCTTTGTTAAGAAAAGCAATTTCCCTGAATCTCGTTTCAAGTATTGAGAATTCAAATTTTATTGTTGAAAAAATTGTTTCATCCGGCAAAAATGTTATTTCTGTTCCTGTGTCCTTTTCTTCTGTTTTACCAATGACTTTTAAGTCGTATGTTGGCTTGCCAATTTTGTATTCCTGCTGGTAAATTTTTCCGTTTCTTCTTATTATAACTTTTAAGTGTTTTGATAATGCAGCAACAACGCTGATGCCAACGCCGTGCAAACCGCCTGAAACAACATAGCTTTTTTTGTCGAATTTTCCTCCTGCATGAAGTTTTGTTATTGCTATTTCAACTGCAGGGCGCTTGTAAACAGGGTGAATATCAACTGGAATTCCGCGGCCATTGTCTATTACTGTTACAGAGCCGTCAGAGCTTAATGTGACTTCTATATTGTCACAGTAGCCGCCCATTGCTTCATCAACGGCATTGTCAACAACTTCATAAACTAAGTGATGAAGGCCTTGCTTGCTCGTGCTTCCGATATACATCGCGGGGCGATGCCTGATTCCTTCTAGGCCTTCTAAAACCTTGATGCTTTCTGCTGAATAGCTGGCTGATGCAGATTTTTTGTCTTTTGTATTGTCCATGAGAACTTTTTATCAAGCCAATTAATTAATTTTCATTTAAAAACCTTTCTACCTAAAAATCCAATTTATCGACGACAAATTACGAATAAATCAGATTTATCTCAATATGGAAAGATTTAAAAGTTTTTGAGCACTTGGTATAATATGATGGGAGGATTTACTTTGCTTGAAGACAGAAAGAGAAAATGGGGGGCTGTTTCAGAAGACAAGTTTGAGAAAAGAGAAGGCAAAAATTGGGCATATTTGGCTGTGGCAGATGGAGTAAGCAGAGATCCTATGAACAATTATCCTGACTTGAATACAGAAAAAGGCAAGAAAATAATGATTAAAAATTATCCAAAGCCGAGCATTGCAAAAAAAGCTGCGGAGATTGCGGTAAAGAGCGGAGATTTATATTCAGCTAATAAAAAAATAAAAAAGTTTAATATTGTGGTTATCCGGGATCCTGATTGGCTTAAAAATGACTTAGCTGGATGTACTGCTGCAATTACTCATGTAAAAGGCGATATTTTAGAGTACCAATTTATTGCTTCCTGCGGTGTTGCTGTTGTTGATGTTTTTGGCGTGGTAAAATTCAGAACAGAAGATGAATATTGGAAAACAGATGAAAGCCGCTGGGCTCTTGTTTTAAAAGCAGAGTTTGTTCAGGGTTTTCTCGATAGCATTGGGAAAAGGCATAAATGGTGGAGTCATCCTGAAGGCAGATTAATAATGAGAAGAATGTTTAGAAACAAGCCCAAGCAGAAATTTTCTTTTGGTGTTTTAACTGGCGAAGACGAAGCAGAGAATTACATAAGAAAGGGAAGAATTAAATTGCGGGAAGGAGATGTTGTGCTGGTTTATACAGACGGATTAACAAATGCTTTGTTTTCTAAAACTGGGTTGGAATTAATAGCAAAAAGAGATTTTTCTGGATTGAAAGAATATTGCAAGAGCATGGTGAATAGTGAGGGAACTGTTGTTTATTGGATTAGGAAATAAGATTTTATTATTTTATATTAACTTTAAAGTAACAAATTAGAAAGATTTATAAAGGTGTTTTATATGTTCTAACACAGAAAAAGATATTTATGTAAATGCCTTAAAGAAAAAATGGAAGAAGAAAAGATAGTTTATAGGGAAAGAGAAGTTGTTCAAGGAGAGGGAACAAAAGAGAGATATTTGGAGGGAAAGATAAAAAAAGAAGAAGTTTCTGCAAATGAAATAGCAATTTTAAAAGAGATGGAAGAAGCAAGACGGAAAGGAGATATAGAAAAGATACAAGATTCAAATTATAGAATAGAGGCAGCACCAAATGCGGAAATTATTCAAACCGAAAGGAAAATTGAAGAAGGGAAAGCTGCAGAAATTCCTGCGTTACAGGAAACGCGTAGCGATGGAGCGCAAACAGAAGGTTTAGAAGGCTATGTTGCAGGATTTAAGGTAATTGATAAAATTGGCAGTGGTGGATTTTGTGATGTGCTTTTGGTTGAGGAGTTCCATACAAATTCAAGATTTGCGTATAAAACACTGAACAAAGAAGCATTTGCAAGAGCTATAGCATTGAATCCCGAAGCGCCAAGATCGCTGTTGAAACTTCTAAAGGAAGAGACAAATTTAATCAATAGAATGTCGCAAATAGACAACGATCATTTTCCAGCTCTTGCTGTTTACTTTGACGATGAACATTCTCCGGGATTTTTAACAGAATATATTCCGCATAGTTTAGAAGAAAGAATGGAAAAAGGAATGCCCACAAAAGATGCTTTGTCATATTTTTTACAAATTGCTTCAACAATAAAATTACTGCACGAAAAAGGAATTGTTTTGGGAGATGTTAAACCAAGCAATTTTAAAATAGACGGGAAAGGAAATGTAAAATTAGTTGATTTGAATTTAAAATATGCAGGCAAAGAGTTTGCAGATACATCGATGCTTAATTCTCTGGCGTTATCCCTAACTGCTGATAAAGATAAAATAAAGGGAACTCCAAGATATATGGCTCCTGAACAATGGGAAGGCAATGCAGATGAAAGAACAGACGTTTTTCAGTTGTCTTCTTTATGTTATGAATTGTTAACTGGAATAAAACCAGAAGGAGATTTTGAAAACTTAGATGAAATTAAACCAGAATTTAAAGGATTAGACGCAGTGTTAAGGGAAGGAATGGCCAGAGATGTTGCAAAAAGGTATAGTTCTGTTGATGAATTGATAAATCTTGTGCAGGAAGTTGCGGAGTCTGAAGGGCATGGAGGAGGCAATAAAGTTAGCGAGTTAAAGGAAAGAACGGGAAAGCCAATAGAACCTCCTAAAAAACAATTTGATGATTTAAAAAGGCTTTATAGTTTTAGTGGATCAGATTTTAAAGGAGTTAGAAAACCTTGGTTTATGAGATGGCGAGGAGATTCTATTGATTATAGAAGTTTTTTAGCAGCAGGAACTAATGTGCGAGTTAGAACTACTGAAAATATTTTAGAGGCAATTAGTAGAACTTTAGAGAGGCAAGTTATTATTAAAGGAATTAAAAGTGATCTTGGAAAAACATTAGCATTTGCTACAATTCCTTTTAAGAACGCTCCAAAAACAACTCCAAAAGAAGAAGATCTTTATGAAAATAGAGTAACATCTGGAGGAGATTATAAAAAATCTGGACCAAAATATAACACTAAATTTGAATTAATTTTTAATACTGGTGGAGAGAGAATGGGCGAAATAGAGTATATTCTACCGCATAATAAAAGAGTCTACGGAAGTTATGGAGGATTTGTAGGTCATAGGTTTACTAAAGGCGGAATTGCTTTAACTGTTTTAGGGGATTCTATTTGGAATGAAGAACAATATCATAATATTCAAAGTGAATTAAGAAATGTTAGAAGGAGGTAACAAAATGGACAAAAGTCTTTCAAGATGTGTTGATAGAGTGCTAAAAGAGAATTCTGTCGAAGCACTTTATATCTATGGTTCTTTTGTAAATGGATATTATAGAAAAGATTCTGATATTGATTTGGTAGCTTTAACTTCTCAGAATTCGAGAGATAAACCAGTAGAAATGCGACCAAATATCAGTGTTCATTTGATTCATCCATTTACTTTGCAATTATTTGAAACGGGGCATCCATATAGTCATTTAAGAATGGTTCATTTGTACAACGAAGAGAAGTGTGTGGAAATTTCTGATAGAATGAAATCAGAATTAGTAAGAAGAGAGTTAGTTAGATTTAGAAAAGCCGGAATTGAAAAGTTTGAGGTTTTAGACCCTCTAAATAATTATCTTTGGGGATACGGATTCCAAAGACCTTGGAGAATAAAACCTATTAAAAGGATTTTCGCATCTGATGAATCTCAGAGAATATTGAGAGAAGAATATCAAAGAGTATTGGGTTTATTAGAACAAAGAGGAATGGTAAGCAGAACAAATGGAAAATATAGCATAAACAAAGATTATGTATTTGATGAAGAATTTAAGCAACCAAAAGACAGTTTTTTATTTAAAGCCAAAAATTCATATGGCGGTTGGCATTATTTAAGAAATGCCATATCAATGGCGGATTTTGCTAGGAGAAGAAAATGATAAAAATATCACAAGGAAAAATAAAATTAGATAACGTATTATTAGATTTATCTACGTTTGGTGTTAGACCCAAAGTAACTGAAAAAGATTTAGAAACCTATTATGATTCTTTTGTAGATCATATTGAAGAAGCTGGTGATTACTTCGAAGATAGAAACTCTTTTAACAGGGCTGTGAAAGATTCAGCTGATGAGAAAAGACCTAAGCTTGTTCCCCGCGAACCAAAATATCCTTTTATGTGGAGATTTAGAACCTCTTTTATGCCTTTTGATTTTCTGAGGCCAACAAAAAGAAGATTACATGATAAATATTTTCTAGCGGCACATTGCGTGACTAAAATTTCGAATAAGAAGATAGTTGTAAAAGAGAATCATAAACCTTTAGATGAAAAATTACAAGAAGATATTGAAGAAAAGTTTAAGCAATATCCTGAATATGAAGGCATAATAGAAATTCCAAATGACAGAACTCAGCCAGAAACTAAGTCTATAACATTTCATGAAGCATTGCACTATGTTATATTTCGGTATCGTGCTGAAACTGGAAGAAACTTTGTAAATACTTTTATTAAGGAAGATTTGCCAGAATTAGAAAAATACCAAGCGGAACATGCGATGCACGAAAGGGTTGTTGAAATATTGACTGATAAACTTCTTACTCACGATCCAGACGCACAATTTGAAACAAGATGGTTACATTACTCAATTAACGATGGAGTTAAGTACTTAGCAATGGGAGCCTCTGCGATAGCTATGGGGATTCTTCTCGGAACTTCGATTACTCGTCCATATTTACTTCCTTTGGCTCTTGTGCCTGGAAGAATAAGAGATTATACTATTAAAAAATATAAACAATCAAAAAGAGATGAAATACTGAAGCCATCTGAGTATCCTAACTTTAAGATTTAATTAATTTTATTCTTGTTTTTCTTTTTCTTGGGATTTCTTTGGTTCCTCTTTTTCCCCAGCTTTTTTTCTGGAATCGTGATAAGCCAGCGTCCAATGAATTTTTCTTTTATCTCTATGCAGATTCAAAGCGTTTTTTCTGCATTTGCTTGAGCAGAAATAGTTTATTGTTCCTGAATTTTTAATTAGGTGAATTCCTTTGAATGGTCTTTCATCTCTGCCGCAGAAAAAACATTTTGTCATCTTAAATTCTCCAATAAACCCCAGCCATATCTTCTTCATAGTCAACAAATTTTCTAATTATTTTTTTTCCATCTTTCCTGAATCTCCTTTCTTCATCATTTACTATTGATTCTGAGTTAATTAATCTGCGCTGTTGATTACTTTGCACAAAAAAATATCCTCTTGAACCATCCAGCCTCTCTAACTCTATAAGTGCATCTGGGTCGATTTGTTTTAGTTTAAAATTGCCGCGTAATTCTTCTGCATCTTGGCGGCCAAAATACTTAATTATTAAATTGTTTAAGGTATTATAAATACGGTAAGTCTCTCTCCTTGCTATAAATGGTTCATCAATTACAATCCATCTCCCCTGTTGCTCTTTCGATAAAGAAATTAATTTTGTTGGCATCTCAAACTCCTCTTGCGGTCTGGTTTGTTTTTATTCTGCGGGCCTCAATTTCTGTTTCTCTCAATGTTACATAATCTCCCAGTCTTATGGGCCCCTTGATATTTCTTCTTAGACTTTTTCCCTCATTTTTTCCACCGAGAACTTTTACTTTTGCCTGCGTGACTTCTCCTCTGCCGCCGGTTCTGCCGATTATTTGCTCTACTAAAGCATTTACTGCCCCGCCCTCACTAAGTTTTTTTATTGTGCTTTCCTGCTGCTGTGTCTGTTCCTTTATTCTCTGAGGTTTTTTAGAGCCCATTTTAATTATTAAATTATTTATTCGCTTGTTTTTATTTTAGCAAGATCTTCTTTTGCGCTGCCCGCGTCGATAACTGCGATTGCTGAAGCATTTACAGAAATTCCTGCGGCAATCCCCAGCTTTTGTTTTGAGTCAACTTCATGGCAGGGAATGTTTTTTTCTTTGCAAAGCATTGGCAAATGCAAAATTATTTCCTTTGGCTCAACGTCTTTTGCGTACAAAACTAACTTTGCTGTTCCCAGCTCTATTGCTTTTGTAACTTCGTTCGTTCCCTTCTCGATTTTACCGGTTTTTCTTGCTTTTTCTACTATAATATAGAAGTCCATTTTGACCTCTGTTAAACTTCATCGGTTTAGTTAATAGTTGTTAAAAATCTTGGTTTATAAATGTTTTTGATTTTTGTTTCTACCTTAGCTTTGTAAAGTGGTTATCGTCCATAAAGACGAAAATTAGCAGAAAATAGGCTATTTTTTATCGTTGGAGCTTTAGAAAGCTAAGCAAGTACTGTTTTTTCTAGTTAATACAATCTTGTATGCAACTCCTAAGTTCATCCGGATCACACTTACCATCTCCACATCTTGGTCCAGGAAATGGTCCAGGTAATGGTTGATTGCATCTGCCGCAATCTTGCAAGCAAGAACGACAAGTTTCCATATTATTACAAATAAGATCCCCACAAAATTCTACTTCACAGTTTGAATTACAGCCATCTCCATTAATTGAATTTCCATCATCGCATTCTTCTCCTATGTCTCTGGTGCCATCGCCGCATAATTGGAATGGAACACATTCTTGTTCAAAACCTGAACAATCGTTTAAACATCTCTTGTATCCTGTGTTGTTGTTACAAATCTCAAGGTTACCGTCACAAGTCTCTTGATTTTCTTGTATTATTTTGTCTCCGCAAAAAGCACCGCATTCTTCACCTATCACCTCAATATATGCCGATTTCTCTGAATTGTTTGAAGAATATGTCGCATTTATATTTGCTATTAACACTCCATTTATTGTTGAAGCTCTTCCAATTAATATTGTGCCATTTGTTCCGTTAATATCTAATAAAATAGTTAATTCTGAATCTACATTTAATAAAGTAATTCGTTTTCCATCTACAGTCACAGAATTCTGGACTTTTAATTCATAAGAGCAAATATTGCCTGAAATTACTTTTAACAATTCGCTGCATATTTCAATATTAGGATTGTCAGAAAGCGCTCCACAGAAATAGAATTCTGGATTACCATAGTCAAAAGGCCTTTGAGTGCGCCATGACGCAATTGCTAGCTTATCTGATAGAATTAGTGCTTGGATAGAGGTATTTAAAATTTTATCATCGTTTATAGTATCATCTTCATATATTTCAAAGTTAATATTTCTTCCTATACAGCTTTCATTTGATAGAACAGCCATTTCGACAACTGAGCCCTCAGGGGCAATTTTTCTATCCCACTGCGCGCCAATTAATTGACAGGAAGTGTTTATTGGAGAGGTGTTGTTTTCTGTGCTTGTGCTTTCTTCGTACGGTTCAGGGGAAGAAAGAGGTGGTGTTGTAACTCTTCGAAATTGCTCTTGAATACTCTCTGAAAAACTAAAAATTTGAACACCCAAAAATGACCACAGAAGAGCAATAGAAGAAATTGTTAAAAAAACAATTAGGACAACAGCAACTATACTAGAAAGACCTCTTTTTTGGACGATAATCATATAGTTATTATGGTTGGGCAGTTTAAAAACATTTATTTATGTTGGTTTTTTATTCATTTAATGTCACAAAAATCCGAAAAAATGTTAATTGAAAGAAAAGAAACTAGCGAATATAAAGTTGTTAGTTTGGCTAGGGGATTTTTGCATAGTCTGGTTTTCACTAATCTATTTAACAATGATGAAAGTTTTGGTGATAGGATAATGAATTATACTATGGGCGAGAAAAGCCCTGTTGATAATCCTCCTTACTTTGCGACGGGCTTTTTAAGTGGTTTGGCTTTTGAAGGAAGCCTAATTGTTTATTCTTTATATGAATTATTTGATGATAATCCTTATGTTCTCTTAGGAAACGCAATGATAAAAACAATTCCGAGAGGATTGGAATTTATTATCAATAGAATTTTTACCTCCAAATAACTTTAACATCGTCGGTGCGTTCTCTTGGCTTGATTTCAATTTTTTCTGGCGGAAAAGAAATTCCTGCGTTATGCATGATTTCTCCGGTGAAGGCAGTCATTGCCGCGTTGTCAACTAATAAAGGTTTTTCAGGACAGAAGAATTTTGCATTTCTCTCATTACACATTATTCTGCACATTTCCTGCAGACGGGAATTACAAGCAACGCCGCCGCCTAAGACAAGTTCATTTTTCCCTGTGTGGGCCATTGCTCTTTCTGCTGCTTCAACCAACATCGAAAAAGCTGTTTCCTGCAATGAAAATGCTAAATCCTCGACGTTTTTACCCTGTTTATGCAACTGTTGCAATTTTGTCTGCAATCCTGAAAATGAAACATCCATACCTTTTATTGTATAAGGCAGTTCAATATATTTTCCATTTCTTGCAAGCTGTTCTATTTGTGGTCCTCCGGGAAAGCCAAGACCGAGATGCCTTGCAAATTTGTCAATGAAATTTCCAACTCCGATGTCAAGAGTTTCGCCGAAGACGCGGTATTTTCCCGCAGCGTAAGCAATTATTTGGGTGTTTGCGCCGGAAGCGTAAAGCAAAACAGGATCAGAAGAGCCGACACTTCTGCCGATTTCAAGATGTGCGATGCAATGGTTCACTGGAATTATTTTTACTTTTAGTTTTTTTGCTTTTTCTTTTGCAAAATCAAGGCCGGCAAAAAGACAGGGAGCAAGGCCCGGAGCATTTGACAAAGCAATTGCTAAAATTTCTTTTTCTTTTATACTGGCTGTTTTTATTGCTTCTTGATACAACTTTTCAGCAACATTTTTATGGTGTTTTGCACTTTCCGTCGGTACAATCCCGCCAAATTCAGTCACATACATGTCTCTAACATTTGCCAATATTTTTCCTTTATTAACGATTCCAACACCAAATGTGTGCGCGGTGCATTCAATTCCTAATATCATAAATCTATTAAAAAAGGACAATTTATAAACTATATTAAGAGAATTTATTATCGAAGGAAAAACTAGAAAAGAGATTAAAATGGACAAAAAATATGTTGCAAGAGTAAATCTTCCAGAAAATGAAATGCAAGATAGTGGACCCTTTTATAAATATTTTTGTTGTGGCTGTCTTGAAGAGGCAAAAAGAATTGTCTTAAAAAACTATGGTTTGTGGTTTCTAGAGGGCGGGGGTTTATGTGAGAAAATATTTGGCTTAATAGAAGTAAATGATTTAGCAGTTAAGGAAGTAGGCAAAAAACATGCTTGGGAAGTTTTATTTGACCACGGACATGAATATTAGACATTAAGTAGATTTTTAATATCAAAACATTTAATAAAATAAACAAAATCAATTTAAAAAATAAATAAAAATAAAATTAATGATATTTTATCTTTTCTTTTTCTTTTTTCTGCCGCCACGAGACATTTTTGCTTCACATACATTTCCGTGTGCATCAACATAATAAAGATGATGCGGCTTTCTCTTGACTACGTGCTTTGCAATTATCTTTCCCATTTTTAACCTCCTTTTTATTTTCTCAATTAAATTTAACACAACAGATATTTAAATCTTTCCCTTTTCGACGAATATTTTTAAGATTTTTTTATTTTTTGAATTAAAAGGAATTTCGATTAGTTTCTTCGCTGGATTTTTTGGCTTTATAATAAAAGAGAAGGGTTTTATTATCCTGTATTCGACTATGTTATCTTTGTCGTCGAGCCAAATTGCCAAGAAATGAAAGAAAACAAAAAGAGAATGAATGCTTATTAGCCTTTTATTTTTAAACTCAAACAACAGGTTTTCCGTGTTTTTCGATTTGAACATTAGGCCAATGAATTTTCCTAGTTCCGAAAGTTTCTTTGCCTTTACGCTTATTGTTTTTTTTCCGTGATTTATTTTCATTTTTTCCGAGTAATAAGATTTTTATACATGGGTTTTGTTGTTTATAAATGGTTGAGGTGAATGCTATATTAACTCCGGGAGCGATATTTCTCGGCGCATTGATAGTTGTTTTAATTGCAATAATCACTCTTACAATGATTGAGAGAAAATTGAGCAAAAGAATAGGTTTGAAAAAAGAAGAGCAGGAAAACTTTTTCAAGATACAGATAGAATACATAAAGAATATTCAGCACCCGCAGCAATTTCTTTTTTCACTTGATGACTTGGCAAGGCAATTTTTCACTGAGAAATTTGGTATTGAAAAACAAATGAAGTATTCTGACATGATAGAAAAATTACAAGACAAAAGAGCTGTTGAATTTTGTGAAAGAATGCAGGAGGCCCTGTATTCGGGCGAAACACTTGATAGAGATAAATTAAATTATTTGTTAGAAAACATTGAGTCTATGATTGAAGAGGAGGAGAAAAAGAAAGAAGCAATAAAACCAAAGATAGAAATCCCGCAAAGGGCTGAACAAAAAGGAGAATTAAATTATGATATTGTCAGATACCTTGTTGAAGGAAAAAAGCTTGGAGTGAAAACTGAATTGCTTATTGAGAAACTAATTAAAAAGGGACTTAATAAGGATGAAATAATCCGCGCAGTTGATTACGTGAACAGCATAAAGAAAGAACCCTCGGTTAACTTTAGTATTTTGCGCTATCTTGACGAAGGAAGAAGAAAAGGAATTGGAATTGAACTGCTGAAGGAAAAACTCATTGATGGAGGATTTGATAAAAACGAAGTTGAAAAAGCAATTCAGTATTTGGGTGTTGTAGAACTGAAAACTGAAAATACTGGGGAGCAAGAAAAGACAAATGAGATTGAAAAATATTCGGAACATCATAGATTTATCGGAGGCGTTGATAATTTAGAGAGGGTTAAGAGGAAAATCGCGACGAAAAGAAGAGCAGTGACGCCGCAAGAAGCCGAGGGAAGAATAGGGATTGTTTAGATTTTCTGTGAGTCTATATTATTTCATCTTTTTTGATAATTCAAATTTATTTGTTTTAAAGAAGGGTTTTCTTTTTAAAATATTTTTTTCTTCTAGCCTCTTAATAATTTTTGATAGTTTTGACTTAGAAAATCCTGTAATTTGACCAATCTTTTTTTGAGTAATGTTTTTTTCTTTTCTTATTATATTTAATATGATATTTTCATTTTCGCTTAGTGTGCTTGATATAAATTCTCTTGTTTTTCTTTTTTGTGTGAGCATAAACAAAATCGCTGTAAAAATTATAATTAATAATGCAATAAAAACGAGATAGGTTGGCATTGCAGATTCTGATTTATCGGTAAAACCTCTTTTATATACGACTATGAATGATTCTTCCTCCGGATTTTTCCATATTAAAGAAATAATTTTGCCGTCTGTTTCTATTACTGTTGGTTTAGGAGAGGCGGGTGGATCTATATCAGACAAGATAAAACCTTCGGGCAGGTTTAATTTAATTTGTGTATTTTTAGAGACGAATGGAAGAGAAAAATCCATGGAAAATATAAAGTTGCTTCCTGATTGCTTAACTAAATCTTTTGTGTCAAATTCTATCTCTACTAAATTTTTCTCATCTGGTTTTATATTTTTATGAATTAAGATTCCTTGCTCTGTAAATGTAAATTCGTTTTGCGGAACTTTTATATTTTCTATGTCTTGGTTTATTGAGAACAATATGTCATTTGTTTCTTTATCAAGAATAAATATATTTTCTATTTTTTGGTGAGCCAAACCAGAGGATGTTAATGAGATTTCCAAATTATAATAATCAAATTCTTGCGCAGATACTGTTGAAAGTAGAAGTAACAACAATATAATTTTTCTCATCATATATCTTTTTTTAATGAGTATTAAAAAGCTTTCTAATTTTATTTTTTGTTTTGGATTGCTTTGTCCTTTTCTTTACCATGTTTCAGATTAATTTTGTTATTTTCTTTGTTTGGATTTGAAGCTTTTTCATTATTTTTTTGATCTTCCCTTGGTGATTTTTGTAAACCTATTAGAACTGTTTTGTCTGTTAATTTTTGTTTTTCCTCTTTTATATTTAACCTCCATTTTTGTTCTCTTGTTAATTTTTGGTGCTTCTCTAATTCTTGATTTAAACCCGCATCTATTATAGCTATTATGGAATTGATATTCTCTTCAGATAAAATTTGATTTTTAATTAGTTCATTGAAAATTTTTTCTGTTGGGTTGTTTTGTATTATATTTTTTATATTACTGCTTGTTAAAGTTTGCTTTTTTATTAATAGTAATAAAAGTTTTTCATCTGATTTTCTTACCAAAGAGTTTATTGAGTTTTCTCCTAATTCTTTATTGATTAGCTTTTTTAGGGTTTTTTTCGGTATTTCATTTTTTTCTATTAATTTTGATAATTGCTTATCTGTCAAGTTTGTATTATTCAAAAAATCCTCCAAGTGATTATTTCCCGCAAAGCCTATTAGACCCAGAAGTTTATTTAATATTCCGGGCGGAAGAAATTGTGTTTCTATTATTGCATCTATGTTTTCTTGGGATAATTTGCCTGTTTTTGCAAGTCTATTTATTGTGCCAGGATTTAATTTATTATTTCTAATTATCTCTGTTAATTCTTCGCTTGATATTTCGCCTTTTGCAAACTGTTTTGGAAGTTTATGAAATCCCAATGAAAACCTTGCTCCAGCAGATGCATTCGTTTGATTATTCTCTGTAGAATTATCTGGATTTAACGATGTTAAATTTATGACAAAAAATGTTGAAACTATTTTAGTTTCGTCTGTTGTATTGCCCATAATAAAAAGCTGATGCGTTCCTCCTGTTGTCATTATTGTTCTTGTGAAATTGGAGCAAATCTCACAAATCATGGTAAAATTATCATTGTCTATTTTGTAAGAAATTGTTCCTTCCTTATTCATTTGTGCTGATATTATAATGTTTGTTGTATTAAATACCTGTAAATTATTGGGGGAGTTTATTGTCACTTCTAATTCTTCTTGTTGAGAACCATTAATAATGAATAAAACAGCCCTTATTCTTGATTCGTTATCTGCTTCGCCTAGGACATGAATCGTGTGTTGCCCGCTTTCTAATGTTAATTCTTTAGTAAAATTCGAACAATTGGAGCATGCTAAACTAAAATTATTATTGTCTAATTTATATGACATCTCTCCTGCTTTGTTCATCTCTGCTGACAAAGTTATGTTTGTAGTATTAAGTTGTGCCAAGTGCTGTGGAGATAGTATATTTACTTCTAATTCATTCTCGGCCAATGCTAGGGGCGTTGTTATTAGCGATATCAGTAGTATTAATGCTAAAATTTTCATATTATTCATAGTAATTATTAGTATTTAAGATTTTTATGGAAACCAAATGGAAACCGTTTGGAAACCATTAAGGCAATACCTTATAACGTGTATTAAATAATATATATTCGAAAATGAAAATTGCTAGAGCTGCCAGAATAAAATATGGGGCAAGGTTTAAAGGAACTTTTTTTAATTTGAGATCAACTATTTCACTTAGGGTGCGCCCCAATTCTTCTTTGTTTTCTGCCTTGAAGAACCGCCCGTTTGTGTTTAGCGCGATGCCTTTAAGAGAATCCTCGTCTGCTTTTGACAAACCAAAAGAAGTTAAACCGCCTTCTGTTGTTCCTATGCCTACTGTGTGGACAATAACATGGGCATTGTTTGCGTAAATAATTGCGTCGTCTAAAGTGCCAACGTTAATTCTGCCGTCGCTTAATAAGATAATTGTCTTTGCTTCTTCTCCTTCAAGCAAGTTGGAAGAGGTCACAATCGCGTCGTTTAGGTCTGTGCCTCCGATTGCACTCAATGGTATTTTTTTTATTGCTTGTTTTATTAATTCTTTGTCATCTGTTATTCTTTCCTCAATAAATGTGTTGCCTGAAAAAGAAACAACTCCTACTTTCGTGCCTGTAGGCAAAGTGTCTACAAAAAGCGAGGCTGTTTCTTTTGCTGCTTCAAGTCTGCTTGGTGGGAAGTCTGTGGCTTCCATGCTTTTTGAGTTGTCAATAGCAATCATAAAAGAAGAAGAACTTGAAGGCAAAATCCTTTCATAACTCATTCCCGATAATGCTAAAATAATAAGAATTGAAATTATTACAGTAAGGATTAAAATAAAAATGTTTTTTGAAATTAAATCTACTCCTTTAACACGGGCAATTGCCTCGAAATTTGCAAATTTTAATGCGTTTATTCTTTTCCTCTTTAGAGCTATAAAATGGATTATGATTATCAGAGGAATAATTCCGAGAAGGAAAAGATATTTGGGGTGTGTGAATTCGACTGCCATTTTTATCCTAAACTTCCTCCTGAAATAATAAAATCATCACAAGTATTTCCTGAACAATCCTTCTTAAATATGTAATCATAAAATCCTGTTATCTCTACTGAATTTATTGTCAAGTTTCCTGCTCCTGAAACAGTCATGTTCGCCCCGGAATTTCCGTTAATATTGGAATTAATAACACAACTATCTTCTCTCTTGATGTTCCAATTTCCACCAGAATATAAGCACGATGATACCCTGAACTGCCTTGTTCCATTGAAATTAGTTGAATTGCCATCGGTTGCATTAATATTCCAATAATAAGTTGTATCTGGCTTTAGCTGATATAATTCATTAATTTCTTTACTTGTAAGAGTTTTATTCCAAATTCCAATCTCATCAATCGTTCCCACGAAAGCCCTTCCTGCGGCTCCATCCCAATCACTTACCCATATTTGTTGGTCTTTGGTTTCCCATGCAGTTTCGTTAACACTCGTAAAGGAGCAGGTTGTAGAGTTCTCAATCTTTCCGTCCAAATAAACTGATAAATTCCCTGTTGAGTTCTCCCAAGTTCCTGTATATAAATGCCACTCATTAAACAAAATGTTATTAGTTCCTGTGACTGTGCATAATCCAGAGCCGTCGTCAGTCAGGCTGAAAGTTGAACGATTGGCTGAATAACCAAACCTCAAAAAATCTTTTGTTGAGCCGTCAGACCTTGAAATGATAAATGCAGTCGTCAATTCGGTTTTCTTGTTCCCCCATCCAGAGAAACTACATCCATTGACGCATAATTTTCCCCATTTTGTGCCATTGCCATCCGCTACCGCTATGCCTATACCAGCAGAACTGTAATACTCCATTCCCCCCCCTAAAATTCCAAATGTATGATTAAATTGTGAATTTGATGTAGAAGGTTCTCCATCATTCCCAGAAAAAGAAAAATCTCTGATAAAGCCATCAGGGTCATTATTTTCTCCCCAAATTGTTTGGTTATCAAGGTGATAAATAAGAACAGTATTATTATCTTTAATTAATGGCGGAACGCTCCAATTAAAAATCTGTTCAAAAAGAATAGTACCATTACCCCTTTGTGTATAATTCCTAAATAAAACGCTTTCATTAATCTTATTTGAATCGCTTGAGCCGAAAACATCTGTTCTTATCGTGTTGTTTTCTATATCACTCACGCTCCAATTAAGAACAGCGTTCCTTGTTGTTATGACTGAATTGTTTGTGGGAGCATTTAAATTAATATTCGGTGGATTTCCGTAGATTAAAGTATAGTTTAATCTTACTCGTATTTGGTCTACGTTTGCTGAGCCGCCAGTTCCTCCTTGGTCATCAGAAAAATTAAGCTTGACTGCAAAGTTATTATTTTTAAAATCGTTAATATTAAATAAACTCAATATCTCTCCCCATTGGTCACTTAATCCCCCATAAATCAAAGTAGTTTCTGTGCAACCAAAGGTATTAATATAACTATTCGTTGAGCGTGTTTCTGGACCTGCTCCCCCATCTAAGTTATAATTCCAATCAACCGATATGTCCGCCTGTCTTCCTGCAGCACAGAACCCCGGTGCGCTTCTTGCTTCTACGCTTATTTCAATCCCATTGACTCGGATTGTGGAAAAATCGTCCTCTGCAAAAATACTAAAATTATGGGCGTGCATTACTTCATTAAATGTTGTTTCACTCGCTCTTGCATTGTCCGAAACAAATGTATTACTGCAGTTTGTCCATTGTTGTGTTCCTTGGTTGCATGCACTTGGAGATTTATAAGGTGTTATCTCGGGGTCTAAAGTGACTGAAAATCCACTCAAAATATTATTTCCTTCGACTTCTACGATAATCTTTCCGTCTATTAGTAATATATTTTTAATTCTAAACTCAGATTCTAATAAATTTCCTTCTTCATCTAATTTTTTTGCTAAATCATTAAAGTCAATTTCAAAATCATAAAAATCAATTTGGTTGTTTTCTTTTTCTATAATAAATTTATCTGTATCTGGAATGATAACATAGTAAAATTTAGGATTTACTAATTCTAAACCCAGATTGTTTTTTATTTCGTGAGTTATCTTTGTTCCTCTTTCTCCAAAGCTCCATGTTTGAGTCCAGTTAAATAAATTATCATTATTTCTCCCTATTAGTTGATTTCCTTGCTTTTCCCATGTCCAATTAAACTCATCATAACTTTTCTTGGTGCTGATTAAACCTAAATCACCTTCTATATAAAATCCAATTTGTCCTCCCTCATCTCTAAAGCTATATTCAACTAAACCATTAGACAACGCCCGATAATCTAAATCACTCGTATCTTCGGTTACAATAACTTCATTTCCAATACCTAAACCAATTCCGACTATAATAAAACTCAAAATTGCTATTGCGATTATTATCTTTCTCATTATATCGGCTCCTGATTTTCATATACCTTTCCAGTTAAACATAGATTTCCATTTGTTCTATCAATTACTATAACCTCGCTTCCAGTTTGATTTTGTATTATAAATGAAGGATTTGGTGAATTACAATTTGTTTGCTCATCGCTATTCTGACAAGATGTCGAACTTTCTATGCACATGTTTCCTGTTGCAGAGTCAATGTAAGCTTTTACATCTCCACTAGCATTTTTAATTTTGAATGAATTTGTTGGAGCGGTGCATATTGTTTGGTTGTTACAATTTCCTTTCAAAACAATGTTTCCCTCGCTTCCCAACCATGCAACTTTGTTTCCCGATGAGTTTTGAATTATGAATTTTTGAGTGTCATTTGGTAAAACTCCTATTGTTAAGTTAATAGGAGGCTCATAATAGCTAGAAAACATATTTCTTCCAGCTGGGTCAATTGCTCTACATCTTAAATCAACTTCAGATTGTTGAATTATGCTAGAGATATTCCAATTTAAGAAAGAATATTCTGAATGATTGCCAATATTTTCCCATTTAAATCTCGATGTATAGTTGATATTTATATCACCATATTTTAAAATTCCGGCGGTGTCAGAATGGAAAAGGAAAGGGATTTTACAAATATAACCATCTGACTCACAACCCCCACAATTACATTTGCTATTATTTAATGCGGAGTTTATACTATTAACTAAATTATTAGTCTTTAAATTTGATAAATTAAATTTACCCTCATATGACCATTCATGTGCGCCGTTTGGCGTCCCAATTTCTATATAAGGATTTGTAGGATAGTTTGTTGAATTATAAGATATACTTTCTTCTGTAAACCTATGAGTTGCCTGGTCCCCAAATGAGGTAGAACCAATGTATCTCAATTGCAAAACACTATTACTATTAGTACATGCTCGGGGAATTGGAAAGGGTGTTCTTCCAGAACAACTCAAAGTTTTGCTGGTTGCAAAAAATGAGAAGTCATTTCTATAACAATCGCCGTAACCTGCATCATAATAAAATGTTCCGTTCGGAGCTTGTGGACGATATTGGTTTGTACTTGAGATGCTATTATAAAATGCCCAACTATTGCTGTCTGTTACAGTTATCCACTGTGCTCCATCATAACATTGAACTTGTAACCTAGCACTTGATCCACCAAAACCATTATAACTATATAAATAAACATTTATCTCGTCCATGATGACAAGACAGTTTTGAGTGTCAAAGCATCTTGAATCATTTATAGAAATGTCATAGATTATAGGAAGAGAGTAATTTATGTAAAATTCATATGTTCCGGTTGCACTTCCATCGCTTTGAGAGCTAGTTGAGTAGTTTCCGTCTGTGAAATTTGCTGGCGAGAAGAGCGTTGTTGTATTTGTATAATTCCATTTTGATATGTTCTCTGTTACATCAATGCTCTTGATTGCCAAGCCACTAATATTTATATTGGCAAGAGTAATATTTGCATCTTTAGGAGTAGATAAGTGCCTTAATATATTTCCATTTTGCATAAAAACCAGTTCTTCCGATTCTAATGAATTATTAAAACTGTTTGATTTTATCTCGATTAAAACCCCGTGATCATAAAAAGAATCAATAGAATAATTTATATTATCTCCGTCTGGATCAATAGATCCGGAGCAATTAATTTTAATGTTATTAATAAATGTTTCATTATTTATACATAGATTATTGTTGCACAAGATTTTTGATGGCGTTGTTGGTGGAGAATTTTTGCTGATAGTCAGATTAACCTTTGGGTTATAATATCCCAAAAAGCTATTACTTCCTTTTATATCTACTGCTTTGCATTTTAAATCAACTTCAGATTGCTTAGCTATATTACTAATATTCCAGCGGAAAAAGGAGGATTCTGAATGATTACCAACGTTGTCCCAGAAAGATGCGTTCGCTGGTATTTGATAAGTTATGTTTAAAGAAGAATATTCAAGTTTTCCCTCGGTATCTGAATGGAATAAGAAAGGAACTAAACAATTATCTCCGTCTAATATACATCCTGTACAAGAACAAGAACCGTTATTTAAAGCTGAATTTATTGCTGTCACAAGTTTAGTTTTATTTGGAAAATCTACGCCATTAAATTCTCCTACGATCGCCCAAATAGGAGTATTATAAAAAATACTACTTTCAAAATAACCTGCCGTTGCTCCCTCGGTATTTGATTCCTGATATATCCTCGTAGAAACATTAGCCGATGAAATTCCTCTTTGAATGCATGAGTTTGGAATAGATATGGTTTTATTTTCGCAACTTCCAGAAAAATTGAGTAATTGAATATAAGAATTAGAAGTATAATCATAACAAGAAGCTATAGCTCGAACTGAACCACTTCCAAAACCACAAAAAGGAGCTACTTTAAATTTCCACTGAATATTATTTATATTACCACTTTCTGTAATAGTCCACTTTTCTATTAAATAAGAAGTATCCCCAGAGATAAAATTTGCTTGTGTAGCCCAATCATTATCAAATGCGTTATTTAGGTTTGTAACTGTTCCATTTATTTCGTTCGTTGAACTATTCGTTAGCTCTGTAATAAATCTTATATTTCCAATTTCAAGATAAGAGTTGGTAAGAAAATTAAATTTTGTAAATGAATATGAACCTTCTGATCCGTCTGATCCGTCATTTCCGCTATCCATCCAACCTGTAGAAACGCAATACCTATCTCCGCCCTCGCCACCGAAACCCTTCTTAATAATTTTAGTACCGGAATCAGCTATTGAAATATAGACAAACTCTACGTTCCCTGCGTTGCCGCCACCCCCAGCACCGCCACCATAACCACCGCAATCAAATTCCCCATTCTGAGTTATTCTTTTACCGCCGTTTCCTCCTATTCCTCCACTTGTGCCGGATGTATCTATAACTCCTGCAAAGTTTAATTGTCTAGTTTTTAAGACAAAATGAAGGCCCGACTTTCCAGCTATGCCTCCGGCTCCCCCTCCTCCTCCGCCATCCCGGCAATAAGTGCAACTGCCAGAATGGCTCCCGCTGCCGTCTCCTCCGTTTGAACCATAAGAATTTCCGCCCGAGCCGCCTTGAGCTGTAATACTACAACCCCCACTGTTATAAGAAGAAGCTCCTCCGCCACCTCCAGCACTCTTTCCTGTAGCAGAACCGCCATTGTTTGCGCATGTGCTAGAACAAGACCCTCCTGAACCTGCACTACCCAAAGGAGTTCCTCCAGAAACTCCACTTCCGCCATAACCCTGAGAAGAACTACTGCAATAACCATATCCACCATCGCCTCCTCCGCCAAATCCTCCTCCTTGACTATGGCCAGAGAAAGCGCTTCCTCCGTTCGCCACGTTAGGAAAATTATATTGAACGTTATCTAGTGTAAAGCTCCCTCCCCCTTGCCCTCTATCAACCCTATCCGATAAATTAATCATTCCCTGTATTGTAGCTGTGTCTTTCACTTTAATAAACATTCCAACTCCAGAATTGTTGTTTGTGGTTAACGTTGTTCCGCTCCCCAAAGTGAAATTAGTAAATTTGTAAAGACGGTCTAGCGTTAAGTATAAAGTATTCCCAGAAACTGTATAATCTCTACCTTCAACAAGATTACCATATGATTTAGTAGTTGTAGTAAAAACCAACTCTCCGTCGGAACCGTCACTTAAGTTTACATATAGCGAAGGAAATCCTTTTAATGTTAAATTTGCATATGTCACATTGGCATATTTGGGTAACTGGAGATATTTTGTTTTATTTTGATTACCTGTAAATGTTAAGTTTTCAATTGGTAAAGAATTAATAAATGAACTAACAGAATTTTCTACAGATGTTGGATGTATGTATAAAGCATCAATTGAATATGTAATTTCGTCGCCGTCCATTTCTACCGAACCAGAGCAGTTTATATCAATATAATCATAGAATGTTCCATTATTCGTACAGAGAGCTTCGTTACATAAGAGTTTTGTAGATATTGTCGGAGGCCGATCTATTACTTCAACTCGTATAACTTGCCAATCGCTAAGATTTCCATCGCTCACTTCCACTAGTATACTATAATTCCCTGAATCATTTTTTGTGGTTTGCCAATGTCCGGAAGAGTTAAATGGGGAGGAATAATAAAATGTCAGAGTATCATTATCAGAATCTGTAGCCCAAATTTGTCCAGTTGCATTTAGGTTAATCAAATCTGTTTTATTTGCAGTTATATTAGTTAAGTTGTTAAGGGAAGGCTTATTGTTTAAACCTCCAATTATGTCTAAAACAGAGGATTCGCCTTCTCCTGCAGCTCCTCCTGATTGATTTGCTGGAGGCCAGATTTGGCTAGTAGCATTGCCTGAAATATTAATTAAATTGTATCCTCTATGGATCCCTCCGCCATATGTTTGGGTGGCATTTTCTCCAATGCCTCCTGCATGCTTAACTGCTATTTCTGCTACTCCGTCCCCGTCTAAGTCTCCTATTGCGGGACTTGAAAAAATATAACTTCCAATGTTTTGTGTCCATTCTTGATTGCCATTTTCATCTATTGCGTATACTTTTCCATCATAAGCTCCAAAAACTATCTCTAGTTCCTGATCACCATCTATATCTCCAATGGCCGGAGAACTCTCAACTTTACCGCCAACTGTAAATTTCCATTGCTGATTTCCGGTTGCTCCGTCAAAAGCATAAACACTTCCGTTTCCTATATTTTTATTTGGGGCGTTATGATAATCCGGGCCGTCATTAGTAGCAACAATAATTTCTAAATTGTCATCATTATCCAAATTTGCAACTGCAGCAGAAACAAGAGCTCCATAATCCAAACTTTTGTTGCTCCATTTAATATTTCCTGACGAAGCATCTAAAACATAAATCGCATTAAAGCAACTCGTGTTATACACATCTATGCAACCATCCTTTATTGAAGTAACAATTATGTCATATTTATTGTCATTATCTACATCGGCAATGGTCGGAGCAGAATGTATCTCATTTATAGCTTTATCCCATTTTAAAGTTCCGTTGTTGCCATCAAAAACATATACTTTAAAATATGTTGTAACAACAACTTCAGGGTATACATCATTATCAAGATTTGCTGTTGCCGGATTAACTTGTGCTCCATTATCAATCGCTGGAGACTCCCATATTTTTTTCCCTTTGTTGTCTAGTGCATACACTCTTACTTGTATTGGATTATAATTTTGGTTGTCAAATAAAATTGTTTCATTGAATTCGCTAAAAATGATCTCTTTACCTGGTTTGTTATCTATATCTTCAATAACATTGGCCCACGCCTGATTCGAGGGAAGACTGTAATTCCAAATTGCTTTTCCGTTGCTGCTATTTAAGGCCCATGTAACTCCTTTTCTGTCTGTTACTAATATTTCCTTTTTTCCGTCATTGTCAATATCATCGATAGATACTGCATGTGTGGCACTAGAATCGTTAAACGACCATAGCTGTGTATTTGTTCTTCCGTCTAAGGCATAGACTCTTCCCTCTGTGCCTGCTGCATTTTCTGTTCCTACAATCAACTCCATACCCTCATCCAAATTTCCATCAATATCGGCGATTGTTGGGCTATCAAAAAAATCAGTTGCTGGCGTTCCCGAAGAATTCCAAACCAGTTTTTTCGTTGCAGATGTTATGTCTCCTTTTGCTATAGTATGCCCTGTTCTTCTATTATCGTGTTGAAATCCTCTCCAATCAATCTGAACCGCATCCCAAAATAGTCTATATAATCCTGCGGTGGCTTTCATCGCATGCGGGATGGTGGCGTTCGCTTCTTTCTCAACACTGCTGATATTCAAGTCAGAAGATCTATTAATAAAATTTGAACAAGATGTATAGCTCTCGTTGGCCCACAAATTCAAACTTCCTGTGCCGCTGCATTGCCAATTTTGTATATTATTACTTAAATTTCTATAAATAATGTTGCCATCAACATCATCACTTGCCCAATACTGTGTTTTTTGTGCAGTATACCAAAATAATCTAAATAGTTCTATGTTTTGTTTTTGTAATGGAGAAGTTGGTTCTACAGTTGACCAATCAAAATTAGAAATTAAATCTTCATAATTATATGGCTCTAAACTTTCTCCTTGCCAACTTGAAGTATTTCTAAGTCGAGTAAAATTACTTCCCGTATAATCCTCTAAGATTGAAGTACCTCCACAGAAAAAGAATCCACAATGAGCATCTAGGTGAGTATGGGCGGGTTGTGCAGAGTCTTCTAATAAATGAGCAACTCGACCTAACCAATAATAGGATTCTTCAGTATTTCCTACTAAATAGTTCGGAATAACCTGTTCTATCCAAAGTTGCATTGCTATTTCATAAGAACTTGGATTTAGAAATAGTCCATTATCGTACTCTCCGCTATTAGGATCGTCTGGTTGCCAGAAATGACGTAAAGGAGTACTCCCGTAATCTTCCTCTGCACTTCCAGTTATAATCCCGTCCCCCGTATCAAAATTGTCATCGTCATTGTAAGTCTGTAAACTATTCCCGAGATTTGCTTTTATCTCATATGGTGTTAAATCCCACGAAACAGAAGATTCGTTTGTTAGGTACTGGTGAACCTCTGAACTATTGCCCACTGAATAAGCATCTATTGTTGAACTAAAAAGGATTAAGAAAAACACAGAGATAATTGATAAGCATATTCTTTTAACTATCATCTCCTTTCCTCTTTTTTTCTAGATAAAAAAAAATTATTGTCAAAATTATCCCTATTGCTATCCATATGAAGGGGGCAATAAAAATAAATGCTGGAGGATGTCCCTCTTGAAAACTTTTAGGAAATAAAAGCCCAATTAGCCATGGCAACGCTAACGGATTAAAATCCGCCGTCGTAGAAGCCAAAGGACTAAAAAATGGAATAAAACCTATGATGACAAATAGAAAGATTGTGGCGGCCTTGTGCTTACGTTTGTCAAACAGCCATCCTAAGAAAAAGAACACAACAACTAGAAAGAAATTAAAAAGAGTTGGCATTAACATATCTCCAATCATTTCGGATATATATTCAGAGTAATGGGGGCGATAAACTTTCAGTGTCCAGCTCAAGTTAAGAATTGTTAGGTAAATGGTAGAAATTAGAAGAACAAGACTTAAAATTATGCGAAATTTATATTTTTGAAAGGTTTTTATATAGTTCATTTTTACTTCCTCTTTCCTTTAACTTTCTTTTCTTCTACCATCTTTTTGTGTACACATTAACATAGTAAACATTCTTTATAAATTTTCACGATTCGTTGCCTTATTGCCATCAACATCATCACTTGCCCAATACTGTGTTTTTTGTGCCGTATACCAAAATAATCTAAATAGTTCTATGTTTTGTCGTTGTAGGGGCGTTATTGGTTCAACCGAAGACCAATCAAAATTATTAATTAAATCTTCATAATTATATTGTTGATTTTGATAATTTGCACCGTTGTATTGACTATTATTAAGGTGATTAGGAAATGATGTTTCTTCAAGAATTATATGGTTTAAGCGATGAAGAATTGGAATTAATCATTTTTATTTCTTATAAACAACTTTTTTTACCCTCCCTTTTAGAAAAGCCGAAAGCGTTGGAACGAATTTATGGTCTGTCATCATTTCTAATAAATCAACATTGTGCTTTAAACATTCTTCTCTAATTATCCTTTCTCTTTGACGCGCAATCTGCTCATATGCTTCCTTTGCAATTTTTGGATTAATTAACAACTGCTGTCCTGTTCTGGAATCTTCAACAACCACTTCTCCGGAAACTTGGGGGAGAGTAACATCAAGCGGGTCGCGTATCATCAGGGCAACTGTTTCAAACTTGTTTGCTATTAATGATAAAGGTTTTACTAAAGCTTCATTAAAATTAATAAAATCAGAGACAATGACGACTGAAATAATGTCTTTGTGCAAATAGTTAATAGCGAAATCAAATGCCTTATGCAAATTAGAGTATTTGCCATAATTGAATGGGTTTGTCAGCAAAGAAACTAGCCGATGAAAGTGCTTTAGGCCGCCGCCGGGCTTTAAATAGTCACGCACATAATCGCTGAAGACTATTAATCCGGCCTTATCGCCAGAGGTTATTATTAAATGGGCGAATGAAGCCACAACTTCTGCAGCGTATTCGCATTTTAATTTTTGTGTTGAGCCAAAGACCATGTTTTCGCTCATATCAACAATAAAAACTATTTTCAAATTTCTTTCCTCTCTGTACTGCTTAACAAGAAGAGTATTTGCGCGCTTGCTCGCTTTCCAATCAATTGCCGTCGCATCGTCATCTGGAGCATAATTTCTAAATGATTCAAATTCCAAACCCTTGCCTCTAATTAAAATTTTGTAGAGTTTGTTTCTCAAAAGAAATTCTTTCATGACCGCCTGAAACTCCGTTATGCTTCCGCCAATATCAACACTTAAGGATCTTTTTTTTTCTTCAACCATTTAGTAATGCAAACAACCAGCCTCTTTTACTATACAAACAGGAATGTTTATTTAAATGTTTTATTCATTTCTTTCTGCCAAATTTTTTAATTGTAAATCCTATCAAACTCCCTATTAATCCTCCAAATATAATCCCATAAAATTCTGCCAAAAATATCCATACAATAATTATGCCGCCCGCCTCAGATTCAATAAACCCAATGGTTTTAGTTATACAATGATAATTAGTTTGATAATAAATTCCATCAATACAAGTAAACCCTCCCCCACGAATCTCTCCTTCAGGAATACCGCGTTTTATTCTGTTTTCACATATGGTTTTTGCTTCTCTATCTTCATCCCCAGGTGTAGGAGGGAGCGACATTTGACTTTCAACTTTATGATAGGGGCAAATACCATCGTTGTTTGTATAGATTCCTTCTTCTAAGAAAAATAATCCAAATAAAAAAGGAATAGCTAAAATAGCTCCAACAATCCCACCGGTCCAAACCGCTTTATTTTTCATTTCTTCTACCTAATTTTTTAATTATAAATCCAATAATTGTACCGATTAATGTACCAAGCAGTATAGAAAATACAAGACCGAATATGGAACTAGAAGAAAAATATAAGTAACCCGTGCCTCCTCCAAAGAGTAGCCCTAAGATACTACAAATCCAGATTATTACATATTCCTTTTTTTCTCTATTTTTCTTAATCAACCATCCAATAAGGGTGCCTATTAAGATCCATAGAATAAAATTTACAATAATCATTGACACATTTGATATGTAATAATTAGAAGATAACTGAGATATTAACCAGGAGATCATACCAGAAACAATCAGAGTTATTCCTAATGGCAAGAAAGGAAGAAGCATAAAAGGCCAAAATGGTCCCGGGTCCCCTAACCCGCCACGAGTAAATAAAGTATGGATGGATAGTAAAGAAGGAATCAACACGTATAACCCCCCAATAAACGCTCCCTTCCAAATAGAATTACCTTTATTTCTTAATAAAAAAAAGAAAATAACTATTATTGCTAAAATTAAGACAGACATAAAAAATATCAATTTGGCTACAGAGGATTCTGACTCTGTTGTCTTTTTTGGAAAATTATCTGGAACAATTTCTTGCCCCATAACAAAAGAAACTCCAGTAAGCAAAATTACTATACAAATTAACATATATAATAATTTTATTTTTAGCATTTTTTTCATGGCGCCTTAACGCTCTTCAAGATTTCATTAATAATCTTGGCGCTGTCAACTCCCTCTGCCTGCGCACGATAAGATAAAATTATTCTGTGCCTTAAAATATCGTATATAACTTTATCAACATCTTTCGGAATTACATAATTTCTGCCACGCAACAAAGCTTCTGATTTTGACGCGATGTACAATGCTATACTTGCTCTTGGTGAGCCGCCAAGTTCGATAAATTCTCCATATTTGAAATCTTTTTTTCTGGTTTTTGTCACAATATCAATGATATATTGTTTTATTTTTTCGTCTAAGTAGATTTTATGAGTTAATTGCTGCATGTCAATTATTTTCTTGGGCGAAACAACTGCTCTGATATCAACGTCCTCGAATTTTTTGAATGTGACATTTTCTTCCATGACTTTTTTTTCGTCGTCTGGCTCTGGGTAGTCAAAAACAACTTTGAATAAAAATCTATCAACTTGTGCTTCTGGCAGAGTATAAACTCCTTCTGTTTCTAAGGGGTTTTCATTTGCCATGACAAAAAATGGCAAGGACAATTTGAAAGTTGTCTTTCCTATTGTGACTTGTTTTTCCTGCATTGCTTCAATCAAAGCTGACTGCGTTTTAGGGGGGCTTCTGTTTATTTCGTCCGCGACGATAAAGTTTGCAAATATTGGGCCCTTTACGACTTCAAAGCCACGATTGGGATCGTAGGTAGTCAGGCCAGTAATATCAGTAGGCAATAAATCAACTGTAAACTGGATTCTATTTGATGTGCAACCGCTTGCAGCAGCAATTGCTTTTATTACAAGTGTTTTGGCAATTCCTGGAATACCTTCAAGCAAGATGTGCCCATCGCATAATACTGCTCTGATTAATGATTCTACAACGGCTTCGTGGCCAAAAAAAACTTTTCTTACTTCATGTTTTATTGCGTCAATTACTTCTGTGACTTTTTTAACTTCTTGGAGAGATACTTTTGTTGCAGAAGTTGCTTCAAACGACGTCATTTTTACCTCTTTTTGATTATTTTATTATCTGAATAAAAAGAAAGAGATTATTAAATCTTTCTTAAACTTTACTTTGATAAAGATAGGGATATACGAAGTTTTTCTGCAATGAAGTGGACTGAGAGCGCAGCGCGGCTTTAGTGTATTATTTTATCTTTTATTCTTCTAGTTTAGCCCATTTTCTAGCATAAATGATTACCCAAACACCAATAACATGATGAGTAATATCATACATTAAATCGATAGTTACTCCATCGCCAGCAGCAAAATGGAAAATCTGGTGTGCAACAAAAAGCAGCATATAAATTATGCTCACCACATAAATACTCTGTCTGAATTTTTTGCCATCAAATGTTCTAATGGCGATTTGGATTAAAACATTAATGCAGAGTATTACAGCAGTCATCCATAATCCGACAGTACCGGGATCGTTCTGCAGAAGATCAAAATTTTGAGACAGGCCGGCTAGTGTCAAATCAGAGACGGTCATCATAATCAGCAGGAACAGCATCCCTACATATCCCTGTACAATGATGCTCTTAAAGTTTTTTTCTTTCATAAATATTAATTAATAAAAGATATATTTAAATGCAACGGCAATTATGCTGTAGTAAAAGATAAAATAATATGTCATATACAGAGAATTGCATAGGATATGTCTCCTGTTTTTTGCAATTCTCTGTCTGTACAATTGCAAATAAATGTCACATAAGCAATGCAATTGTCCATAACTATTGGAATACGAGGAATTTTTAATATATTTTACTATATATACCACAAGCTATTAATTTTTTACCGCGTTTCCTTGCTGTATATTCGCAGGGCATAAAAGCAACGGTTAAATTTTTATGCCCTGCGCTATAATTATAACGTGATAGGCTTTAGAGAAGCCATGAAGCAATTACAAAATAAATAATCACGCTTAAAATATCCTGGATTATTGTTGCTATTGGGCCTGACGCATTTGCAGGATCTTGCTTTAATTTAATTAAGATATAGGGAATTATCAGCCCAGTGAAAACAGCAGAAATAATTGCAAAGAACAAAGCAATGCTAATAACAAAAGAAACATGATGCCCAGTGCTAAACAGAAAACCTACTGGCAAGAAAACTACGCCGATAAAAACTGCTATCATTAAAACAAGCAAGAAGTGTTTTATAAAATATCTCGAATAATTTAATTTTTCATTTAAAGCAAAGTCTCGTATAACAAAGGCTTCTATTTGTGCCCCGACGGCATCGGCCATGTAAACTACTAGAGGGATGAAGGAGGCAAGCACAAGATTGCTCTCGAGAGTTTTTTCGAAATAACCAATTATTGCGGCAGCCAGAATTCCTCCGAATAAACCCATAACGAGCCAAAGAACTCTATGCTTAAATGCTTGAAGAATTGGGATTGTTAAAATATCGTCAAAGTCTGCGTGAGATTTGTGTATTCCAGACATTTGCAAAATTTCTTCTCTGCCTTCTCTATGAATAATTGAGAGAATTATTTCATGGGGAATTGCTCCAAGAAAAGTGTTGTCTTTTGATACAACTGGCAAAGCTTTAAGGCCATTTTTCATTGCTAAATGCGCTGCCTTTTTTTGATGTGTTTCCGGATTAACAGTTATCAAATCTTTTATCTTGCAAACTTCAGAAGCTTTTTTTTCATCGGAAAAAATAAATAAATCTTTAAGAGAAAAGACGCCAACTAATTTTTTATCTTTGTTTATAACATAAATATAATCCATTTCTTTAAATTTTTTAGAGTTTTTTGTAACATACTGTTTAACTTCATAAATTCTAGAATCTCCTTTCACTATTGGGACGTTTCTTGTAATTTTCCTGATAATTGCTTTTTGATGGTAATTATCTGTTGATTTTGCATTAAATTTTTCACTCATTTTTTTGTTTTTATAATAATCCTAATGCAGAGTTGTTTAAAAGATTAACTTTTTTGAGCCGGCGCGCGCATTCGGTTTATTTTGCTGAAAAAATCCTTAACGGAATGCTCGATTCTTTCAATTGCTTCCTCTTCATCTGAAAATTCAATGGTTTTTGTCAGAGTAATTGCTGGCCAGAAATCTCTGGAAGCGCCGATATTAGAATCGTGAAAGTAAATTAGAGAAACTCCGTGTCTAATTCCTATGTGGGCGAGGGCTCTTGCAACGGGGCACTGAATTCCTGAATAACAAATTATTAACTCTGTTGGGCAGATGACCGCTGCCGCGCCGTTTAGATTTTCTATGTTTTTATAAGGTAAAAAGATGGTTTTTCCAAGATCTTCAACTTTTTTTGCTATTGAATCATAAAATGCTCTCTTTGATAAATGGATTTCACACGGCGCCAAAAATAAAACGTCGTGTGATTTTTCCTCGAGCAATATTTTGAAATTATCAGCATAGAAAAAATATCTCTCTTCCATCACACCTAAAGCATTTTTAAGATTATAAAAATTTGGGTGATTAGTGGAAGTCAGAGCCAACTCCTTAACAGATTATTGATAACCTTATAACTATCATAAATTGTGGTAATTGGGATAAATTTTTGTCCAGAATTCCCGTGATGGATAATTCTCCAAAAACTACTCCAATCAAAAGAATTATCTATAGAAGGTTTTGAAAAACCCTAAAAACTTTCAAAACCCTCTAAGAAGGACTTTGAAAAAAGCAAAGAAACAGGGGTTATTCAAAGTCCTCTACATAATAACCTGAGTTTTAGAAATTATAGTGATAGAAATTAATTTTCGGATTTTTTAATTTTTATC
>JACPHA010000016.1 GCA_016188825.1 Candidatus Pacearchaeota archaeon | reverse complement strand
TCGCTAACGCTCGAACCACGTCCTGCGGACTTTCGCTCCACTTCGTTCCGTTCAGGGCATTTAACAGCGATTATCTGGGATTTTCCTGCGAAAAATCCCCAAATTCTGCTACGCAGAACTTCAGATAATCGCATACGTTAAGTGCAATTCACAAAGCACGCTCCCCTAGATTGTTCGGAGCCCGCCTAAACTTCAACTAAAACAGAAGCCATAAAAGCCTTTAAATAGGAGTGTGATTTATAGTTTTTAATTATGGCAAACCTAAAACTTATTATTGGAATATTAGCGATAATTCTTATCCTAGTTATTGTTGGAATATTTGTGTTTAATAAATCTCCAAATATTCCAGTAAATCCAAATAATCAAACAAATTCTAACACAAATCCGACAAACGAGAAGTCTTGTAATGTTCCATTCGATTGTGGAAGTTTTTATGATTGTATAAATTCAAAATGCGTAGCCATCGCACCCCCAAGTTTACCATAGGTGAAAAAATGAAAAAGAATATTTTATTTGCTTGTATTGTCTGCTTGCTTATTCCTTCATTTGTAATTGCACAAAGCAATTTTGTTTTAAATTCTGAATCAAGAACTTTTGAATCTTCAACAAACAAAGCAACTTATAACTTTGTTCAAGGATGGAATTTTGTTCCTTTTAGTTTATCTGGACAAATAAATGAAGATAGAAATATAGAAAATAGATGCGGTTTAGAACAAATTTTAGCTACATTTATTTGGGATCCAACAGAAGCAAAGTATTTTGGTTGGGCAGACCCCTCTGATATGACTTCACCTACTGGACAACAGATTACTGGAGGAAGACCAGATTATGAGGCATGGAAAATTTATTATGATAAATATTTACAATTAGTAAATTATGCCCAAAGCGGAAACTCATTCGTATCTAATGGTGGGGGTTTCTTTTATTCAAAAGAACCATGCAATTTAAAATTAAAATTTGATGGCACTAATCCAGGAAAAAAATTGTCCAAGAATGCAAACTTTATTAGTATTGGTGCTTGGATGATTGGTAAATCTCCAAAAGATATTTTCTCAAATTGCATGATAGAAAAAATAAACACATGGTCAAATCAAGAACAAAAATGGACTTTAATTCCTGAAGAAATGGACGCCAAAGCTCAAGAGTTTCAAAATGATGAAACTCCTATAAGGCAAGATTTACTGGGCATTCCATTTGTAATTTATGTTAATGATGCTTGTGAAATGAAATGATAATGGCGGGCTCCTCAATATTCTAAAGGAAACTTTCAGATTCCCGCCACCAAACCCCCGACCACCCACGACTAAAATATAATCTGTCTTCGGCAGTTATCTTATAGCAGTAAGAAAAAACTACGGCACCAATCGTGATTTTCGGCAGTAAGAAAACTTCTCCGTTCGCTTCGCTCACTCCGACCACGCTGCGCTCTCACTCCGCTTCGCTCCATTCGGGTCGGCAAACAAGAATTAGGCGGTTCGCTGCGTTGCACTTGCTCACCCAAATTTTTCTTCCGCTACGCTCCGAAAACTTCTTTTATCCCTGACGTTATGTCTAATTCCGAACCCCTGAGAACCTCGCTCCGCTCGGCTAGAAAAATTGCGCGACCTCTTTTTTGCTCAATTTTCTAAATCGGTCGCATTCTTGTTTTAGATGATATGAAAAAACATTTTCAAAACCAATGTTTTCTACGTTTTTTCCAATTTCTTTAACCGCTAAAACTGCCGGAACAAAATCACCATCTGAAGAAACTAAAACTGCTGTGTCATAAGTGTTTTTGTAAGCAAGTTTAACCATATCAACAGCAAGATGAATGTCATCTTCTTTTACCTGATAAACTATTTTTCCATCAATCTTTACTTTTTGCATTCTGCATAAAACGAGTTTGAAATCTGGAATTCTTTGTAACAAGTCAAAGAATTTTTGTTGTTTCATATAACCTTCTTCGTCATAACTTTTATCCAATGGAGCAGTGTAATAATAAACGTTAACCAATTTTCTGCCTTCTGCAAGAAAATCTGCAAATTTTCTAAAGTTAAACTCTATTTGTCTTTTAGAAGGCAACATTCTTTTTACAATATGATACAAATTATTTCCATCAATAAAAAAAATAATTCTTTCTGTCTGATTATTTTTTTTCAACATTAAGAACTTAGAATTCTAGAACTTAATAAACTTAATTAAAAATTGAAACCCAGGTTTGCAGTGCAATCCTGGGGGGTTTATGATTATTACAAGAATATGAGGTTTTTAAGCGTTTCGCTGCGCTCGTCATGTCTGTATCTCTCTAAGTGATCTTCTAAAAGAGGTGCGTGTCTGTATATCTGTAAAACTTTTCTAACTTCATGCTCTCTTACTTCCTTTAATTTTTCTTTGTAACTCGCATTTGCATTTCCAATTTGTATTTTTAATTACTAAAATGCAAATGCTCGCCCACCCAGAGATAGTGAGAGATTGCCCGCAGTCCTTCGGACATTTTGCTTTTGTCTAACGACAAAAGAGAAAAACTTCTTTTATCCGACCAACGAGAAAACCAACAAAATGCTTCGCACTTTGTATAACAATGGATAAAAGGTTCGCCTTCGCTCTCCCAAATTTTTATATTTTATTAGGGGGAGTTCCTATCCTTCGGATAGATAGTCTGCTACGCAGAAATTTTATTGACAACAATTTCGTTTTGAAATGCTTTTCAATGTGAGATATATTGAACCAAGTAACAGAAGTGTGCTAACAAACGCCAAAACTAGACCAAATTTTAAGATAGCAATTGATCCTGAAAGCCCTAAAAGTGAAATTAAAAGTGGTTTACAAAATGGACATGTTTTTACAAAGAGGATTTTTCATTTGAAGAGTTTTTAATAGCTATGACTAAAATGTCCAGAAAATGGACAAAGACTGAAAATAAGTAGCGTTCCTAAGAAAAGAGTCATTCTTGGGAATAAGCAATGCCTACTTATTTTCTTCCTTTAACTAGACGGAAATATCTTATATAAGAACATCCTGCGGATGTTCTGATCTTAATAGACGAATTTATAAAAAGGCATTTTATTCTTTAATAGAAATAAAAAATCATATTTTAAAAAAGAAGGCGTCTCCGATTTTCCTTTAACTACAAATTTGTCTTTATCCTCACTTGTATATGATTGAGGGTTTGATGCAATTATCTTTAGTGAATAAGCTCCTTTTAAATCTTGAGATATTGGTATTGTAAGTATTTCTTCTTTTTCATTAGTGATATTAATTAATTTTAAAAAGCCTTCCTCAATTATTTCTCCACGTCTGATTATTTCGTAATTCAAATCAACTTCTATCTCATTTTTTATATTTGATAAATCACTCTTATTAAGATCCATAAAAACACTCAGATTTTCCCCAGGAGATATTTTTTTATTTAGAATATTAATATCAAGGGAAAGAGCATAAATTCTATTTACTTGCACACTTGCAGTAGTTGGTATTTGTTTAGATTCAGCTGGAGGTAAAATGGTCGACACTAAAACACTACATATAATAAAAATCATCGCTTCTTTTTTCATTCTCATATTGAAGGGAAGATTATTTCCTCTTTGTTTTTTTATTTTTTACTATAGATACTAAGATAAAAACAACTATGATTAAAATAAGTGCTGTTAACAACAAAGCCCCAGTTGCAACCTCTCTAACTCCAATTGCCCCGCCCGTTATTCCTCCTCCAACACTTATCGGATTTGTTGTTTCATTTTTTTCTTTTATTTCTTCATCTACAGGAGTTATCGGTTTCTCATAAAATTCTGTTGTTGGCTTTACATTAAACTCAAGCTGGGTTGCTATTCCAGGAACTGCAGCTCCTGCTTCTAAAAAACAATTTCCTTCAGCCTCAAACACAAATTCATAATTTTGCCCTATTTTTGCATTTTCTGGAATTGTTATATAAATATCTATAGGTTTAACAAGAATATATCCCTCTTGATTTGGATGTTTTACATAATCCATTTCTTGAGGAAGATTTTCAGGAATTTCTAAAACAATAGAACTTTTTTCAATTGCTATATTTTCTTCAATTGTTTGTATTTCACCAGAAACCTCATAACTTGCTTGATGTAATAAAGGATCAAACGTTATTTTCCAATCAGGGCCTTGTGTTTTTTCAACTTTAACATGAGTTGTTCTGTCTCCATATAGATTGTACAGATTCCAGGCTCCAACAACCTCTTGTCCTGGTTTTGCTCCTGCTTCCATTTTTAAAGGATTTGCTCCTAAAGAGCAAGCAGCATTTATTAATGGAAGATAAATTATAAAAAAGAAAAAGATAGTAAAAACTATAATAATTGTTTTTTTATCCATTATTTTCTCTAAGAAAACAACTTTAAATGTTTTATTGTGCTGGAAGAACTAAGATTTTAGTGCAGACACCGTGACTCCAACAGTATAAGCGCCTGCTGCTTGTCCAGATGGAACATTTAATTGATGATATATGTTACAAGTACTACTAGCACTTATACCCTTACATACAGTTGCAGCTGAAGTTGAATAATCTGTTCCTGGGAAACTTGAATTTGTTGACCATTCCATATTACTTACTGAAAGATTATTGCTTCCAGAAATGAAGTTTGTCTGATCGGCTTTAGTTGTTACATTAACATTTACATTTGTTTCAGAGCCAATTGTAGCTGTTAATGGAAATCCATTTCCAACACTTGCATTTGATGTCTGGCCAGGATCCATGTTCGGGAAATTAATAGGGGCATTACTTAAAGTTACTGAAAGAAATTCATTAACACTCACTGATGCCGTTGTAGATTGACTAGTTGCCGCAAAAACAATTCCTGTAATTCCAAGTATTAATCCAAATACTAAAAACCCCAACAAAATTAAACTTCTCTTTTCCATCTTAACCTCTATACATTTTCAGTTAATATCATATTTAAATTTATTTGTGTTTTATTATATACTTTTAAGTTTTATGGAGATGTTCCTATTTTTACTGCTTTTATGAAGATTGTTGTATTATAATCCCCTCCTGTCTGACCTTGAGGAATATCAAGCCAGTAATATACACTTACATTTGTTCCTGGTAAAATATTTGATATATTGTTGTTATAATTTTTAGACATAACATAAGAATTTAATGAGTTATTTGAGTCAAGCCATGACATATTTTCTATCCCTAAAACAGAGGGATTTCCAGAAAAGTCATCTCCTTTTTGATATAAATCAACATTAACTGTTGATTCTGGGTCTATTCTTACTGTGTGCGGATTTCCTATTCCCGGATTATCTATTGTGCCTGGATCTTTGTTTGAAAAATCTATTGGATAATCAAATAAAGTTATTGAAATGAAGTCGCTTGAAGGTATAACATTATTTACTGCAGCAGAGGCATTTACTAAACCCCAACCATAAGTATTGTCTCTACCAGTAGCTCCTAAATCGTCAGCAGTTGATGTTAAAATATTTCTTATATCATCCGGAGTTAATGAAGAATTTAAAGCTAAAAGCAAAGCTGCAACTCCTGAAACATGGGGTGTTGCCATAGATGTTCCCTGAAAAAACCAATAAGCGAAATCTGATGTATTAACATTAGACCCAAATGTTTGTTGTAAAACTCCATCTGCATAACCATCACCATTTTGATCAACTCCTGTGTTTCCTCCGGGAGCCACTAAATCAAGGTTTGAGCCAAAATTTGAATAAGGAGCTTTAGTTTTATCATACTGAGTAGCGCCAACAGAAATTACATTTGAAAAAGCAGCCGGATAATCACACCCGCCCCCACTCCCACCATTTCCACAAGCAGCAATAACAGTTACACCATTATTATATGCATAATTAACTGCGCTTTCTATGGTTGAAGAAGGAGAACTGCTACCTAAACTCATACTAATTATCTTTGCTCCATTGTCGGCAGCAAGTAAAATTCCATCACCAACTACACTAGAGAGCCCGTTGCCTTTAGCGTCTAAAACTTTAATTGGCATGACGGCTGTATTAAAAGCTACGCCTGCTACTCCAAGATTGTTATTAGTGCTCTGGGCAACTGTGCCGGTAACATGAGTACCATGACTTTCATCGTCGTTAGGATGATTATCACTGTTAACTAAATCAGAACCGGTTATTATTAAGAAAATAGTATTGGCAAGGTCAGGGGCTTGATAGTATTCATCAATTGTTGAGCCAGGGCATTTCTTTAATTGGCCAATCCTATTATAACAATTTGCAGGATTTGGATCTGAAAACCGTTCATAAGCAACACCCGTGTCAAGAACAGCCACCATTACACTAGTATTTCCAGTTGTAACATCCCAGGCAGATTCCATATGAATCCCTCCATGGGGGTTGCTTTCTGTAGTACAAATCTCATTTACAGGATCCCATTTTAAACTATCATCTAAATGCCACTGCAAACAATAAAACGGATCATTAGGAACAAAAGAGGTGTAGACATAATAGTTTGGCTCAGCAAATTCAACAGAAGGATTTTTTTCAAGTCTATTTATTGTTTCTTGAATAATGGTTCCAGAAGGGACTTTTAATCTATTAATCTTAAGCTTTTTAATTTCACTTATTTTTGTTAAATTAAACTCATTAAAGATTTCTTCTATTTTTTCTGATAAAACTCCTTCTTTAAATTTAACAAGAACTTCATTAGGAGCATAATCTTGCTTTTCTTCGTTAGTAGTTTTTGGTTCTTTAACCATAATATTCTCTCCAACCTCAGCAGGGTAAACACTAATTAAACTCGCAATAACTACAAAAACTATAACCAAAACCAATAACCATTCTTTTTTCATAATTTATCTTACGAAGCCATATTTAAAATAATTTATACAATAGAGAATATTTATAAAAAGAAGTCCCAATATGGCTAACCATACGGGACAGTTATTACCTGACTTCCACAAAGTAACATTTTTCTATTTTTTTCATAAAAGATATTGACGATAAAAATTTAGCATAGTGACTAAAAAATAAGGTATTTTTATTAATCTAACGACGACAAATGTTATGATAATAATATGTAGTGATTAACTTTTTTATCAATTCTTATTCATTACCGACGATAAAACAATCTTGGAAAGTCAAAACACTTAGTTTGTTATATCTTTTGCCTCTTTTAGAAATATCTTTTCCTTTGCATTTAGGACATTTCATGGATATTTTACCTCCTTTACATATCTGTAAAATATCTTAGATATTTATCCCTTTAAGTAGACAATATCTAGATCCTGAATAGTATCATTCCCCACACCCATTCCTCATAACTTGGTTGCAACTCATGCACATAATCTGGCAGTTCCCAATTCTTTTTGCAGGACCACCGCACAAAGAACAAACAATTCCCTCACTTGTCCCAGAGTCTTCTTCAACTTTAAAATCGCGCAACGATGCTTGCTGCTCAAATTCTTTTGCGTTTAAATCAATTTCTAGCTTCGGTTTTCCAGTCCCTTCTCCAAAATTATTAAGCATAAACTGGGAAACATAATCAACGATTGACGAGGCTGTTCTTATCGGGCTGATTTTTACGCCCTCTTCTACATCTACATTCTTAACAAACCCTGCCGGTTCAAACTTTTGATGCCTAAATTTGCTGAATAAATTACTGACAGAAACCCCATATTGCAAGTTCAAAGAAACAGAAGTTGCCCACGCATCTATCAGTCCCCTAATAGTCGAGCCTTGCTTGTGCATTGTAACAAAAATCTCTCCAGGTTTTCCTTCGTCATACAATCCAACTGTAATATACCCTTCATGCCCTGAAATATCAAACTTGTGTGTCAATGATTTTCTTGTTTGCGGAAGTTTCTTTCTCTCGCTTTTCAAAACTATCCTCTCTTCTTTGTCTTTCTTGACAATTTCCCCTTCCGTTTTCCTTGTATTTAATGGTTGGCTTCTCTTACTGTTTTCCCTATAAATTGCCACTGCCTTCAGTCCCCTTTCCCAAGCATAAATGTAGGCATTCATGATGTCTTCAATCGTTGAATCTTCCGGCATGTTAATTGTCTTGCTGATTGCCCCAGAAATGAACGGTTGTGTTACAGCCAGCATATCAATATGTGCTTTGTATTGAATAAATCTCCTTCCTTTTGCTGGTTTAAAGGCACAATCAAAAACAGCCAAATGCTCTTCTTTTATATTCGGCGCCCCTTCAATTCTGTCATTTTTATCTATATGCTCAATTGCCTCTCTAATCTGATTTTCGCTGTAACCAAGCTTATGCAGTGCCAATGGCACAGACCTGTTAACAATCTTCAACATTCCTCCACCTGACAAGACCTTGTATTTAACCAGCGCAATATCGGGCTCCATCCCGGTTGTATCACAATCCATCATAAACGCTATTGTCCCTGTAGGAGCAATTACTGTTGCCTGCGCATTTCTAAATCCATATTTTTCTCCCAACTCCAAAGCCTCGCTCCATGAATCCCACGCAACATTAACCAAGTCGCGCAAGTCAACTGGTATTTTCTCAACGTCAATTTTCTTAACATACTCTCTGTGTATTTTTATAACCCCCAACATCGATTCTTTATTTTCCATAAATCCTGGAAATGAACCGACCAAACTTGCAAGCTCTGCAGAAACCTTATATGCCTCGCCGCACATTATTGCAGTTATCGCCGCTGCAACTGCTCTCCCTGCCTCTGAATCATAAGGTAGTCCAAGAGACATCAGCAAAGCGCCAAGGTTTGCATAGCCCAAGCCAAGCGTTCTGAACATGTGAGACCTTTCGGCAACTTTTTCAGTGGGATAACTTGCACCGTCAACAATCAATTCCATTGCAATAACAAAATACTTCACAACCTTCTTAAATTTCTCAACATCAAAATTTCCTTCTGGGGTAAGAAACTTCATCAAATTTATAGAAGCCAAATTGCATGCAGTATCATCAAGAAATAAATACTCGCTGCAGGGATTGCTGGCGTTTATCCTTCCAGAATTTTTGCAGGTGTTATAATCATTAATTATCGTGTCGCACTGTATTCCAGGATCCCCGCAAAGCCATGTTCCCTCCGCTATCTTGCGCAATATATCTCTTGCTTTAAATGTCTCACAAATTTGTTTTGTTTTAACATACTTTGTATGCCAGGGCAAATCTTTTTTTGCTGCAACCATGAATTCATCGGAAACTCTTATAGACATATTACAATTTTGGAAAAAAACACTATTGTATGCTTCTCCGTTCATTCCCCCCCCATAGCCTTGCTCAATTAATGCCCATGCCTTTTTCTCTTCTTTTTGTTTTGCCTCAATAAAATCAATTATATCAGGATGATCAACATTCAAAATTTCCATTTTTGCAGCCCTTCTTGTTTTTCCTCCAGACTTTATTATTCCAGCATATGCGTCATAGCCTTTCATAAAACTTACAGGCCCAGAAGCTTTGCCTCCGCCAGTCAATCTCTCTTTGGAGCTCCTTAAAGGAGATCTGTTTGTTCCTGTTCCGCTTCCTGCCTTAAACAAATTAGCTTCTGCAACCTGCACAGCCATTATAGAGTCCATGTCATCTTCTATACTCTGAATAAAGCAAGCAGAACACTGTGGCCTGTCCATCCCTTTTTCAGCTTTAATAATCTTGCCTGTTTCTTTATCCCAAATATAATACGCAACCCCTCCGGCCTCTTTGTTGTATTCCCAAATTCCCGCGTTAAACCAAACAGGAGAATTAAAAACAGCAAGTTGATTCAAACAAATCGCAGCAATCTCCTCTCTCAAAATGTTTGCCTCTTCTTCATTGAAGTATCCCTGTCTTAATGCTTGCCTGCCGATATAACGCGCAATCCTTCCTATCAATTGCTCGACAGAATTTTCCCTCTCTCCCTTGGCCTGATCTCCCCAAAAATATCTGCTGGCCACAACCTTTATTGCCAGCGGCGACCAAAAATCAGGTCTCATTACATTCGGCTGTTTAAAAACAACTTTTCCCATATCATCTGTAACATTAACTTCTTCCGAAACCCAGCTTATTTTATTTCCAAAAATATCATACTCAAAAGGACTTTTCTCATGCTTTGTGAAATATCTTTCAACTTTTATAATCCCCCCATTTAATTCTGGTTTTATTATTCTAAAAAACTTTTTCTCATCATGGTTTCCATTCCCGTTCAATCCGCTGCCATTAATATCCTCTTTTATCATTTTGTCTCTTTTTTATTTCCTATCAAGCATGATTTTTAATCGTGATTATTTATATTTTTATGTGCTTAATGATATAATAATTATTAATAATGCCTCTGTTTGTTATAATAATCTTCTTCTCTCTTAAGTCAATATTTATCTCCATTTTTTTACCTCTTTTTTGTATATGTTCTACTATTTTTGTGAAAATTATCGAAACTATCTTCATTATTCCATTCCGTACCATATTTATTATATAATTCATATTTTTGCCTTGTTTCTTTTCGTGTCATTTTCATCACCTCTTATTTATTTAATGAATATTATATAATCTATATTTCCTTAATTACACAATTTTTTTCTTTCCTCTATTTGTCTCAACGTTTTTCCTAGTACATTTATTATCATTTTCCTAAAAGCTCCTTTATTTCCTTTTTAAAATCATCAATCTCGCCAAATTCCTTGTAAACAGAGGCAAACCTTATATAAGCTACCTTATCAACTTTTTTTATTTCATTAGAAGCAAGATCTCCTACGATTCTTGTGCTAACCTCCTTCCCCTTTTTGCGCAATTTTTCCTCTATTCTCATTATCATTTTGTCAATCTGTTCTTGGCTGACGGGCCGTTTTTCACAAGCCCTAGCTATGCCTCTTTTTATTTTTTCGTAGTCAAAGTTTTCCCTTCTGCCATCCTTTTTGACAACCTTTAACTCTGCTCTTTCAATAATTTCTCTTGTGTTGAATCTCCTCTCACATTTCAGGCACTCGCGCCTTCTCCTTGAAAGCCCCTCTACATTTCTTTTGTCAATTACCTTTGTTTGCTTGTGCTGGCAGTAAGGGCATAGCATGTGTCCTCATATTTTTCATTTTAACCACAATATCTTGTGTTTTTCTCGTCTTTTCGACACAATTTATTGTGTTTTACTGCTCCCTTAAACAAAAACCATATTTAAATATTTCTGCACTCAATTTTTTTCCGTCGATAAAATTAAAAAAATTTTCAGTATCTTTTTTCAAGTGATGAAAACCAAAAAATTAAAAAAGTTCTGTTAATCTCTATTATTTAATGAAAAGTTTATAATCCTAAAAAACTAAAGCTTTTTATGAATAAGGAAGAAGCAAAGGAAAAGTTAAAAAAACTAATTACAGATTTCCCTAAACATGCCGACCATAACGAGGAAAATTTGAAGTTTAACTATATAGGGCCACTTTTTATGGAAATTTTAGATTGGAATAGAGCAGATATAATAAAGGAACAAAGAGTTCTGAAAGGAAGAGCAGATTATATATTAAAGATTGGTAATGAAGAAGTTTTGGTTATTGAAACTAAGCGCCCAAATGTCTCGTTAACTAAAGAAGAAGGCAGACAAGCAGTTTCCTATGCATATCACAGAAAGATAAAGTTTGCTGTTTTAACTAATTTTAAAGAAATCAAGGTTTATCATGCTTTAAGCAACATAAAAAATATTGATAAGAACCTATTAAAATTTGAAGATGGCGGATTATTCAGAATTCCAGTTGACCAATTTGTAACCAATTTTGTTAACACAGATTTAAATAAAAATGATATTTCGCATTTCTATGTTAGATAATAAAGGATTTATAATAATTGGAGACGTAATATTAGTATTAATCGGAATTTTATTTTGGTTTAGTGAATCGTTCGCTCATGCAGTGGGTGTTGTAGGATTTTTTCCGAGATTTTTTGCAGGATTAATAGCTCTTATAATTGCAGGAGTTCTAACAGCAATAGCTACAAGATAAAATGGCAAACCAAAACGCTTTTATACCCAAAACCACTAAGAATAACATTAAGTCCCCGGTATGGTCTTCGGGCAATGCCGGGTTTCCTATTCTTGTAATCAAGGAAATAAAAAATTAAGATTAATTAACTTTATTACAATAACATATATAAATCATTTCCTCTTGCTTATATCATGAATAATGAAAAGAGGGCTAAATTTCTTCGTATCTTTGCGAACATTCCTGAAAATTTAAGAAACGATATTATTGCATTGGTTGATGATAAAACATATACATGGAATACTGCATATTTGGAAATAAAAGATGATACTTCTCTAGGAAAGAAAATTTTAAAAGCATTGGAAGAGAATGATATAATATGAAAGAAAAAAAAGATTCTAAAGGAGAGGATATTACTGAAGCAATGAAAAAATTAGCTATAGCAAGAATAGAAGCGCAAGTGCCTTCAAATCTTCGCCTTTCTATAGGTTCTTATGGAAGCATGTCAAAAGAGGAAATGATAGAACATATAAAGAAAGGAGATGAAATAGGAAGAAAAATTGTAAAATCTCAATTAAGATTTCTTCGTGCTCAAGCAAGCGGTCATCTTACTAAAGAACTAATCTCTATAGAATGAAAAAGGGATTAATTATAACGCTGCCTCGCCACGATGTTGTTACAGAGTATCTTGCTTATTTTTCAAAACAAATTATTGATGAAGCAGAAAATAATAATCTTCCTTGTAAACAATTAAAAGATAAAGAAGTGAAGAAAGATAATTTTGAGAAAATAGTTAAAAATATTGGATATAAATTATTAGTTTTAAATGGTCATGGAACTACACAAGCAATTTATGGATATGCAAACCAACCATTAGTGGAAGAAGGCACCAATGAAGAAATTCTGACAGAAAGAATAACATATGCTCGTGCCTGTGATTCTGCATTCTCTTTAGGAAAAGTAGCTATGAAAAACAATAAAGAAGGTTGTTTCATTGGATATGAATTACCTTTTCAGTTTTATTGCGATATAACTTGGGAGGGAAATCCTGGTAAAGATAAAGTGGCTCCAATATTTCTTGAACCTTCTAATACCGCCCCCACAGCAATAATTAAGGGTAAAACTGCAGAGGAGGCACACTCGGCTTCAAAAAGAGCCATATTAAAAAACATGAACAAAGTGCTAAGAAAGGCTGACCCAGAATCTCTGGCTATTGCTGAGGCGTTATGGAATAACTATGAGGGGCAAGTTTTATTAGGGAATCTTTCCGCAACATTATAAAATGACATTCAAACTCTCTCCTTCAAGTTTATCGCTAATGGAAGAATGCCCCCGCTGTTTCTGGTTGGACAAACATAAGAAATGGAAAAGACCAAGTGGAATTTTCCCTTCTCTTCCGTCTGGAATGGACGGAATATTAAAAACACACTTTGATAAATTTAGAGATAAAGGAGAATTACCACCAGAAATAAAAAATCATCATCACACAAAGGGGTTGAAATTATTTGATAGTAAAGAGCTTCTGAAAGAATGGAGAAATAATCTGAAAGGCATAAGATGGGAAGATGAAGATGGAAATATTTTATTCGGAGCAGTTGATAACATTCTCGTGAGCGGAAAGAAATTAATTGTTCTTGATTACAAAACAAGAGGTTTTGCTTTGAAAGAAAACACAGCAGACCATTATCAGAACCAATTGGATATTTACAATTTCCTATTGAGAAAAAATAAATATCAAACAGAAAATTACGCTTTTTTGTTATTTTATGTTCCAAAAGAAGTTATGGAAACTGGCGAAGTAATTTTTGACTCAATTTTAACGAGAAGGAATATAGACGTAAAGAACGCAGAAAAGATATTTGAGAAAGCAATAAAGTTATTAAATGACAATTGTCCGGATAAATGCTGTGAGTGGTGCGAGGGGAAATAAAATGTATGACCAGTTTTGGTATGATGAAAAGAATGTAGAAAAAGTCATGATTGAATGGGTTAAATCAAAAGGTTTTTAAGATTATGCCAGAAACCTATAGGAGACATGGAGTTGATATTGAGGCTTGGAACAACAAGACAAGAAGATATTGGTTTATCGAAGTAAAGGGTTACCCGAGAAAGAAACCAAGCATGAATGCCCAAAAGCAAGAATGGTTTGTCGCTTCTTTAGGTCAAATAATTAAAAGAATGAGACAAAAAAATGGAAAATATGCCGTAGCTTTTCCAGATTTTGAATTTTATGAGAAAAAATCTTTGGAAACTTTTCAAGTATTATTTGTGGGGCGACAAATTTTGGAGTGAAGGATATTTTTGCAGAAGCATCGGCGCAACGACGACAGAAGCAGTCGAGTATTACATAAAATACAGCCAAGACAAACATTGGAATAATTTAGACTATGAAATTTACCAAGCTAATCTTGGACAATTTTAACTCGGTGCGACGCCACCCGCTTTAGCGGGTGGTAGTTCACACTGTTTTTGATAAAAAACAAACTTTTATATAATTGAAAACTTTACTTAGACAATGAAAAAAGAAATTGTATTAAACGTTACGATAAAAAAAGAACAAAATGGAGGGTTATAGTGTAATTTGTACGGAGTTAGATGTGGCTAGCCAGGGTGAAATAATCGAAGAAGCGATTGAAAACATAAAGGAGGCAGTTGAATTATATGTTGAAAGTGCTCGGGAAGCAGGAATGGAGGAAGAAGTATTAGATAAACTTGGGATAAGCGAATCTGATTTTAAAAATGGTGCAGGATTAATGATACCCAAAATATATAGAACTGAAATTCCGATAAAAATATCTCAATAAAATGAAACTTCCCCTTCTTTCGTCTGACAAAGCACTAAAAAGTTGGGATATTAAGACAGGCCAAAATAACAAAGGAAGAATTTCTAAATGAAGTGTAATTTTCAAATCGATTAAAAATTTCATCAATAGATCTTTGAATACATCAAGATTTGCTTTTTACGTAAACTTCTCAGTTTAGTTTTTGATGAAGTAAAAGCAAATCTTGAGTGTGCTCAAGAACCAAAAGCGCCGTCCGATTTAGTGGGCGGTTCTTGACATTTCTCAAGTCGGTTCTTATATCCTGACTTCGTCAGCTAAATAAAATTTGACACATTTTTTATGGATTTATATTCGATAAAATCAAAAAGTTACTAAAAAACTTGCACGAAATTGACAAATAGTTGGGCTTTTGAAAAAATGGATCATTTTTTCCATTATTTCTTTTGGAAAACTTCGGATATTCACTTAATTTTTCAAAAATTTTTATAGCTCAACCCAAAACAACCAAAAAACCATAGAAAAGGTGCAACTGTCAAAACAGTATGAGTGAAGAAATTTTAATTTTAAGATGCGACAAAGCCAGGTTATATTATCGGATTAAATTTCATTTCTTCCTTCCTAATTTCCCAATCGCCTTGCTAACTTCATTAAACGCAAATTCAAAATCTTCTTTTGTAACACTTAACTTTTCTTCTGCCTTTTTTATCTTATAAAATCCTTTAATAGCGTTTAGTCCTGCTGTTCTGCATATTGCCGCTATGTCTGCTCCTGTCCAACCGTCTGTTTTATCAGCATAACCCTCTATTTTTACATTTTTATCAAGAGGCATTTCCCCTGTATGAACTTCAAAAATTTTCCTTCTTGTTTCCTTGTCAGGAATAGGAATTTCAATTACGGCATCAATTCTTCCAGGTCTTAATAATGCTGGATCAATTAAGTCTCTCCTATTTGTCGCAGCAATAACAATAACTTTTTCAAGTTCTTCAATTCCGTCAAGTTCGGTAAGTAACTGATTAACAACTCTCTCTGTCGCATCGCTCAAGCTTGAACCCCGATGCTGTGAAATACTATCGAATTCATCGAAAAAAATTATTGCTGGAGATACTTGTCTTGCTTTCTTAAAAATTTCTCTTACATGCTTCTCGCTTTCCCCAACCCATTTGCTTATTAACTCTGGGCCTTTAACAGAAATAAAGTTTGCATTTGATTCTGTAGCAACGGCTTTAGCTAACAATGTCTTTCCAGTTCCCGGCGATCCGCTGATTAAAACTCCTTTTGCAGGTTTTATCCCTGCCTTAACAAACAAATCAGGCCTTATTAAAGGCAATTCAACTAACTCTCTTAATTTTTCTTTGATATCTTCTAAACCACCAATATCATCCCAACTAACATTTGGTTTGTTAATTAAAACTTCTCGCATAGCCGATGGTTCCACTATCTTCATGGCATCTATAAAATTGTTCCTGCTCACTTTTATCTTGTCCAAAATCTGTGTCGGAACTTTTTCCTGTAAATTTTTAAGTTCATTAAAATAAGGTTTTATCGACTTCAAAGCCGCCTCCTTGCAAAGAATAGAAATATCGGCTCCTGTATAACCAATCGTCCTTCGCGCGATTTCGTCAAAATTAACATCCTTATCAAGAGGCATCCCTCTTGTATGAATCTGCAAAATTTCCTTTCTTCCAATTTCATCCGGCGGATTAATTCTGATTTCCCTGTCAAACCTGCCCGGCCTTCTTAACGCTTCATCAATGTCTTCTGGCCTGTTTGTTGCAGCCATCACCACAACTTGCCCTCTTGACTTCAAGCCATCCATCAATGTCAATAATTGTGCAACTATTCTTTTCTCTGTCTGATCTGTCCCTTCGCTTCTTTTAGGAGCAATAGAATCAATTTCATCGATAAAAACAATTGAAGGAGAATTTTTTTCTGCCTTTTGAAAAATATCTCTCAAGTGTTTTTCAGATTCTCCGTAATATTTGGAAACTATCTCTGGCCCCCCAATATAAAAAAAGGCAGAATCTGTTTCATTTGCAACGGCCTTTGCTAAAAGTGTCTTTCCAGTTCCCGGTGGCCCTGTTAATAAAACTCCCTTCGGCGCTCCAACACCAAGTTTCTGAAAAACTTCGGGATGCTTCATCGGCAGTTCGACCATTTCTCTTATCAGCTCTATCTCATTTTTCAAACCTCCAACATCTTCATAGGAAACTCCCGTTGCTTTCAACTCTCCGCTGTAAGATTCTTCAGCAACAACAATTCTTGTTGATGGCGTTATAATCACATAGCCTTTCGGCGTTGTTTTTGTTACAATGTATCCTAATCTTGTGCCGAAAACGTCTATAACAACTTTCTGATTCACACCCAAAGCCCGATGCAGCAATTTTGTATGAAAATATTCTGTAGGATCATCACTAAATCTAACTTCTTGTGTTGGAGACAGTATAATACTTTCCGCCTCCCCAATGTATACTTTAGCAACTTGAACTATCTCTCCAATTGACGCTCCTGCAGCGGACCTTATTGAACCATCAAGTCTTATAATTTCTTTTTTATTACCTTTTTGCATTGATCTAATTGCTTTTGCTATGGTGCTTGATTTGCCCTTTATTTCCACTACGTCCCCAGAAACCAAACCAAGAGAATCCATAACATTAGAAGGAATTCTAGCTAAACCCTTATCAATATCTTCTTGCAATGATTCTGCAACTTCTAAATTAATTGATTTTTTTTCAGTGGCCATTTTTTAAACCGCCTTAAAAATTTAGTTAAATTTTTATTAATTTGATTTTTATCAGACTCCATTAACAAATTTCTAACAGACTCTTCAGCAAATTTTTGGTCTTCTTTTATTTTTTTAATTCTCCATTGTGGTAAAGATTTATTATCATGTCTTTCTTCATCGACCCAACCAATTAAATAATAAAATTCATCAATACCTTCTTCTCCGAGATTTCTGATTTTTCTAGCTATATCTCTTATTTTTTTGCTACTTATTTCTTGACCTAATTCATTTTTCATTTTATTTCTCCTTCTCAAATGTTATCTCTAAAATACCATTCCTCATAGTATAATCAAATTTTTTTGGATTAATAAAATCAGGCAATTTTCTTCTAAAATGAATTCCTCCTTTTAATTTCTGCAACAAATAACTTTGCATTTTCTCTCCGTCGGATTTCTTGGCTCTAATTTCAAGTTCTCTCTTGTCAACTCCAACACTAACATCTTTCTCGTCAAATCCTGGCAATTCAAAAACAATGAAAACTTTTTCTTTTGTTTCAATAAAATCTATGTTCCTGTCTTCCTCTTCTCCTCTGATTATGGTTCCTCTTCTCCCCCTCTTTCTACCAAAACCATGGCCAAAAAAATCCCGCATTATGCTCTCAAAGGGGTCTTCTCCAAAATCGTCATTAAATATTCCCATTTTTCTTTCCTGCAATAGTAAAATAAGAAAAAAGGGGGAATTTAAATATTTCGTTTTCTCGAAGTTTAAATTTGGAGAGCAGAGCAAACCGGCGCTGACTTTTCAGCAGATTATTAATAATAGCTCAGACAACTATAACAAATAAGGTTTTTTAATGTAATCAAATGCATCAATCAACAAATTCAAACTTCTCCAACTTTCTCGCCAGAATTATCTGCAAGAAGTTTCTGGGTCTCATTTTCCAATAGCTTATCTTCTTGCCTTAATTCATCTTTTGCTCCCTCAACTAAATTCTTATCCTCCTTCATTTCCGCAAGCTGTTCGGGCTTAATACTTCCAACTTCCAAACTCAAAACCTTTGAAACCCCTTCGTGCATGCTCACCCCATATAAAACATTTGAGTTCACTATAACTGCGTCATTATGGGTAACAACTATGTACTGTCCTGATTTCATATACTGATTCAACAAAGCCGCAAGCCTCTCTGAATTTCTTTTATCCAGTGCAGCATCAATCTCATCCAGAATATAAAATTGGTATGGCCTATATTCCTGAATTGCAAAAAGCAAAGACAGAGCAACCAGTGTTTGCTCGCCTCCAGACAAAGAAGTCACATCAAAATATTTTCCCTTTGCCATCTTAACAACAATATTAATGCCTCCTGCAAAAATATCCTCTTGGTTTTCAATCTCTAAATAAGCCAGCCCCTTAGCAGAAAGCTTAGCAAAATTTTCAGAAAACAAAGTGTTTACTGCATTAAATGCCCTCATAAATGTCTTTTTCTTTTTCTTGTCAATCTCCTCAATTATTTTCAAAATCTCTAACTTTTCCTTTTCCAAAACATCTGTCTTTTCTTTTACTCCATCATACTCTTTCTTGACTTCATCATAAACTTCAAGAGCCCGAAGGTTTATCGCTCCAATGCTCTGCAAATTCTCCTGTGTTTTCACTAATCGTTCTTCTAAACTCTGCAAGCTTCCCTGTACAATTTCAATTCCAACATAATCACCTATGTCCATTTCCAATGTCTGATATTCGCTGTCAACCCTTGCTTTCCCAACTTTCAGATAATTCGCCTGCTCCTCAATCTGTCTGATTTCGCTCTGCATCTCTGATAATTTTATGCTAAGTTCTTGAATCTCTTTTTGAATTTTATCTCTGTCTGAAAACATTTTATTGAACCTCTTATTCAGCTCTTCTTCTTTTTCTTCCCCTCCGTCCAAAAACCCCTGTTTCTCTTCAATCTCTCCGCTAATTTCTTCAATCTTGTTTTCAATTTCTTCTAAATCTTCCTGGCTTCTCATAATAACGCTCACTGTCCTTTCCAATTCTCTTTCTTTATACAAAAGTGTCGTGTCAATATCTTCTTCTGTCCTAGAAGAAATTTCTTCAATCTCAAGAATTTTATCCCTATACTTCTCGTCAAAATCAGAAAGCTCCTCCGTCTTTCTTTCAAGACTAATTCTCCTCTGACTCATTTCTTCAATTTCTTTCTTCAATAATCTTTCATAATTAACGCTGTCCTCCAGCAATTTTTTCTTTTCATTTATTGATTTATGAACAAAAAGTTCTCTTTCATTGCTTCTTATCTTATCATCAAATTCATTGATTTTTTTTAAAATTCTTTCTTTTTCCTCTTTGAGCAATTCCAAATTATTTTTCGCCTTTTCAAAATTATCTCTTGATTTCAAAATTTTTTCATCACAATCTCTGAAAACGTGCTCTATGTGTTCTTCAGTTATCTTGCTCTTGCACAACGGACAGATATCAATTTTTTCAACCTTGCCTTTAATCTCCTCGTTCCTTTTTATTTCTGATTCAGAGATAAAAATTATTTTCTCATTCGCAAGTTCATTTTTTCTTAAATCTTCATTTTTATTTTTATCTTCATGCAGATGTTTTTTTAATCTCTCAATCTCCTCCTGGCATTCTTTTTCATTGTTGTGGCTCAATTGGGCAGACATCTCTTCAAGCTGTTTTATTATTGCTTCAGACTCTCCAGTTGTCCTCGCCAATTGTCTTTTCTTATCTTCGCTCCTATCTCTCAACGTATTTAGCTCTGTTTTTAATGCAATCAATTTCTTTCTCTCTGTCTCAAGCCTCCCCAACTCGTCCTTTTTCTTTTTCAGCTCTTTGGATTTTTGCGCCATCAGCGGTGTTTCCTCTCTAAGCTTTGCAATCTCGCTCTCTGCTTCAGGAATTGATTTCTTCATTTCAGAAATTCTTCTCTCTACCTCTGCCTTCCTGTTTTCATAACCTTCTCTCCTAACCTTCAGCCCTTCAAGCTCTGCCCTTAAATTAGTAATCTCCTCTCTCAACCTACCCTGCTCAACTCCTGTCGCCTCTCTTATATGTTTATTAATTTCATTTATTTTTCCGCTCAAAATATCAATCTGTCCTTGAATTTTTATTGCTTTCTCCTGCTCCTTGTCCCTCAAATTAATTTTTTCCCCAATGGCCTTAACAATGGAATCAATTTCCTTTTTCTTTTCATCAAGTTTTTTCTTTGTTATCGTGGCTTTTATTCTCCTCGTCATTAACTGCAAATCCTTATACTTCTGCGCCTGCGCCCTTTCCTTTTCCAAATTCGCCAAATAAGCCATTCTCTGCCTTAAAATTATATTAATTTCCTTCAATCTCTCATCTGTTTTCTCAAGCTCTTTCAAGGATTTCTCTTTTCTCCATTCATATACAGAAATTCCTGCAACTTCTCCAATAATCTTCCCCCTGTCTTCAGGATGCATCCTAACAATTGACTGTATCTGCCCCTGTAAAATTATGTTAAAGCCATAAGGATCAATCCCTCCCTGGGCCAGTGTCTCAATAATCTCTGCTCTTGTTTTTGTCTCCCCGTTTATTTTATAAATTCCCTGTCCATTGGCTCTTACTGCTCTCTCAACAATAATCTCATCCCTGTCAATTGCAAAAGCCCTGTCTAAATTATCAAAAATTAATTCTACGCGCGCCTCATGTGCTGGTTTGACATATTTAGAACCCATAAAAATCAAATTCCTGCTTTTCTCTGCCCTCATTGATTTTACCGACAATCTTCCCAGTGCAAAACATATAGAATCTGCAACATTCGACTTACCGCCCCCATTTGGTCCAATAATAATATTTATTCCTTTATCAAAAACAACTTCTGTCCTCTTCGCAAAACTCTTGAACCCCTGCATCACCACTTTTTTGATGTGCGCCATGCCAGATTATGAAAAATCGGCTATTTAAAAATTCCTGAGATAAAAACTACCTATTATGAGGATTGTATTCCGTTCCATATCCTGGATTTGTTTTCGGCCTGTATTGGTTTGGGAACTCAATGTCTGTCTTTACTGCGTGTGAAACTTTTTTGAAGAACTTAAAAACATCGTAAGGATTGGGAATATTCGCTAAGTAATAGGGCCTTGACACCGGTCCATGTTTACCATAACTAATGGTTCCTGCAGAAGAAATTAAAATGCTCCCAGAATCTTGGCCAATAGTTTTGTCCCAAAAACCTACATTAACTTCGGCATTTGTTATTTTGTCAAAGTCTATATACTCAAAATCTCTGCCGATAATTCCTTTTTGGATTATCACTCTTTTATTAGTAATTGCATAATATATGTGTTTGTGTCCTATCCAAACATAAATTGGCGTGCCTATTAGAAGCCATAACCCAATTAAAAGAAACGGAAGCAAAAAAAGATTCCAACCAATAAAAAATAAAGAAAAAAAACGCGCGCCATTGTTTGAGGTTTCGACCGCCGCATTTTGGGCAGATAAAGGCAAGAAAACTCCAATAAAGATAAATGGAGCAAGAAAAGCCATCCAAATTAATCCAAAAATAAATGAAGGAACTATCGTTCTTAAAACATAAGGCCAAAATTTCGGCTTTCCTTCCCAAAAAACTTTTTCGTTTGAATCCAGTACTTTATCAATTTCTCTCATTCATTTAAATAAATGTTTTATGTTTTTAAAACTATTCCCTTTCGCACCTTGTATGTAAACTTTATAAACATCTTTCCTTTATCTAAATCATGTTCCTAAAAAGAGGCCAATTACCAATTTTAATTGTAAATTTAATTTATCTTTCAATAGCATTATTTGTCTTTTCCTCAAGAAAAAACTATGAATTTATCATGTATGTTGGTGTTGTTATCTTATTCCTTGCTCTCATATTGCTGACAAACAAAAAAGTAAATTATCCAAATTCTGTTCTCTGGCTTTTGACTTTTTGGGGAATTTTGCACATGTCAGGCGGCGGAGTGCTTCTTAAAGATGGAACAATGCGCCTTTATGAATTAATCTTAATACCAATAAATGAAGAATACCAAATTTTTAGGTATGACCAATTTGTTCACATCATTGGTTTTGGGGTTGCAACATTAATCATGTATGTATTGTTAAAACCAAGTCTCATTAACAAACCAAAACCAATTTCATTGGGAATTGTAATAACAATGGCTGGGCTTGGCGTCGGTGCTCTAAATGAAATAGTAGAATTCAGTGCAACTGTTCTTGTTCCAGAAACTGGTGTCGGTGGCTTTGTTAATTCCTCACTAGACCTTGTTTCTGATTTGGTTGGAGCAATACTTGCTTTGGTTTATCTAAGAATAAAAAACTGGGAAATTTGAATTGCAAGAAAAATTATTCAAATTATAGCAATTCTCTATAGAGGACTTTGAATAGCTCTCCTAATTTTTATTTGGGCTCTTCAACAAACTTTTCAACTGTTAATTCAACGGCCCTTTCCAAATCTTCGAAAGCCTCAAAATAATCTTCCTTTCCTGGCAAACCAAAAGGATCTGCAATTTCTTTAATTCCAACATAATCAGAAATAACCTTTACATTCGGGTTTAAGTCTGTGTATTTATAAATACCAAAAACCTCTTCCATGTTCTGCCTAGACATTACAAAAATCACGCCGTTTCTATTATTAATTGTTGTTTGTTTTCCCCCTCTTACATTATAAACCAGCCTTCTTTTCAATAAAAATTCTTCTCTTGCTTTCAACTCATCTTCCAAAAAACTCGCTCTTGTTTTTTCAGCTAATCCGTTAACTACTCGTCTAAAAACAACATTTCTCCTATATTCAATATATTCTTGATTATTAGAATGAGATAATAAATGAGAAACCATTTTAGCATCGTCTTTTGAATATAAATTATGATTAACTAAAGCACAATAATAACCTCTTTTTATTAATTCCAGAGCTCTTTCAAAACTTTCAATCGACTGTCTAAATTCTATGGCCCTTGTTCCGCTTGAACCCACTTCAATTCTTTCTCTAAAGCCTCCTCCGCGTTTTTTCAGTTCTTCTTTCGCAACAGTCTCTGCTATTAAACTCAAAGAATTGTTCCTTGTGCAAACAAATTCAAGGTTTATTTTTTCTTGCATTTTAGAATTGGTTTTTGTATCTATTTAAAATTATTCAATTCAAAAAACAATAGAATAAAATAAAAAAATAAAAATTTTAATAATAGCTGCTTTCTGCTTCTTCAGATTTCTCAGGTTTTCTTGTCAAAAGCACAATCAGCACAACAAGAAGAACAACAAAAATTATTGCAAGAATAACTGTCAATAAAACAGTTGTATTCGATGCAACGCTTGGTTGTCTGCCTTCTCCTTTCACAACAGCACTAAATGTCTGTTTGCTGACTAATGCTCCGTCTTCAGAGTGCACGTTAACATCAAAGCTGTGTCTTCCTTGCTCTGTCGCGCTTACATCGAACTCAACAGTTGCGCTTGAGCCTGCTGGTACAACAACCAGTGGATCACTCACATCTACTTGAAGTTCTGTCGGCGCGTCAACAACAAGTTCAAACACTTTAACAACGTTTCCTCTGTTAACTATTGTCATCTTGTATTGGCCTGTTTCTTGTAGACTGAATGTTCTGCTTCTAGATGAAGAAACAGCAACAGTGTCTTCCTCTCCGCTTGCAACAAAGAATTTCCTCTCTGTCTCTGCAAAAGAGTCATCGTTGAAAGCTGCCAGCCTAAGCGTGTAAACTCCAGATTTCACGTTCAAAGGAATTCTCAAAAGAACTCTCCTTTCAACAGTGTCTTCTTTATCTGGATCACTCTGGTCAACCGCTGACAAATCGCCCAAATAACTTCTTGTTTCAAGCCCTAATTCAGGTACCTTAACAACAACAAAGTTATCCTCTGCCAGGTCTCTGCCTCTGTTCTTCAAGACAACGTCAATCACAAGAGGCTCTCCGGCTTTAACTTCCGGCCGCATGTTCACACTCAAGATTTCTATCACATCAGACTCTCTTTCAAGAGTAAAGTCTATAATGACTTCATCTGCTGTTCCCTGATTTCTGCTGTCAACCTCAATTCTCAAGTTTCTTGATTCATCAAGATTCTCGTCAAGGTCAAAAGGCACATCAAGATAGACAACCTTACTGTATGTTCTGTTTGCCAAAACGTCAAATGTTCCAGATTCTACTTCTCGCTCTCCAGAGATTCTCGCTCTTATTTGGACATCTTCAGCGTTCCCTGTTGCCTTGAAAACAACTAATACAGGAACTCTGTCTCCTGCAAAGTTCGCAAGGTCAATTCCAGAAGTCAAGGCATTTACTCCATTGACTTCAACGCCAACAATGTCACCAAAAGCGTTTACGCTCTGTACGCCAGCAAATAGCAATACAAGTGCACTCACAAGAAAAACCCATAGGTTTTTTTGATTCATTTTTTCTTGTTTAGTTTCAAAATTTAGTTAAAATATCATCAAAATTAGTATTTATAAACTTTTGGGTGGCTACATGACTAAACCACTTTTCAGTTATTATGTAATGCCAAAGCAGTAATGATTTTTCACCCTACAGATTTAAATTGGTATACTTTTGTATACTTTAGATGAAAAACAAAGAAAAAAACAAGATAACAACAATAAAATTATGCAAAGAAACAAAATCAAGGCTTGAAAAATTAAGAATTCATAAAAGAGAAACCTATGATGAAATTGTCCAAGGCATACTGAATATATTAAATTTAACAAGGATAAATCCGGAAATGGCGCAAAAGAAACTAATTTCAATTGAGAAACAAAGGAAAATTAATGGGGAGAAATAAACAATTATAAACCTGGAGTGATTCTTGTTTTAAATGAAAAAGAGATTTTATTTTGATACTTCGATCTGGCTAGATTTTTATGAAAAAAGAGGGAAAAATGGAGAATTAACAAAAGAGTTAATAAATAAAATTATTAAAGACGAAGATGTTGTCGCGTATTCCGATATTGTTGTTAAAGAATTAAAAAATATTGGATATAGTGGTAATGAAATTAATGAAATGCTCTCTGTTACGCGAGTAGAGATGATTCATATAAAAAAGGAACAATTGGAGGAAGCAAAAAAGTTGGCATCTGAAAGAAAAATCCCAAAGGGAGATGTACTTCACGCGATATCAGCAAGAGATAGCGAGTCTTATTTAATTACAAGAGATAAACACTTCAAAAAATTAAACGATATTACAAAACAACACCTCCCAGAAGATTTTCTCTAAGGTTAATTAATCTGCTTCTTCTAATTCTTGAAAGGCCTTTTCCCTTGCCCCATGAATCTCTTTATTTGTTGTTTTTCTTTTTGAAGTTCCGTAAACTCTATTTAGATTTGTTAAAAGAATCTCTTTTTCCAATTTCTTAATTTTTTCTCTTATCGCTTCTCTAATAAATTCTGCTTTTGTTATATACCTGTGTTTTTTCATAATTTCTTCTATGTCACGAACAAATCTTTCCTCAAATTTAACAGATACTATTTCCATAGTAAAACTAGGTAATACCAAGTATTTAAACTTTCCCTTAAAATCCGAGGTATCCCAGAAGAAACTGATTTTGATTGAGAGGCATAATCTATATAAAGAGAGGAAATAATTATAAGTGGATGCCATTAAATAACGAATTAGATTTTGGACTAGGAGATTTAGTCAGAAAAATGCAAGAAATAGTCTGTTTAGATCCTCTAATCTTGTCGGATTCAAAAGATAAACTCCCAAAACGAAGTTTGGATAATTACCAAAGATATATTGCCATTGTTCAAGAAATAAATAGTAGAGAACAATCATACTTACTTTCGCATCCTGCTGTACAAAGAGCCATTAACACAAATAGAAGCTTTGCGTGAGATTTATTTATAATATTTTCCCCATAATAACGTCTCTTCATTAGAATTCACAATCCCTTAAAAATTCTCAATCCCTCAACACTATCCTCAATCATTGTCGGAGATTCATTAATTATTCTTATTTTCCTATCTCTCGGTAAATTTTTTAGCAATCCAAACCAATCATTTTTTTCTGTCGTCTTATGGTGCTTCTCTCCTTTTTCTCCATAAACAATCCCTGAAAAATGCACATGCCACTCTTTTTCCGGAAATACTCTCTCGACCAGTTCATAATCAACTTTTTTTTCTCTCGCCAGAATATGCGCGAAATCAATGCAAAACGAGCATCCTGTTTCCTTAACAAGCCTAGAAATTTCTTCAACGCTTCCAAAAACATTTACTTTCCCCATTGTCTCTGGAGCAATTTTAATCTTCCAGTCGTTTTTCTTTATTTCTCTCATAAGTTCAAAAATTCCCTTCTTTATATTCCCGTAAGCTTCTTCTTTATCTTCTCTGTAATATCCAGGATGAAAAACAACCGCTTTTGCCCCTAGCAGTTCTCCAATCCTGCAGCAATCCAAAATTCTTTTCTTTGTTGCTTCTACTTTTTTCTCCTCATCTGAATTTAAATTAACAAAATAAGGAGCATGAATGCTCAATTCTATATCTAATTCTCTTGCTTTTTTCCCAATCGCCGGCGCCTCTTCCGGCTTTATATAGACGCTATAAGTAAAAGCAACTTCGCAAGCTTTCAAACCCAATTTTTTATATTCTTCCAAAACCTTAGGGGCAGTTTTCACAGGCCCAAGCCCTGCAGGTCCAAATCTTATTTCCATTTTAAAACCCAGAAAAACAAATTAATAAAACTATCTTAGAACAGATACTGTCAAGTTATCATGACACGAATTGTAAAAGAATATCCAAAAAATAAACATGTTTCTTAATGAATTATTTCAATATTATTGATGTAATAAATCGTCGTCGGTATCGGTTAATACATGAGTTAGATGAAAATAAATAGAATATTTAGTGTGACTTATATTATCCATAAAATCGAGGATATTACGGAAAGAGACAATTGAAGTACACTGTGAACTACCACCCGCTAAAGCGGGTGGCGTCGCACCGAGTTAAAATTGTCCAAGCTTGGCTTGGTAAATTTCATAGTCTAAATTATTCCAATGTTTGTCTTGGCTGTATTTTATGTAATACTCGACTGCTTCTGTCGTCGTTGCGCCGATGCTTCTGCAAAAATAACCTTCACTCCAAAATTTATCACTCCACAAATAATACTTGAACAATTTCCAGTGGTTCTTTCGCATCATTCTCGACGAGAAACCTTTCAATTCTCCGATTAATTTCGATGGAGCGATGTTTTTGCAATTAGCAACGAAAATATGTAAATGGTCTTTACCTCCTTTCATTGTTACAATTTCAACTCTCAACTCTTCTAAATTGGACGAGATATAAGCCTTTACAAGTTTAGTTACTCTCTCATCTTCCATCACTTTCCGTCGATAAGCTGGAGTTATCTGTATGTGATAATTGAATTCTCC
>JACPHA010000015.1 GCA_016188825.1 Candidatus Pacearchaeota archaeon | reverse complement strand
TTTAAGACGCATTAATGTATTATTTTTTTTTAATGGTTTTTATTGGTGCTAAATGCCTCAATCACCTAATTATGTCAAGAATTTAATTGTCAGAATTCTTGGTGTCCAAAAGTCCAAACACACACAAGGACTTTTTGATATCACATTTTTGCGAATTGTCCTATTGTTTGTTCCGAATTCTCTATAATTTCTAAAAATTCCAGTTATATAGCCACAAGGATTATTATCAATAATCTGTTAAAGAGTTGCTGCTGGTTTCCACTAATCGCCTTTCTTTTTTCCAATAACTTTCTTCCTGTTCATATAAGGGACAAGAACAGCAGGAATAAGAATTGAACCATCTGCCTGCTGGTGGTTTTCCATTATTGCCACTAATGCACGGGAAGTTGCAATTGCTGTGTTGTTTAATGTGTGGACAAAACGCCTTTCGTTTTTTTCATCAAGGAATTTTATATTAAGTCTTCTTGCTTGAGCTGCTTCCATATTCGTTACAGAAGTAACTTCAAAGAATTTTTCCTGCCTTGGACTCCAGGCTTCTAAATCAGCGCCCTTTGCCTTTAAGTCTGCTAAGTCCCCCGAGCAAGATTCCATTTCGCGAATTGGAATTCCGAGATTTTTGAATAGCTCTTTTGACAATTTTAATAATTCATCGTAATATTTGTAAGAATCTTCGGGGCGGCAGAGCACAACCATTTCCTGTTTGTTGAATTGATGGGTTCTAAAGAGTCCTTTTTCATCTACACCATGACTCCCAACTTCTTTTCTGAAACACATGCTGTACGAGGTTAATTTAATTGGAAGGTCTTCTTTTTTTAGCACTTTGTCTTTAAACATTCCGATTATTGGATGCTCTGAAGTTGCAATAAGGTAAAGATCTTCGTTTTCTATTTTGTAAGACATTACATCAATTTCTTTTTTTGAGTAAACTCCTTCGAGAACATCTTTTCTTATCATTAACGGCGGTTCAACATATAGGTATCCTTTTGAAACCATAAAATCGCGGGCGTAATTTATTAATGCCTGATTTAACAGAGCAAGGTCGCCGCGCAGGAAATAGAAACCATTGCCTGCAATTTTTGCAGAAGAATCAAAATCTGCAACGCCAAGCTCTTCTGCTAACTCTACATGGTTTTTTATCTTGAATTTTGGTTTTTTTATCTGGCCTATTCTTTCCCTTTCTATATTTTGAGTAGAATCTTTGCCAATTGGCACTGAACTGTGAATTATGTTTGGGATTTGCCTTAAGAGTTGGTAAACTTCTTTTTTTAATTTATCTGTTTTTTTTTCAATTTTTTCAATTTTTTTTGGAACCAACTTTGCTTTTTTTAGCAGAGCGGAAACTGATTTTTTTTCTTTCATTGCTTTTGCAATGTCACTGGAAATCCTATTTCTTTCGTGTCTTAACTTGTCAACTTCCGCTTTCAATTTTCTCCATTTTTCGTCTTTTTCTATTATTTTATCAACTAGAACAAGCTTTTCAGTTTGAAATTTTTTTCTTATGTTTTCTTTTACTAATTGCGGAAATTCTCTAATTAATCTTATGTCTATCATGCTTATATTAAAGAAAAAGGTTATTTAAATTTTGATACCAAACAGACACTTGTAATTATCCTCAATAATTGCTCAATTCGTTTTTTACATTAATTTATCGAATATAAATATTAATGAATTGGCTATTTTAACCGCAAACAAATAATAGCGTATAATTGCAATAATTTGATAGCCCAGTTGATAGGGGGATATTTTGTAGCATGCCAAACACCAAATTTATAAACTTGTTAACTTTATTTAAATTATGGTAGAGGTGATTAGCAATTTAATTAATAGACTGAATTATGTTTATGCAAATACTTTAGAGGGTTTTTTTGCTAACAATCCTGTACTCTTCGGCGTTTTGTTTCTTGCAGTTATTCTGGCTTTGGCTTCTTTGTTTATTTGGGTTTTTTTTAGTTCTACTGCAAAAAGGAATTTATTAGAGCTTAATTTGCGTCAATACAATGTTTCTAAACATCCCTTGAAGTACAAGTTTTTTGCTATAATTTTGTATTTGCTAGAATATGTAATTATAATTCCTTTCATAATAATTTTATGGTTTGTAGGATTTTCATTGGTATTATTAGTTTTGGCTAAAGAAAGGTTTCTTATTGACGTTTTATTGATTTCTGCGTCGGTCATAGGAGCAATCAGAATTTTGGCTTATTTTAGCGAAGATGTTTCTAAGGAGCTTGCTAAATTGTTTCCATTTATTTCGCTTTCTGTTTTGCTTTTGTCTTCGGGCCGGTCAAGTTTTGAAGGAATTTGGAGAAAAATTCTCGAGATTCCCAGCTCGATAAATCTTATTATTAATTTTGTTGTTGCGATTTTTGTTATTGAAATTATATTAAGAGTTTTTTACACGATTTATGAATTTTGGTTAAGCGAGGAAGAAGCATCTAAGACATATATTGAGAGGTGGTGATTGAAGGCAAACACTTAAAAGAGCTTTTACATTACAGAGAATTTGGATAATTCAGTTATCTTTAGTTTCAAATTCTCTGTCTGGAGAATTCGAATGAACAGTAACATAATCAACCGAATTCTCCATAAAGAAAAATCATGTTCATCTCACAAGGCTGAGATGAAGTAACACTTCAATAGATTTATAAAGATAGATATTCTTTGTTTTATATGAAGAAAGAATATCCAAATTATAGGCAGTTAATGAAGATAAACAAAGGAGTGAATTATATTGAAGAGAATTTATCTCCCAGAGATAAGAAGATTTTTACCGACTACATGAATTTTCTTTCTATGACTGCGGGAAAAAGAAAGATGGTTGATTACAGAATGTATTTCTTGCAGTTTAGAGATATAATTGAAAAACCGCTTGATAAGTTAAAGCCTACCAACATAATCGAGTTCTGGGCTTTAGTTACCCAAGATAAAAATAGGGAAATCGCAACCAAAAATAATATCAAAATAGTTGTCAAAAGATTTGTAAAATGGTTTTATGAGAATGATTTGGGAATGTTAAAGATTTTGGATAATTTGAAATTAAAACATCAAATTGTTAATGAAAAAAAGATTAATAAAAATAATCTTCTTACAGAAAAAGAAATTGCTCTCCTTTTGAGAACAGCAAGTTCCTTGAGGGAGAAAACTCAAATAGTTGCTCTTTATGAAAGTGCTTGCAGACCGCATGAATTGAGAATGGCTAAATGGAAGCAAGTAGATTTTGATAAGAATACGATAACTCTCTTTTCAAGCAAAACGCAAAAGTCCAGAGAATTACCAGTTAAGAATGCAATCGACCATTTAAGACGCTGGAAAAAAGAAAATACTTATGCAGACATAACAGATGAAGATTATATTTTTCCAAGTCCGAGAGACAGAACAAAGCCAATCGGAGAATTTGAATTTGGTTATTGGATTAGGCAGTTAGGGAAGAAAGCGGGAATATCAAAACCTGTTTATGCTTATTTATTCAGGCACACGAGGTTAACTGAATTAAAAAGACTTGGCGTGGATGATTTAGACAGAAAAGCTTTTGCAGGGCATACTTCAACAAGCAAAATGCAAGCGGTTTACGTTTTAATGGATAATGAAGATATGAAAAAGTCTATTTTAGAAAAAGTTTACAATATAGAAAACTTATCGGAAGAAAAGAAGCACGAATTAGAATTACAAATTGAGGAATTGGTAAAACAACTTAATAAAAGCGAAATTGAAAAGAAAAAAACAGAAGAAAAGACTGAGAAAGAGTTTGAATTATTCAAAACCGAAATTGAATCAATGAGAGATTTGTTAAATGGCAGAATTTTAATCCCTGAAAAAAATCTAAATAAATATTTGAAAGCAATAGGGAAATAAAATTTACCTTTCCGAATTGCTTCCTCGATTTCTGGGATTTCTTCGATTTGTTTGAGAAGTGTAAAGGCTTCATTAATTGTTCGTAATTCTATACCCAGCTGTTCCCTAAGGGAACGGTATGATGGTTTCCCTAAATCTTCCCAGATTATTTACTTGATATAAATCCTTTCTTTACTTTATTTTTAATGGGGTTTGTCATTCTTTTTTTACTTTATGGATTATTTGAATCTGGAGGAATTATATTTAAAAAACTGAAAACCAAAATCAATATCTTCCTGCGCCAACAGGCATAAGAATTGGTCTATAACTCTTAACACCTGAAACAGCCATTGCAAGTGCATCGAGTATATCGTCTGAACTGCTTGAAGAATGGTGTAATTTAACGCCCTTTGGAGTATATACGAACTGGAAGTTTCTCATTTCATTAATTAATGGCTCATAATCGGGAATTGTCAAACTTCCCTCTTCCATTTTCTTGAGAAGATTAAAGTAAATTTCCTCTTTAGTTTTTATTGTAGGTTGAAAACGTTTTATTTTGTTTCTATCATATTCGTTCTCTAATTGTTCAACAATCGGCATGCTTAAACCGTTGTGCTCAATCACCACTTTGTCGATATGAAAGACATCAAAAATGCGCATGAATCTGCTCACTTGAGCTTGAAATGGAATATTGTAAAAAGTAAAAATATTCTCAACTTTTAATTCTTCTCCATTCTTGGAAATAACCACAACGACAGAATAATCGTGCAATCTTCCGATGTCAATACCGCAGATATACAGGGGCTTTCCTGTGTCTCGGAAGTTGATGAAATCATACTTTTGCTTGCATTTATTTATTAATTTCAAGGGAAAGAATAAATCAACAACGTCGCACCATTGGGCTTCGTATTCCATTTGAAATACCTCAATAGGTAATTTTTGTTTCTCCAGTTCATACCATTCCAAATCAAGAAACTTGTTCGACGTGCTCGGATACTGCGCTTTTGCGTAAAGAGGGCTATTCCATGATTCCCAAAGTAATCCTTGACGACTTCTTGGAGTAGATATTAAAATTAGCTGTGAATTTGGACGGCTTGCAAGGGAAGGACTGACAGAGGCGATTACTTCTTTATCGTTCTCCAAACTGCTTGCCTCGTCTATGATAACAATGCTGTTTTCTCTGCCCCTAACCGCAAGAGATTGAGCGCTAAGGCTTTTGATGTTTGAATCGTTCTGGAATGTTAGCTCATCCGAAGTATCTCTTTTAATGTCCCACCGCAACTCTTCACTTTTCGCTATCTGCTCAAGAATCATTCGAAAAATAATTAAACTGCTTTCATAAGAAGGCGAAATAAGAGTTATTCTCTCGCTTGGTTGTATTAATGCTCTCCAGAGGCAGTATAAAGCCGATAACAACGTCTTTCCTGACCGTCTACCACAAATAAATACGCTGTGCCTGTTATTGTGCATTTTTTCTGCAATGTCTATCTGATGGGATTGTAATGTGATATTGAGGACTTCAAAACAGAATTGCTTAAATCCTTCAATGTTATTTCTCCAATATAAAAGTTGTTCATCCGAAAAGTGCTTTGGAAAAGTAGAATCAGAAACTTCTAAACTGCACAGCTCCATAATCCTCTGGGATATGCTCAACTTATTTTTCTTCAATTGCTTTTGGAATTTTGAAGTTTTACCCTGAATATTTTTTTCATTCCTGAGGCTTATTTCATTTCGTGAGCAAAACATGTATAACATTGCTTTTGTTATGTCGAGAGATGCAACTATTTGAATCGAACTTTTTCCGCTTTTTATCGCTTCGGTGATATAATCTATCTTTTGTTGCTTGCTTAATTCATCCCACATAATCTCTATATTTTTCCTCTTGGATTTTTAACTCTTCAATGAACTTTTCTCTCCGCAACTCTGCGACTTCTTTTCTATATCTCTTAACTTGTTCAAAAATATTCGAGAAACTTTGCTGTTGTTTTTCTTGCAACTTTGAGACTGGTTTAATATTCAATTTCTTTAAAGCTCTCGCTACTCTTTTCAAAAGGCGCAGTTCATCTCGTTCAGATTCTATACGAATTTCCATTAATCGTCCCTCTTTTCAATTATTTCAAGAGTTTCTTTTTGAAGTTGTTCAGGTCGAAAACCAAAGGATGCCCCAGCAAGACATCTCGGACATCGGTAAGTGATATGAACTTCCCACTTTGTTGTATCAATTTGGTTTAAGTTTTTGACTTGTTTCCTATCGGATTGTATCTTCTCAAACTTCATGAATCGAACTTCGTCAAATGCCTCAGCCAATTCCTTCTCGCCTTGCTCTCTACATATTTGTCGTGCGTGTTTTTCACAAGCTAATCTAAGAGATTTAACGCCTTTGCTTTGCCTGATTAAATCACGATTAGCTTTACTGAAAAAAGCAGTCATTTCTTGAAAAACTGGTTTCCTTCGTGGAGCAAACCAGATGTTTACGTCTAAGTCTTCGTTCGTTCGCTTAACAAAAAAAGGTTTCATTTCCATTTTTTACTTCGCATTTCAGGAAACAACATTTGTCCATTGGTTGATTCGGTCGAATTACAAGGAGAACAAATCCAAACGACTTTATCTGATTTAATAGTTGAAATTTTCAATGGTTTCATAAAATTGCATCCAGAACATCTGCCAAATAATTTCTTTGTCTTGAAGTGAAAAAAAACATTTTTTGCGATTTCCTGAAAACCTTTACTAATTAAAGCTTCGTCACTTTCCCAATCATCTTCGTCTATAGTTTCCACTAAGTTTTCTTGTGTTAAAGTTTCCATTTGAATTTAAGCTTTCTGCGGTCGGACATCATTGTGTAACCTACTTATTTTCTTTGCATCAGGTTTTATCCAAAGCGCAACTCCGCCGTCTATTTCTTCACAGCAGATTTGTGCGGATTCCCCATTATGCAACCCGATTTTTGCGACTTCTATTATTTTTTCCATGCTTCACCTCCTTTCATTTTTGATTATGAATTTAATCATTTTTCCTCCTTTTCGCTTGTTTTTTGAATGAAACTTCGCATTAATAGTATTGTGCGAAGCTTTGGAAAGGTCTTGAAATTTTCTTGATTTTTTATCGTCGATAGATTTTTTTCACTGACTAAATTGACAACACTTTTTAAGGGCTGGAAAATAGCCTTGAGTGACACTTCTTTAATGTTTTTCATTTTCTTCTATCCTCTTCGTTTTCGTCTCTTATGCCTATTAAATCCCCGAATTTATTGAATACAGCTCTGTCCATGATATGTTTTTTGCTTTTCTTTATCTTTGCACCCAATGACCGAGCAATGCCATATTTATCAGTTTCAGAGGTTTCAGAACTATCGCTAACGAATTCACCGCCTTGTGTGATTTTAGCTTTCAAGCTTTTTTCTGGATTATTGTAAAGTTTCATTTTTTATATGGCAAGATGCCCGCCAATGACGGCGGGCATGGAAGACTTTGATTTGTTAGTTGTTATTTTCATGTTAAGTTATTCGGTTAGTTTTAAATAATGTGCAAGGTAAAAAAATTCTATCTATTTCTAACGTTGTAACGTTGATAACGTTATTTGACGTTATCAACCATTTGGGTATTTGTAACGTCGTAACGTCATTTCCCTTAGGAATGACGTTACACGTTATACCTTTTAGCATAAAATCAATGTTTTTCATGATATCCTAATAATGAAGTATCGACCTTGTAGGAAGCTCTCCATCCGTCTCCTTTTTTGATTACTCCTTGCGTTTGTAAGTTTAATAATGCGTTTTTATAACTTGATTCTTTCTGAAAAAGCGATTTTACATATTTTAGCCCCTCGAAATATTGGAAAGAAATAATTTTTGATTCTACGAACCAATTTGTGAGCATTTGGGCTACTTTATCTTCTCGCCTCTCAACTGCTCCATGATAAATCAACCTAAAAAAAGTTAGTTCATCAGTCTCTATTTTCACCTGAAAAGGCTCTAATTCCTTCCCAGAACGACTTTTTGTCTGCTTTACAGTTAAATAATCGCCCTTGCGCATTACTTGAAGAATACAATCCGCATAGTTTGCTAAGTCGCTTGAACCTCTTAACATGTCCATATCGTCTCCAGAGCTTTCGCCCTTGCGCTCATGATGAATAAATAAAAAGGAGACATTCAAACCTTCACAAAGAGGTTTTATATATTCCGTTATAAAATTAGAAACTTCTTTCGCATCGTTTTCGTCAAAACTGATAAAACGCCTCAAAGCGTCCACAACAACTAAATGAATCTTTTTTTCTCGAATTATTTCAATGAGTTTTAAAATATCTCTGCGAGAATCTAATTTTAATGACGTCTCACTAATAAAGTGCATATTTACGTTTTCATTTATTTCGAGCCCAGTCTTAATCATGGCAACACGTTTTTGAAGTTCTTCAAATCCATTTTCTTTGTCAAGATATAAAACGTTTGATTTCTCAGTTTCAAACTTCCCAAGAAAAGATTTTCCAGTTGCTACACAAATAGCTTTCTGCAATGCCCCCCATGATTTCAAACTGCTCCGCTTACCTGCCAAAATAACAATACTCGCATGCCGTATAAAATTAGCTAAAATCCAAGCTGTTCCTGTCGCTACATAATTTCTAAGCTCAGATTCATTCAAAATTTTAAAATCTTCAGATTCATTCATATCATAGTTCGCAAGTGGTTTGGTTTGCAATTCTGTTTTTGAAATTTGTGCAAGTATTTCATCTGCATTGTTAAATTCTATTTCAGGCAACATTTTCTACCCACCTCTCAACGCCATCGACAAGTCTTTCTTTAATTTTTCCGCTTTTCCAATGAGGAATAAACTCGAGAGAAATCATTGTTCGGTCTATTGATTTTTGTTCGTCCGATTGAAAATACCGAATAATTTTCAATTTTTCCTCTCGTGTGAACGGGCGATTGAAAAATATATGCACGTGATAACCTCTCGAGCCAGTTTCAAAAATATGAAATAATAATTTCATGGTTTGAAGTTTTTTAACAAGAGAAGTTAACGGTTGCTCGGTATCATAATCCAAAACAATCTCGTTCGGTAAAATTTGACGCTGATTTATTTGAGCGAAAAATTTCTCGGCTTCTTTATCGTCGGAACTTCCGTTAAAATCTACCAAAAAAATACATTGAGAATATTTTTTCCATTCCGAAGAAACCGTGCTTCCATCGGGCATTTTTTTCAATGAACACAACTCAAAATCATAATTTTGACGGCCGATTTTATAGAAAAGATAGTCAAGCCATGATTTTTTTATTTTAAGCTGTTCATTCATTTTTTCACCTCGTCGTCAAAACCGATGGGCTGACCAAGCCAAATTGTTTTTTCATTTTCAAGATTTTGTGATTTTGACTTGGGTGAATTTTTCTTAAAATCGGAAATTTCAATTTTTTCGATTAATTTTATCGAAGAAATTTCGGTGCAAAGAGTCCTTCGAGAAAAATTATTTTGTAGAAAAACAAAATCATCCTGAATTTCCTGGACAAAACAAAAAAAGAATTTTTCAGAATTATTGCAAAAATAAATAATTTTGCGAGGCTGTTTATCTTTAATCCCTTGCTCAAGCTCAGCGAGAATTAGTGGGTTTATTTTAGGATTTATCATTTTTTAAGGAACCAATAAAATATTCAGAAAGTGCTTTCCTGACAATTGTGCTTTCATTCATAAAATTTCTCTGCGCAGATTCCTCCAACTTTTCTACAAGTTCTTGCGGAATTTGGCAAGATAAAATACGTTTTTTGTTCACCATAACGATTATGATAATTTATTATATTTAGTCTTTTACGGGCTAAAAAATTTTATGGAAAAGTATAAATAAATGAAAATTTATGAAAATTTATGAAGAATCGATTATTAAACAGCAGAAAAAACAATCCTCTTCCTTCATATACTCTCGAAGCGAATAGAAATAGAATTGGAATGCCTCCGACAGTTGCTGAAAAGATAAGAGAAAAGAATTTTTTCCCCGCTACAACCAACGATACTCTTGTTTATTTTAAATCAGGTCTTGACTGGGAAAGCAATTTTAAAGAAAATAAGAAAAAATATATTGCCGAGATAGAAAAGCTTACTCTTAAGGATTTTTTACAGAAAAAAAAGAAAACGAGTTTAGGCAATACTTATTTTCAGGCTGGCTCGGAAATAAATCTTGACAAAAATGAATGAAAAAATGAAATTAATAGATTTTAATATTTTCAATTTTGGAAATTTGTTCAAATTATATAATCAAGGCAAAATTGATAAAGTTTATAAAAAAATGTATGGCGTAGCAGAGGATTTAGCCATTCATGAAACTATAAAATATCAGGATGAACTAATAGCGACATTTAAAAAAAAGAATATAAAAAATCTCGAAGATTATTCTTCAAGAGTTTTAACATACAGAAAAAAGAGACTTGAAAATCACATGAAAAGAATGATTAAATTATTAAAATTATATACAATGAACAATAATAATGTAAAAAAATAAAAAAAACAAACGAAAAAAAAATCTATAACTTGAAGTCATATTCATCTCTTCGCAGTCCTTTGAGGGAAAACCTTGAAGTGTTACTGCACAAGGCTGAGATGAAAGAGGCGGCGCCCGCGGCGCGCCGTCTCGCTTTGCTTATGTCAAGAATTTAATTGTCAGAATTCTTGGTGTCCAAAAGTCCAAACACACACAAGGACTTTTTGATGTCAATGATAATTTAAAATAGAAAATTTTTGTTTTTTGCTACACAAATTGAGCCGTAAATTGCCGATACAAGACAGGCAATGCCGAGAATATGATTTATAACAGAATCAGCAAGAAAATTTAATGAAATTAATCCTGCTATGAAATAAATTCCAACAGCGATTTTGTTTTTTGTTTGGGTTCGCATTTTATTTTAACAATTTGTGTTTTTTTATGAAGCGCAGTTTTGCCCAGAGTTTTCCAAAACCAAGATAGTTTTCAGCCTCGGTGTAGTAGATTACTAGCAGAAATAAAGTGTAAATTATATGTTCGTCTAAAAAAGGATGATGTTCTGGAGGTAAGAGCGCGGACCACATTAGAAGCATCATAAGAGAACCGAGCCAACAAGAAAGCTGCATTAAAATACCAAGAGTTAAACCAAGACCTATTCCTAGAAGGCCAAGCATGAAGAGCCAATCAATCCAGATTTGCCCGGCGAGAGAATTATAGAAACCAACAAAGGGGCCATAAGTCGCATTTGCTAAAAAACCGCTAGTGGGGGATATGCCATTTAGCCAGGCGTTTTCAGTAGTTGTTGTGAAACCCAGACCGAGCAATTTATCAAAGAAAGCCCAGAGAAATATTAGACCAAGAAAAATTCTTGCAAGACCGAGAATGTAAGGAGCTTTGGTTTTCATTTTGCCTCTTTTGTTTAGAATTAAGGGGAGAGGAGTTTATAAGGTTGGCGGTTTTTAATGTTATTTTTAATTAAAAATAAAAAGTCCCCTCAGCCAGATAGCAATTATTCCGAAATTTTGTAACTGACCAAATTATTAATATCCAAATCTTCTTTCGTAGTTTTTATGGTCAAGCCATTCAAGAACAATGCTAAAAACAACTATCTCATCTCTTCTGATTGTATAAAGAAGTCTCCATCCTTTAGGTAAGTCGTATTTCCATAAATTGCCAGCATCATATTTTTGGATATATTCTTTTGGAATTAGATTTTTAGGGACTTGAATTCCGCAGAAAGCATTTTCTTTTATGTTGTGCAGTGCTTGTGTAAGGATTTTGAAAAGAGAAGGGTCTTCAGTTTCGAGTTCTTCAAATGACTTTTTTACTTTTTCATCTGCAAATTTTATTTCCGATGGGAATTGCATTTTATTTTGGTATCCAAGTTAAGTCCTTTCTTGCTAAGTATTTTCTGACAATTTCTGGATAGTAAATCCATCCTATTTTTCCTTCTGCATCAATAGAAATCTTTCCAGAATAAAGCAAATAATCAATCACAACACAAAAAGTTTGATACATCATTTTTTTTGGCAGATTCTCCCAGAGCTGTTTTTTCTTAAATTCCCCGTTGTGCTCTCTGATAAATCTTTCTACCATTAACACGGTTTCTAAATTTGGATAGTGAATTATATTTTTGCTTTTCATCTCAAACGTTTCCTGATTTATCATAGTTATATAGAGTTATATACCTATTTAAATATTTCTTTTTTTAAAATATCTTGGTCAAAAAGAGGTTATTTTTCTAGGTAACTTCCTAATCTATTCATTTTCATTAATCCCCCACCTTACCCGAATAAAAGTGTTCTATTCTGGAGAATTAGGTGTAAAAATTAGTTAAAGAAAAGGCATCAAATCAATATTTTGAATTATGAACAGATTGAATATTATGTAAGTTATTACTAGAATTAAAGAGATAATAGATAACTTTGTTTTTTTCTTCTAAGTATTTATTACTGAAATTAATTGCTACTATGGATAAAATAAATGGTATAAAACTGCTTAATAGAAATAAAATCCATAGTAAAAATAATACTCCCACAAGGTCGAATAAAGGAAACTTATGTCCTTTATCATATAATTGATTAACAATATAAAATAATATTAAATGAACCCAAAGGATTAATGACCAGTAGAAGGAGATATTTGCTAAAATTTTATTCTTTCTTTCCTTATCTTCCATGTAGATTATAGATTTTTTAAATTTAAATAGCTTTGGATAAGGTAATTTCGGAATCTACTTGTAGTAAAATGTTCGATTCTCTTGAAAGGAACCGAACTAGTCCCCTCAGCCAGAATCGAACTGGCACGAGTCGGGCTACAGCCGACGGCTCTACCATTGAGCTATGAGGGGTGAAATAATAATTGAAATAGTGGTTTTAAGGTTTTTGGTTTTATGTAGTTACAATCTTTTCATTTTTTGTTAGAATTATTGTGTGCTCTGCCTGCGCGACTTTTTTTCTTTCTTTCTCAATTAATTGAGCATAATGATGGACAAGGTTTGCTTCTTCGATTCTTTTTAATGCAATTAAAGCACGAGAGCCGAATTTTTTGCATAGCCAGCGAGAGCAGAAAGGCAAGGTCTGATAAGTTTCTTTTATGAATTTTAGAATTTCACGGGCGAAAGGATCGCGCACAGAACCGTCTTTTTCCAGCACATATATTCCAGAAAGCTTTCCATTTATTACTTGTCCTACTCCAGGGGTTGAGAAAGGTTCAATCGCATATATCCCTTTCTCCAATTCATATTCTTGAAAATTGTCATGGTTTGGTATGTTGATTCCTGAATGCAGAAGATAGGGGGTGATTGCGTGGCCGGAGAGATTTCTTACAGGTTGGAAACCAAAAGAGAGGATTGTTTTTTCTATTTCTTTTCCTATTTCTCTTAATTTTATTCCAAAATGAATTTTTTCAACTGCTTTTTTTAGTGCTGTCTGTGCTGATTCAATTAGTTTTTTATTTTCTTCAGAGTCTTCTAAGTCAAGTGAAATTGCTGTGTCTGCAATAAAACCATCTATATGAACACCGATGTCAACTTTTAGCAAACCCCTTGCAATTTCTAGGTCATTAAATGCGGGGGTTGAATGAGCGGCTATTTCATTTATGGAGAGATTTACAGGGAAAGCCATGTTTCCACCGAGCTCAAGAATTTTTGCTTCAATTTTTTCTGCTATTTCAAGCAGAGGCATTCCAGTTTTGATAATTTCTCTTGCATATAATTTTGCTTGTTTTGCTATTTCGCCGGCTTTTTTTAGTTTTTCAAAACCTTCGAGATTATTTTTATGGTTTATTTTATCTCCTCCCTTGCTTTTTTTGTTTACTAATCCAGTTGACTTCATTGATTTTTCTTCATGACGTTTGGTTTTGAAACCAAATGAGGTAGAACCACCATAGTTTTTTTCTGTCATTTAATTTTAATGTTGCAAAGGTTTAAAAATGGTTTGATATCAAGGAACTTGACAGAAACGTTCCTTGAGCATGTCAAGAATTTCCAATTCTTGAGCACACCCAAGAATTTAATTTTCAGAATTCTTGGTGTCCAAAAGTCCAAAATAATGCACAAGGACTTTTTGATTTTGAAAAATTTATGATAATTAACATTGCAAGAAGGAAAGTTAGAAGAGGTTTTGTAGATTTATCTGGAGTAAGCGGGTATGTTGAAGGTGAGCACGATGAGAAAATAAGAGTTGTTTTGAGGAGAAATGGTTTGTTGTCTAGAAGAAACCTATATACTGTATTTGATTTCGGTAAAGTAGGGGATGTTTTAGAAACAGGATTTACCAGAAGAGCAGGCGAAGAAATGATATATGCTTTGAGGTCAGAACAGTTGATTTGGGACAACGGAGACAAAAATTCTTTGAAGGTTCATGCTAAACAATATGGGCAACCAGGGATTGCTGTTTATGATGGAAGAGAAATGATAAAAGATGAGGAAAGCCAATATGGATATTATTTTAAGAATCCTAATAGAAAAAAAGAAACTCTTTTTGGGGTTATAGAGCTGAAGTTTAGTAGATAATAGAACTTTTTATTTTCCTTTCTTTAGGAATGTAATTGTAAATTTTTTTTCCGTTTGATTTTCCAATACCAACGAGATCATCTTCATATTCGAGGATGACAATTCCTGATTTAGTTTCAATTTCTAAATCATAGCCGCGAAGCCACGAATTAAGCAGTTCTTTGTTTATTTTTATTATGTTTTTAAGAACTTGGTTTTTTAGGAGGGAGACGGCATCAAAATTAATTCTCGGCAAGTCGTCTTTTAAATTTATTAAATACATTCCAATAATTTCAATGTTTATTATTTTAGATAAATCTATTATTTCTTCTTTACTTAAATGTCCTGAAAAAGCACGGAGCTTTTTCTTTCCTGTTTCTATTAGGAGATATGGGAGTTCTGAAATTCCGTAGATTTCTTTTAGCTCTTCAACGACATTCTTTTTTTCTGATGATTTAAGGAATTTTGCTTTCATCTTTCAATTTTTAAAAATTTATTTATCATTTTTCTGTGATTAAAAGAGAGATTTAATTTTAAGGCTTGTTTTTTTGTGAGCCATTTTATTTCTGAAACTTCTTTATTTAATTTCTCTTTTCCAGAAACAAGTCCAGTAAAACACAAATCTATGGAATGTATTTTTCGTTTAGGAATGTAGCTGTTAAAATAAAACAAAAATTTAGGATTTTTTAATGCCAGACCAGTTTCTTCTTTGACTTTTCTTTTTATTGCTTCAACAGCTTTTTCTCCAATGTCAATATGGCCCCCCGGTAAACACCATTTATTTTTTTCAGGAATGACATTTCTTTTTGTCAGAAGGATTTTGTTGTTTTTGACCAAAATGGCTCCTGCGCATGCTTTTACAACTGGGAATTTTACTTTGTTGAATTTTCTTGCTTGTTTTGTTGGTAGTCTCATGTTACTTTAACTCCTAATTTTCCAAGTTCTTTTATTACCTGCTTGTTGTTTTTGAATAACACGGCTTTTATTCCCAGCTCTTTTGCTGTGCTTACGTTGATTTTTAGGTTGTCTATAAATACCATCTCATTAGGTTTTGTTTTGCTTTTTTTCAAAGCTATCTCAAAGAATTTTTTGTTAGCTTTACTTTTCCCTATATCGCAAGAAATAATCTTATTTTTGAAATGTTTCATATTTCTATTCTCAACAAGCACCTCTTTTGCTAAATGTCCTAAATTAGACATAATAATTATTTTATATCTTTTTTTTAATTTCTTGGATAATTCCAGCATAATTTTATTTGTTTTATAAGATTTTTTATAGAATTCTTTTAGTGCATTCTCTATTTTTTTATGATTTTCATTTAAAACTTCTTTTATACGGGCAAGTGTTTCTCTTTTAGATATTCTACCCTTAGAAGATAATCTTATTATTGGTCTTATAATTTCTATCCAATTTTTGATTTTTATCCCAAATTCTTTGGCTACACTCTCCTGAATGCTCTTTTTTCCGGACTTTACTAATACTCCTTCCATGTCAAAAGCGATAGTTTTTATCATTTTATTTCCTCCAATAAAGTTAATTTTGCCAGGAAAAAACCCTCACTTTCGTTGTCATGAGGATAGATTCTGCAGGATAATTTAACTTGTTCATTGAATTTTTTTTCTTGCCATGAAGTTATTCCAAGGCGAGTTGTTAAAGGCAGAAGATGTGAGACGGGCTCAATTTTTACGGGAAAGTTATTAATTGCAAAGTCCATAATTTCTTCATTTTCTTCAGGAGCATGGGTGCACGTTGAGTAGATTAAAATGCCTGATTTTTTTAAGCACTTTAAAGCAAAAGCAATAAATTTTTTTTGTTGTCTTGAAAGCTTGTTTATTACTTTTTCATTCCACATCAAAAATGTTTTTGGAGAAGAACGCAAAGTGCCTTCACCAGAGCAAGGAGCATCGAGAAGTATTTTATCAAATTTAAATTTTGATTTTGCAAGCTTTGAAGTTAATGCTATCGCATCTTTTTTTGTGATTATTGCATTTGTAACACCACAACGCCCTAAATTAGATGAGAGAATTTTTATTCTGTCTATTTTTAGATCATTTGCAATAATGGTTCCTTTGTTTTGCATTTTCGCAGCCATTTGTGTTGTTTTTGAGCCTGGAGAAGCAAATAAATCTAAGACAATTTCATTTGGTTTTGGGTCTAATGCTATTATGGGCAACATTGATGAAATTTCTTGAATGTAATAATACCCTAGAATGTGTTCTAAAGAATTGCCAAGTTCTCCCGGGAAAAGTTCAGAGTTGACAAGCAAAATTTCTGGAAAATTTTGGAAGGGCTGAGAAACCTGCCATTTTTTTTCTAATTTTTTTATTAACTTATTGTGAGAAATTTTTAGCGTGTTGCAACGGATGAAATTTAATGGGGGTTGATGAATGATGTCATTGAATTTTTGAAAGTCCTCCGGATTTTGAAGAAGAGTTTTCATTCTTTGCTCAAACAGAGGTTTCATTTGGTATTTGTAATTTTGTTGGGTTTGCATTTACTATGAAGGGAGAAAGGGGTTTTAAGGTTGGCGGTTATTATCTGCTTGTAAAATTGTCATTTCCTGAAACAGCTCCTGGAATATTTAACCAATCTTTGTTTCTTCTTACTTCTTCGTTCAAACGCCACACTTCTTCGAAAAGATATGCTCTGTAGTGATTTTGCCGAGCCAAATCAATAAAAGCATTTAGGTCTTTTGGGAAACATTTACCGCCAAAGCCAAGGTCCCCATCTGGGCCAGGGACTTCTATATTTCTTCCAATGCGTGGGTCGAGAAGAAGCGCATTTTTTACATCTTCGTAGTCAACTCCTATCACTTTACATATTTGATATAATTCATTTGCAAGGGCTATCTGCCCAGCCAACATAACGTTATTTGCGTATTTTATTGTTTCTGCGGTTTTTCTATTTGTAATAATATATTTTACATTGGGAAATAATGGATTATAAACACCGAACAATTTTTGTTTTGATTCTTCGTCTTCTACTCCAATAACAATTCTGTCTGTATGCAACATGTCTTCTAGAGCGCTCCTTTCCTTTAGAAATTCAGGATTAAAAGCAAATTTGAATGGATATCTTTTTGCAAATTCGTCCGTTGTTCCCGAAACCGCGGTTGAACGTACAGTTACTAGGATATCATTAGGATTTCTTTTTACATTATTTGTTGTTTCTAATAATAGATCTAAAGAGTTTATCATTGGAGTATAATCTATATCTCCTCGGTGCTTCATGGGAGTTGGAACGCAAATAAAAACCACCTCAGAATTTTTCGCCAAGCTTTCTATATTTTCTTGTTTTTCATACGGATGCTTGTATTTGTCATAAGAGTAAATATCGTGCACTCTAGAAAATACTTCTGCAGTGTTGCCACCGACTATTCCCATTCCAATTATTCCTATTTTCATATTCAACTATTAAATAGGTCGTTTTTAAATATTGCTTTGTTTTATAATCTATTTTCGTTTTGAGTTTTTTGTTTTTTTTAAAAACAAAAAAGTAGCCTTAATTTATTTTGAGGCGCGAAGCGCCGAACGCTTTCGCTATCAGATATTTTATCGATGAAAAAGTGCGTATAAGAGGTATTAGGCGTAATTCTGCCGTGCCAGTCGGTTGAAATTCAATAAAAAACCTCTAAAATAGTCAATTCTCAGCTCTTAAGATTTCTCGCTCCGCTTAACCACTGGGTGCGAACCCACAGATGTCGCACAACGGCTTGCTTAAGCGAAATTGCCGAAAATTATTAAAAGGTATCATTAAAAGAAATCCCCAATCTAGGCGACACTCGATAAAACACATGTTCTTCAGGAGAAGGGAATGCTAATCTTGTAGCTGTTGCCATGTTTCTATATCTTTCATATTCTTCAGCGCTCCAGTGAGGAGTATATCTAAATTTTAGTACGGTAGATCCCACTCTTTGTTCTAATTGCAAAAGTTCAGCGTGAATATCTTCTTTCATAAATTCTCTAACTCTACCAATATCTAAATCTTCCCCCACAACCTTCCATCTACTCAACATTCTAGGAAGGACAGTTACGACTTTTCGTTCTACTTTATATTTTCCTTGATTTGCCATATCCTCCCTAAAAATTTATACTATTTAAACCTTTCTATTTTGTTACCACTAATAAATTAAATAACTAGGCAATTACGCTCGGGTAAGTATATAGTATTGACGATAAGATGTTTTGCCCCTATTTTTATCGCCGAGCTAAAAATACCAATTACGTGTATTTTCATATATCTTTGAGAGCCTAATAAAATAGGTATAAAGATTATCGATGGGAAAATTATTTCTTTATTCCATAGGGCTCATCTTTCAATATAGCCCACAACGAGCTATACACTTACACGCTCGGGAACAGATTTTCGAACGCAGATAAACTCACGAGGGATTTCGTTGCCTTCTCATGCTTCTTCGAAGACGCTTAATACCTGCTAAAAGATAAATTGCTTAATTTGTCCAAAATTATTTTCCGTCGTCGGAAAAACGCAATTTCTCTAACTTACTTCGTAAGTTCTTTTAGCTGTGCCTCATTAAGAGAAATTGCCATTTTTATTTAGAATAAGATATGATGTAGAATATTTAATCTTTAATTTTGCTAATCAGCGAGATAATTTTCCGTTTATGTTATCTTATACGAAGAACTTGTTTGATAAGTAGGATATAGTTATCTTTAGAATTATGCTATTTGATTATTTATTCAGCGGGGTCTCATTTTTAGGAGGATTGTCAAACCACTTCAAGTAGTCTTCCGTGTATTTTTCTCCCCGCTTTATCAAATCAGCTTTTTGTTTTTCTGAAAGATCAAATTGTGTTGCTTTTATATTTCCAACATTTATATAAATTGTTCGATGCCAGTCTTTTGTGCTTAGATGCATTTTATTTACGATATCAATTAAACTGTCTATTATTGTTTGCGAGTATTCTTTTAGGGAAGAGATTTTTTTCCTTTTTATTATTCTTTTCTGCATTTCAATTATTTCTGTTTTTGTGTCAACTCTTAAACCAAGCGTTTCTTTGTTATAACCTTGTCTGTCGAAGAGATTTATCGGATAATTATAATATATACCACCATCTGCGAAAACATTGCCTTCTTTTTTTACTGCAGCAAAAACAATTGGAATGCTCATGGATATTCTTACTGCATCAACAATTTTCATATTGGGCGTTTTTTCATAGGAGAAGATTTCTGGAATTTGTTTGTTAATATTTGCACCCACTATGTAGAGTTCTCTGATGTTGTTTTTATTTTGTTTTTTTAAATTATAAAGCTCTTTAAATGTAATGTTTTTGTCTGCTTTCTTTGAGATTGTTTTTTGGAGCCAAAGCTTAAATGCCTTTCCCTTGAACCATCCAAAATCTTTGAAAATTCTTATTATGTTAGGAATTATCAGAGGCGACTCATCTTTGAATTCATTGAAATTTGTTTCTTTTAATATTTCCAGTATTTCTTTTGGCGAGAAATTCAAGGCTAGAAGGGTGGAGGTTATTGCCCCTGCAGATGTTCCTGCGACTTTTCCAATGTTTTTTAAAATTCCTTTTTTTTCTAAAACTCTCAATGCACCGCCGTAGGCAATTCCCTTTACTCCTCCGCCTTCAAACGCAAGGTTTTTGAAATTGTATTTTTGTGATTGCATTGTATTTTTCCCCGTTTATTTAAAATAATTTAGCCTGCTTTGATTTTTGAGCAAGATCATCAAAATTTTTATCAAACAAAGAGAGAATTTGGTTGGCGATTGGCTTAATTTGTTTTTCTATGTAGTGCTCGTAATCAATTTTATGCTTCAGTTTTTGTATGGGCTCCGGGCCGTCGAGAGTGATATAGTATTCAATCACATTAGATTCGAGTTTTTCAAGTTTTCTTGCTGCTTTAACATGCGGGGGGGTTGTTTTTGTGTATTCCTCAAGATTTTTTCTTATAGATTTTCTATAAATTAATTTGTTGTTTAGTTTGCCTTCTCTTATTTTTTTTATGTATTCTTTAATGAATTTTTCTACTGGCTCATTGTGGAAAAGTTTATTGAGAAGTTCAACTTGGAATTCTTGCGCGGCTTCTGTCCAATCGCCGCGGATTGCTTCCAGACCAATAATCTCTATTTTTTCTTTACCATTTTTTTCTATTAAACCAGCGTAACGTTTTTTGGCGGCTGTTTCATTTTCGGTTTCTTTAGTTCTGATTTTTGGAATCATTAAAGACAAATATTGTTTTTCAAATTCAAGTTCAAGAAAAGATTCTCTTTTATAATTTTTTTTAACATAATCTTTGTAGAAATTATTAATTTGCTCTTGAATTTCTTCTCCAAGAGAATTTGCTTTTTCTTTTCCTAGATTTGTTTCAACAAAAACAGAATCAGTATCAGAGTAAATCACTTTGTAGCCTTTTTTTTCAATTTCTTTTGCTGCTAGCTTAATTATGAATTGTCCGAAGTGTGTAATGGCATTGGCCATTTTTAAGTTGAAGTATCGGCAGTTTGGAGAAGCCAAGACTCCGAAGAATGAATTCATAATTGTTTTTATCGCGTAGCTTGAAAGCTCTCTTTTTTCTTTTTTTGCTTTCTCCCTCTCCTGCCAGAGTTTTTCTATTATACTTGGCAGAATTCCATCCTGATTTTTGAAGTAAGCCTTATTCGGAGTTTCAATTATGTTTTTTTCTTTTTCCGGATTTTCTAAATAGGAAAATGGGTCAATGTTAAATGTTCTGATAATTGAGGGGTATAAAGATTTAAAATCTAAAACAAGAACGTTTTTATAAATTCCCGACTTTAAAGATTGCACGAAACCGCCCTTAATTCTTGTTTTTTTCTCTTTGAATTCTGTTGTTGGCGACACAAAACCGCGTTCTCTGGCTTCGCGAATGTAAAGAGAATCAAAGGCGACTATTGAGCCAGTGAGGCGGTCAAGAGACATTCCTGTTAATTGTGAGCGTTCTAGAGCAAGTTCTATAATTTCTGTTTTTTTTAATATGTCAAAGACAAGCTCGCAATCCATAAGGTTATAATCAACAATTTTTTGATGACTTTTTGAAGTGTTTTCTTCGTATAATCTTTCCAATTCGTCATGTCTTTCAATGCCTTTGAAAATTTTTCCTTTTTCCAATATTGCTTGCGATACATCTTCCAACGAAAAAGATTCGAATTTTAGGTTTTTTATCGAGGGAGCTTCTTTGATAAACGGATCTTTAATTAAATTAATTCCGTCGAGAACCTGTCTGCCAGGAATATCCATGCTTGAAGCCCTGAAGAAATTTTTTTCAATTCTAAGTCTTGCTTCATCATTTGTTCTACCTAAATCAAAGACGATTTTATTTTTTTTGAATAATTCTTTCAAATATAAAAAGTCAAAGTCAATTATGTTCCAACCCGTGATAATATCAGGATCAAGCTTAATTAATTCCTCTTTGAATTTTTCTAAACATTCAGACTCTGAGCTACATGAAACTGTCTTTTCAAGTTTATGGGTTGTTATCATAAAATTTTTTTTGTAGTTTTGTGAATATAGACCAATACACAACAATTTTCCGCTATTTTTTTCAGATTCTGTGTCAATCGAGATAATTTTTACTTTAGGGTAGAATTTTATTGGTTTTACTGACGGTTCCTTGTAAACTCTATCTATTCTTTCTGCGGATTCGTAATCGCCTTGGATTTCAATACAGCCGAGAATGTCTTTATCCATTAGAAACTTATATTGGGGTTTTAAATCTGCTTCATAGGTTTGAATTGTTTTATGGATTTTTTCATGTAATTTTGTTAAATTTGCTCTGGTTTGGAAGGAAATTTTTGTAACTTCCTCGCCTTCAAAATTTTTTAGTTTTGTTTCTTCAACTTTACATTGTTTTAATATTGAAGAAAAAATTTTTGCTTCTTTTTTTGTTATGAAGAAATACGGCTCGAATTTATTTAATGTTACAAATGACTGCCCGTTTTCAAGCCTGCCGAATAATTGAATAATTGTCTCGTTTTCAATTGTTTCATAGTCGGCATAAACAATATATCCTTTCATGTTTTTTTAAAGCAAACAGATTTTATAAGGTGTTGGGTTTTTTCTTTTTTATTATTGGTCGCGCTGGCTTTTTATGAAGTTACTTCTTAGGGGTTACAATAGAAAGGTTTAAATATTGGTTTGTTTTGGAGAAATTATGAATTATCAAGATAGATTCGCGTTGCAAGAGAAAAAAAGAATAGATGCTTTAGATAGAAGAGATCCTATGAGCTATGCCAAGTTATGCGATGAGTTAGGTGTTTCTCCAGAAATTCAGGATTTGTATGAAGATGGAGAGAAAATGTTGGTTCGTGCGAGGAATAGCAGAGCAGAGAGATTAGCATTAAGAACAAATGGGCGGGGAGAAGATAAAATAGTAAAATATGCTTCTTTTTTGGAGGAAGTTGCTCAAGAGGCGATTAATGTTGATAGATTATCATACCAGCCAGATTCAAAAAGAACATTTTTAATAAAGTATTTCCCTGAAAAATTTGATGATAATGGTAAACAGCCAATTAGGGATTATGATCCCGTTGATGTTGGCGTGGTTTTTAGAAGAATGGTTAATCATGCAAACAAATCCGTTTATGGCAGAAGGCATTAATTTTATTAATTAGCATTTCTTTGTTAAAAAATGGGTTTGCAAATAGGGGACATTGTTCCAAGAAGAGATGTTAAATTTGAGGAGCTGAAGGGAAAAGCAATTGCAGTTGATGCTTTTAACGCTATTTATCAGTTTTTGAGCTCGATAAGACAGCCAGATGGCACGCCTCTTATGGATTCAAAAAAAAGAATCACAAGCCACTTATCTGGATTGTTTTATAGGAATATAAACTTGCTTCATTTAGGAATTAAACTGATTTATGTTTTTGACGGCAAATACAATATTTTGAAAAATAGGACTCATGAATTGCGCGAAGAGGCGAAAGAGGATTATAGGGAAAAATATGAAATTGCGAAAGACGAGAAGGATGTTGAGGCAATGGGCAAATATGCGCGGGGCTTTGCGAAACTTGATGAGGGAATGATAGCGGAAAGCAAAGAGCTTTTAGAGGCAATGGGGATTGTTGTTGTGCAGGCACCAAGTGAAGGAGAGATGCAATGCGCAAAATTAGTCAAGGATGGAGAAGCATATGCTGTTGGAAGTCAAGATTATGATGCTATTGTCGTAGGAGCAAAGAGGCTTATACAGAACTTGACTCTTGCAAGAAAAAGAAAAACTGTTTCAGGATATGTTGATATTGCTCCAGAGATGATTGTTTATGAGGAGGTTCTTAATAATTTGGGGATTGATTCTGATCAGCTTATTTCTCTGGCTATTTTAGTTGGCACAGATTTCAATCCAAAAGGAGTTAAAGGAATTGGGCCAAAAAAGGCTCTTGCTTTAGTCAAGGCAAAAAAGTATCCTGTTGAAATTTTTAAAGAAGTTGAACACCAAGTTGATTTTAATTGGCATGAGGTTTTTGAAATTTTTAAAAAGCCGAATGTAAAACCAATTAAAGTTATTTTTCCCAAATTAGATGAAGACAAGATTAAAAAAATTTTAGTTGACGAGCATGATTTTTCTTTAGAGCGGGTTGAGAAGCAGCTTGATAAGTTGAAAGAAGCAAAGAAGCAGAGCTTGCAGACGAGATTGTTTTTTTAGAAAACAATTTAAATGAGAATTTCTTGGTTTTATTATGAATGACAATATCGATTTATTTATGAAATGCTTTAGGAATGTTCTTGCACACAGAGATGGTAGCGTAAACCATCAAACAGAATTTGAGAATATTAAAAATGGTTCAAACGATTTTAACTCATTCTTGCAGGAAATTGATAATTTTTTAAAGAAACAAAAGGAGTAACAAAAGATGAAAAAAGAGAGCTACTTCATAATTTTATTTTTCTTATTTCTTAATTTGAATTTAGTTAATTCTGCAGAGGAGATATTAAACGGTACTGGAAATGTTGATATTAAAACAGGGACAAACAACATATTAGAGAAGGAAATTGGAATTCCTGAAAACTTGGAAATTTTTTCAAGGGTTTTGTTTGGCTTGAAAGCGGGAGACAAGGTTGATTTGCAGGCGCTTGTTATTTTGATTGGGTTGTTGGTAATTAGCTTAATGCTGATGAAAACAATAATTGAGTTTATGCCATTTTTTGAAAATTCTTTAAGAGGATGGTTGGGAGCAGTTATTATAACTTTATTGATTGGAGTTTCTGGCGGATTTCTTTTGATGGCAGATTTTTTGTTGGATTTAGGGAGCTTGTTTGGATTGTTGGAAGAATGGGGCTTAGCCAGGGTTGTAATTTCTTTGCTGCTTTTGGTTGGATTTTTTTATTTAATTACAACTTTTATTAAATTTATAAAAAATAAAGCAACGGTTGCGGAAATGGAAGCCACGGGTAGAAATATAGGGGTGGCGAGTGCGATTGGAAAAATACAGCGAGAGACTTTAGACAAATAATCAGGTAGGTTTTTCTGCTTCTTTTATTCCTTCTGTTAAACCTTTTGTTTCTTTTAATTTTTGCTCTAATTCAGATTTTGTTTTTTCTTCTTTTCTTTTTTTGAAATATTTTTCCAGCATTTTTGATAGAACATGGGCTATTGCAAAAATCCCTAAGGAAACCACAATTATAATTATTCTTAGCCACCAGTTTTCTGGAGAGAAAATTAAGTCAAGAACAAAAGTTGCAACAATTTTTATAATTCTTAACTGTGCGATTATGCTACCAAAAACTATTCCTGAAATAAGCGCTTTCCATCCCTTTATTAAACCTAATGATTGCAGTGTTTTTGCTGATCTGAGAGACAACCAAACCCAAATGATTAATATCAGGAAAAATTTTAATGATATCTCAAAAGGATGTGCTAAAATAGCCATGTAGACAACATTAGGAATTTTAGAGAAGAAATTGTATATTGGGCCTAGAACCTTGTTCTTTGAAATAATTTTTGTCCATTCCAATTTTAAATATTCTTGCCTTAGCTTTTCAGAGTCTGTTGGGAGCTCGTCTTTGCTGATATTGAATTGGTTTGCTATAACTCCTGCGACATCGCCGGGGTTTTCATTTTGAGCCGAAGAAAAATTCAGAAAAGTTATAAATACAAACAAAACCAATACACAAATTATTAACGCTCTTTTTTTCATTATAAATCAAGAGAAAAGGATTTTAAAAATGTTGACTCGAGTGAAGAAAGGTTTATAAATTAGTTTGATTTGGAGTAAAAATGGGAAAAGAGAGCGTAGGAATTTTGTTTATTTTATTAATCTCAGTATTACTAATTGATTTTGTTGGGGCGGAGACCGTTGCAGAGCGATTATTTGGTAACTTTGGTTCAACCGAGCTATCTAAGTTTTTTACATCTAAGTTTTTTACAATTGAGGGAGGATTTGTTAAATTTTTATTATTTATGCTAGTTACTTTAGTAGTTTATTCTATTTCACCATTTTTACCTTTCGCAACTGAAAAACCATTTGTTTCTTTATTAATCTCAGTAATTGTCGGTATTTTGGCGACGTTTTCTTTGCAAATTGAGGAGATTAATACAATTTTGCTTTCTTACACCGCTCTTGGAATAGTAATCAGTGCCATAATACCATTTTTTGCAATAGCAGCAATTTCTTTTAAGTCCTATGAAAAAGGAAATATTTTTATAAGTAAGTTTCTTTGGGTCGTTTTTATAATTGTAATAGTAATGAGAATTTTATATGTTGATGTTTCTAGCATTGGGGAATTTGGATATTATAGTTACGTTTTTATAGGTTTGGCGGCACTGGTAATGGTTTTTATTGAAAGAAGGCTTTGGAGACTGTTCTTTAGAGAAGAAACTCTTGCACAGATGGATAGGTGGTACAGAAAGACTAAACTGGCTGCTGCAAAAACAGAAATAGACGCCGCAGCTGTTGAAGGAAGGATGCGTCCTGGTCATGGAGGTTTTGGTGTTTAGCTTTTGTAGACAGAAAAATGAAATTAAAAAAAAGCAATTTGTTTGTCTTGATGCTCGTGTCAATAATTTTTATTTCAAGTTTTGTATCTTTGGCATCTGCGGCGTTTCAGGATGATATTAATAAATTTGCAAGCGGTTTTGGAGAGGCAACAAGATTTTTCCTGGGCGATGTTGTGGCGAGCGGGCAGGATGCAGGAGCGGTTTTGTTTGTTAAATTATTGGTTTTTATTTTAATACTCTCAGTTGTTAACACAACAATAAGAAGAATTCCTCAACTTGGAGATAATAAGACAATCGCGATAATTATTTCAATAGCTGTTGCTTTAATTGGAGTCAGATATATTACAACTTCGCAATTAGTTAACTTTATTTGGCTGCCTTATGGAACTCTTACAATTGCTTTGTCTGTTTTGTTGCCATTTATTATAGGGTTTTTCTTCATCGAAGGTTTTGACAGTTTTATTATAAGAAAACTGGGATGGTCAAGTTTTTTAGTTATTTTTTTAGGATTGGCTTATATGAGATGGGACGATTTGCAACCCGCTGGCGGAGGGTTTAATTTGGCGTGGTGGTATGTAGGCATTGCAATTGTTTCTGGTTTGTTAATAATTTTTGACAGGAATATAAGGGCTTACATGTTAGAGAGCTCTCTCAGTAACATTACAGATGTTAACAAGCGAGTTCAGGCCGCCCAGATTACTCACGACATTCAAAATGAACAGAAGTTATTAGCAACCACAACCAATCCTCAAGCCAGAGATGCAATAATAAAGAGTATTGAAGCCAAAAGAAAAACCATAAAGACTCTGTTGAAAACTTAGCTCTATTTCCACTATATCCTAAAAAACCACAAAGCTTAAAAAGGTCAAGATTGGTTGTTATTTTGAAATTAATACATATTTTACAATGAAAATAAGAAAGGCACAAGCAGCGGAAGTGTTTTTGATTGTTTTGCTTTTGGTACTGCTTGCAGCCTCGCTAGCACTTTCTGCAGGCTATTTAAATAATAAAAATGTTGAAAACAAAAAAATTATTGATGAAGAGAATGGCATGGCTGTTAGAGCGTTATTTCCTTCTGTTACCAATAATGTAAATAGTGTATTTTGCGTTTTTGAAACTGGAGATGATACAGATGATGACGGGATTCTTGATTTGTGCGACAATTGCCCTGAATATTATAATCCTGAGCAAAATGATAGGGATAATGACGGGAAGGGAGATGATTGTGATTTTGAGAGAAATGGCGGAGGAAACGGTGATGAGGAAGATGAAGAAGAGTCAGAGCAGGAATGCAACCCAGGGCAGACAAGGAGTTGTGGAGTTAGTAATGTTGGCCAATGCAGTTTAGGAACACAGACATGCCAAGCAAGCGGAACATGGGGAAGCTGTGTTGGGGAAGTAAATCCAACAACAGAAGTTTGCGACAATTTAGACAACGATTGTGATGCAAGCGTTGATGAGGGATTGAGTTGCCAACCACCGACGGTAGCGCAGTGTGATGACGGCATTGATAATGATAACGATGGATTTATTGATTACCCTGCTGATCCAGGATGCACAAACAGATTGGATGATTCAGAGTTTCCTGTAAATACTCCGCCAGAGCCAGAACCGACAACTCCTCAATGCAATGACGGCATTGATAATGATAACGATGGATTTATTGATTACCCTGCAGATTCGCAATGTACAAGCAGATTAGATGACGGCGAAAATTAAAGATTGTTATTTTGTTCAGTAACTACAAAAACATTGCGTTCAACGACAAGAAAATTTATAAACGAAAAAATAAGAACATGAAGATGAAAAGAAATTTGATGGCAAAAATGGGGGAGGGCATGGCGGGGCTTGCTGCGCTTCTTGGGTGTAATAATAGAATTGCTCCAGATAACTTGCCGGCAAACAATATTGATTTTGGAAGGCACATGGAGGTTTATGAAGAAGATGCCCAGCAAGGGATAAATAATTATGTAAATTTTGAAGTTGAACCTTGCAGAGATGGTGGGGTGGCGGAGGTTTTTGTTGAGGAGGTTGAAGATAAAAATGGGAGACAAGCTCCTTTTGATGCAGGGGTAGAATGTAGCCCAGACTTAAATAATAAACAGAAATGCATTATGAATATTGTGGACAATAAAAGAAATTATGTAAGCGGAGAAATATGGACTGTAAACTTGAGAGCGGATTGTGTCGGTTTAGATAATGATTCAGCCAGAATAGTGCATGTAACATATTTAGCAGGCTCTTCTCCTGATAGATTAGATGATAGAGTTGACAATCTAGAAGATGAAGTTTTTGAATATATTGTTGACGATGGAATTTGCGAGAGCGATAAAGGAGAAAACGAGCAGAATTCTCCATATGACTGCAGACCAGCGGAACCACCTGTAACGCCTCCACAGACTTCTGAATTGGATAGATTGGTTGATTGGGCTTGTGATAATTTGCCGAGAGCAATGGATAATCCAGCAACGGCAAATATTGATGAGGGAGCTGATTTGAAATTGTTTAATGTTCCTTCTGGCACAGGCACATTTAGGTATACAGAAAATTCAGAATTGTCTGCAAGCCAATATCCGGATGTACACCATTTAACAGATGGAAGCATGGGAGCATATAAGATACTAACAGCAGGAAATTCGTTAGGGTATATTGGACGAATGACGGGTTGTTTAGACAATAATCACCCCGATAATTGCGAGCAAATTGCCAGCGGTTTTAATCCTTCTTTATGTAAACATTTTTATATTATAAATAAAGATGGCGGAGCCATTCCAACCGAAAAAGATATTGCCGTCTGGGCAGAAGGTAAAAATGGCACAATTGCGGAAGTTATAAGACCTTATTAGTAACGATTTTTTACTTTTTTATCCTCTAATCATTTAATTAAATGCAAATTTTATAGAACGAAAAAAACGTTAAAAAAACCAGTTTACGCAACAGGCAGTTGTCTGACATTAATTAATTTCTAAAAAATTATTTATTATATTCATGAGGGTTATTATTCGTAATCGGTTTAAATGCTTGCGCTGATTTCCACTAATCACCAAACCCTAATTTAAAAAAATCAATGCCTTCTATAACCGACGACGTGCTTACCATGAAAAATTGGAACTTCTGAATGGGCCCTCGTTCTATTGCCTTTTAGAGAGAGAAAAACTCCGATCGCTGCAATGATGAGCGAAGCAATAAGAAGTGTTGTATCGTTTATACTTGAAGGAATGCCAAGCACCGCTTTGAACTGCGGAATTGAATAAGCGGCTATGCCAATAATTCCTAAGACAGCAATCAAGTATCCGATTATTTTTTTCATTTTTCCTCTTTTGTAAATTATCAATTATTCAAGGACGTTTTTGTTTTTAAACCTTTCTTGGATGATTGGCTTTGTTAAATAAGTAATTCCTGTTTAAAAGTCAATCTTAATTTTATTTTTCCTGACTTTCAATAACTTGCTGTAGAACAGGAACACCATAACCATTACTTTGTTTGTCTGGAGTTAAAGAGTAAATTCCTGCTGTTAGAGCAATTGCTCCAGCAGTAAGTAAAGCAGCTAAACCTTTCTTTGTTCTTGAATTTTGTCTTTTTAGAATATCTGGATACGAGGGCCTTTTGCATTCTTTCAACCCAGTTAAATCTCTAAAAGTATCAACTGCGTAACCAAGAGGGGTTCCATTAACAGAACCAAAAGCAATACCGCAAGCCGTTCCAATTGCTATTTCCTTTAAATCTCTTGAACCAGAGGCATAATAAATTGCAGGACCAGCAACTAAATTAAATGCTGCCAAATAAGCAGTATCGTGTAGCATCTGCACTCTTTCTTTTGTTGTATCACTAATCTTAAACACTTTTCTCCATAAATCTCTACCTTTAGCTAACGCAGTGCCTATTCCAGCATAAAGCAAACCTCCTGCAAGTAAACGTGCATTTAAAGAAACTTCATTTGACATTCCCGCAATACCTGTTTCAAAAGCCGCGAAAACTGGCGTAGATTCAGCTAATAATGCTGTAGAGTCAATTAAGTGATAAGTAAGACTATCTTTAATCCTTTCTGCTATGCTTCTTTTGCCTTTTTCTTCCATAGAATTTATCCTAAAATTATCTTTTTAAGCTTTTCTATTGTTACCTTTTTGTAATAAATATTATTTATCTGATTTTGAAGAATTGCACCAACTATGAGTTATTTGAGAATTTTCTAAAGTAGTTTTTCCGCTCTTATTAGTTAAGGTCTTGTGCCATAATGTTTCTGTTGTAATTCAAGAAATAAACGAATTGGGGTTAAGGTAGAATTTAGTCTTGAACAGACAAGAGAAATTTCTGTTTAAAAAGTAAGATGATTTAAGGACTTATTAAACAAAGCCTTGAGGTTTGGAGCGGGTTGGATGGTTTTTTAAAGAGCTATTTATTTTATTTAGTATGAGTAATTATGATATTCTCGGGAACATTGCAATTGTCAAATTTGACAGAAATACAAAGTTAAGTCAAAAGAAGAAAATTGCTTTAGAGCTTATGAAAAAGCATAAAAATGTTAGAACAGTTTTGGAGAAAATTGATAAGGTAAGCGGAAGGCTCAGAACACAGAAAACAAGATATATTGGAGGGGAAAGAACTAGAGAAGCGTTTTATAGGGAAAATGGATGTGTTTTTAGGCTTAATGTTGATAGTTGTTATTTTTCTCCTAGATTAGGCAGTGAAAGATTGGAATTGGCTCGGAAGGTTAAGAAGGACGAGAATGTTTTAGTTATGTTTGGTGGTGTTGCTCCATATGCAATTGTCATTGCAAAGAATGCAAAACCAAAAAACGTTATTTCTGTTGAGCTTGGAAGAGAGTGCTGCAAGTATGCTGTTGAAAATGTGAAGAAGAATAAATTAGAAGGCAAGGTTGAAATAATTCAAGGAGATGTTGGGAAGAAAGTTCCCAAGTTAAAGGAAAAGTTTGACAGAATTATTATGGCTCGGCCGAATCTGAAGGAGCCTTTTTTAGATGTTGCATTTAAAAAAATTAAGTCAAGAGGGCAGGTACACTATTACGGATTTTATGGACTTAAAGAAGAAAATAAGTTGAGAGAGTTAATTAAGGAAGAGACCAAAAAAGCGAGGAAGAAAATTAAAATAATTAAGATAAAAAAGGCGGGGGAAATAGGAAAAAGAAAGTTTAGATGGAGGATGGATTTTAAGATATTGAATTAGACATTACGCAGCTAGTTCGTGTCTTGGTCTTAGAGATCTTATATCAATTTCTCCGTTTGTCATTGTCGTAATTTCAGATTCCATTATTGGTTGCTCGTTTTGATATAAGACCCCCTGGAATATGTAAGAAACCCTATTTCCTCTACCCTTTTTTAAGACTTCATATATATCTACTCTTCCTTTTCCAGTTTGCAAATCTTCATAAGAGGTGCTTTTCATTTCAATATTCTTGCCTCCAATATTTGTTCCGTGAATTTTATTTAGTTCTCCGACAAAAGATAATAATGTTGACGGGATTCTGGCTATTCCTAATGAAAATGGAACTTCTTTTAAGGGTTCTTCTCTTAGCCCCTCATAAAATTCTTTTACTTCTTTGGGCGTTATCTCAATTTCTTCCCTATAAACAAGTTTTTCTAAATCATAAGTTTGAGGAGAAGGTCTTGACGTTTTGAATTCAGATAATAATTCCACTCCCGGTTTTTTTTCAGGTTCTGCATTTGGAATTATTAGAGAATAACTTCTAGAATCTTCTTCTCCCTGCTCTTCTTCTATTATCCAATTTATTTGCTCTCCTGGGTAAACTGGAGCCCGGAATGTTACAGTCTTGGTAGTGAAATAGAATTTTTTATCAGGAGTCTGCATAATTGAAAGAAGATTCCTTGAGATTCTTCCACCTATTGCTGCGAGATGAACGCCGATTACAGGAGTATCTTTAATAAACCCGTGTTTTTTTGCAGTTTCAACATCTCTATGAATTGGAGAGTAGTCATGAACGACATCTCCGAATTTTGCTATATCTTCTCTTGTCAGAGTTATTCCATTAATGCTTGCAAGCACTTCTTTGCCTTTTTCTTCTCTTAAAAAACGGGACATATAATAAAGAGCCAAAAATCCTTTTTAAACCTTTCGATTTTGTTGTTACTTGTAAGATACAGTCAGAATTTTACCTCGGCCTTTACAGCCGCAGGGGCTTCGCCGCCGTGCCATGTGAACCTTGGACGGACACGAATGGGATAAATTCTTTCTGAATTGTCGTCGAGAACAATTGCAGAGCCCTTTAAGGCAGGCATTTCATCAATGTGCTGTTTTATGTTTTTCGGCAAATAGGTTTGCATTATGTCGTTTAATGATTCAATGTCTGGCTTTGCTGTCAGCCTGTGTGAAATTACAATATCTGACTGTGTCATTACGTCTTTGTGGATTTGCCCTGGTTGCTGCGTTGCAAGAACAAGGGAAATTCCTGGCTGGCGACCCTCTCTTAAAAGTTGAACAAGAGCATCTGTTGCAGGAGTTTTTCCTTCTCTTGTTAAAAATTCGTGTGCTTCATCAATAAAAATCCAGACAAGTGGCTGTTTTCTTTGAGTTTTATAAGAGAGATAATCTTGCCCATGCTGAATTGCTTCAAGCTCTTCTTTTTTTCTTGCGTCCATGCGTGATCTGAAAATTTTTCTTGAGATTAGGCTGATAATCAGGGCGCGAATGTTGAATGCTCCTATTGAGCTATAGACTGAAATATCCAAGACGGTTGTGGTTTTCGGAGTTGTTAAATCCGAGATTTCTGTTCCTTCATTTGTTTTTGAAAAAATTCCCCAGGTTTCTGCTGCGGAAAATAATGCGAAAGCAATTTCTTTTGTTTCATTGCTTGATTTGTGGTCTTTTTCAATTTCTTGCAGAATTAGATTTATTGTGAAATCTTTTTTTGAATCTTTTAATTTTGTAATTGTTTTTTCTATTAAAACTCCTGCGGGAGAAGTTAATTCTAAATTAAATAAAGTTATCCAGTCTTCTGCTTCCAGCTCGCTTGGCTTTAAGGCAAATGTCGCATCAAAAGGAATTGATTTTTTCCTGTATTCTTCTTCTTTGCCAAACGGGATGAAAACCTTGACTGGAAGGTTTTTTGCTTTTAATTCCCATTCGTCAAGCAGCTCTTTATCTTTTTCATTTTTGAATTTCATTGTCCAGAAAATTCCCATTGTGTCGAAAATTAATGAGGAGAGGTTTCTTGATGCTTCATCGTCAAGATTTGAGATTTCTTCTGCTATTGTTGCCAGAGTATAACTTTTTCCCGAGCCTCTTTTTCCAGCCACAAGAATAACATGACTTCTTGCAACATCCATGAAAATTTTATTTGACAGGGAAGTGTAATTACCCATTTTCACATAGCCTTTTCCGAGATAAATTAAACCCTTGTTTCCGAATTTTTCTTTGTCTGCGGGATCTCTGCCGAGGATTATTTCATAAGTCATTTTCTTTTTTATATTAATAGAAATAAGAGGTGTTTATTAAAGATTTCCAAAGCGATTATGCTGCCCTTGGTTCTTGTTCTTTCTGAAGTAATTCTTCTTTTTCTTCAATTTCTGGAGGCTCATATTCGTTTGCAATTGATTCTAAGGACATTTCTTCAGCTTTTTTCATATCGTTTCTTATTTTCTTTCCCCATTCTTTAACCCATTTTTGCTGGTTTAAAATAACAAGGTCATAGCCTAAACCCGTGAAGGCATCTTTCTCTGCTTCGGCAATTGTTTCTTTTGCTATTTTTATGCCTCGTCTTGTAGTTATTTTTTCTCTATCAACTTTTTCTCCATTTATTAAAGAATCAATATATTTTTCCGCTTCCTCTTTGCCACTGCCAATTGCTATGTATTGAAAATGATTTTGTTCATGTGGCTTATGCAAATTTCCGAAGGGGTCTATGAGCCAGAGTCCCAGTTCGGGATGGGTTGTTGCAAATATAAAAGAATGAGTTTGGTCCAAATCAGCGCCATTTTTCATTAATTTGGTGTTTAAATCCCTGACTTCTGCAAAAAAACTTTCTTTTATTACTTTCTCAATCATAGATTTTGTTCTTTCTTGCAGGTCCACTTGGTCAAATTGTTTATCTTGTTTTGCACTTCTTCCTTGTAATGTGTGGTAGAAGTCAATTACTTCATCGTCATCGCCGCCGTCATCAGCCATTGACCAGGATTTTCCAGAGTATATTTTTTTTACTGGCTCTTTCGCAATTAATTTATCTCCTTCATACCTGCATTTCTGTCTGTCAGAAACAATAATTATGCTGTTGGCTTCATAGTTTGTTTTTAAACCAATAATTGTTGTCATAATCTTTAAGGTTTAGAATAATTTAAATAAATGTTGGTATTAGAGAATATATGTATAAAAGAGGCAGAAATGGAAAGGTTAGAAAAGATTATTTTGTTGATTTTTATTTTAAATTAATAGACAGAAAAGATTCTCAGGGGAATGATATCACCGGTTTAAGGAAAAGACTGGGTCAACTCGATATGAGCGACAATGTTCAATTTGACGAAAAAAGAGCAATTTTGTTAGAGTTGGGAATTGGAGAGATTTTAGTTGGAAATAAGTATTTTTCAATAAATTCAAAAAAATACGATGCACGCTGTCTTAGATTTGCTCTTGAGAGGATTAAGGTTCAGGTTGATAAATATTTCGAAAGATACAGGGAAAATTTTGAGCGAGATGTTAGAAATGGTGTTTTGGATAGATTATGCAATGGTGAGCAACTTGGATTGGATTTTAGAGGACGGATAAGATGCGGTGAGTTACCGCTTTGTCAAGGCAGTAGTGGAAGATTAGGACGTAATGAAGCGCGATTTTATTATATATTGAATAGAAGAAAATGATTTTATCGCTTCTGTTTTCAAAAGCCTTATTAATTCTTGGTGATTAGTGGAAATCAGCACCAACTTTTTAACTGATCACTGATAATAGCCCTTATAATTATAATAAACAGGGTTTTTAGAATTAATTAATGTCTGACAATTATCTGTAATGTAAACTGGTTTTTTAGGGCGTATTAATGCATTATTTTTTGTTTTAATGTTTTTGATTAGTGCTAAAATGCTATAATCACCTAATTCTTATATTAGTTATTCTATATGGAAAAGAATAAAGTTAAAGGAAAAAACACTGATGAAATAATCAATAAGTTAGAACACTGGAAGAAAGAAATTGCAGAAAGTCTTAGGACTAATTAAAAAGAATTTTCCAGAAGCGGCGGAAACAGTGAAATGGGGCAACATAACTTATCTTTTGAATGGTAAGAATTTTGTTTGGGTTCTTTTTTATAAAAACCACATTGATTTTGGATTTTTTATTGGAGCAAAGTTAAAATCAAGATTGTTAGAGGGAACAGGAATAAACTTGAGGCATATTAAAATAGGAAACAAAGAAGATATTGATGAAAAGGAATTTGAAAGGTTATTGAAAGAGGCGGTAAAGTTGATTTGAAGTTTTATTTTTAAGAGAAAATATTAAAACAGACTATCAATTTACTTATATGCGTCGGTTAAATGTTATTTTACAGATATTAAGAAAATGAAGAAGGAGAAAATTATCTCTTTTTTAAGTCTTTCAAAGAAAAAATAATTTGAACTTATCGGCTATGTGTAAATCTACTGTATGAATTTAGGAATAATATTCCATTCATGTTTTGCTCCGTTTAGAACATTAATATTATGATTTACCCATCTCAGAGTTTCTTCGTTAATCCTTGCAGAGGACAATTTTGAATAAACTTTTTCTCCGTGCAGTATTTTCTTGCTCATGTTCGTCGATTCAACATTGCTTCTTTTGTGATAATGTTTTTTGTATCTTCTTGGATGTTCTATCAAAAGATTTTTAAAGTGTTTTTATTGTAAGAGAAGATGGAAGAAGAGAAAACAGAAAAAGAAACAACAAAGGCAAAACATCATAAGACGCACAAGAAGGATGACACTATTGAAATTCCAATCGGGAAGTATCTTAATAAGCTGAGGGAAAATCCGTGGGTAATTTCTACTTTTGTTTTGGCGATTGCTTTGATTGTTTTTATAATTGTTGGAGCGAGAGGACCAGGAATTAGTGTTTCAGATAAAGAGGAAGTAGGAAATACTCTTGTTTCTTATATTAATGGAAATCCAGCATTGCAGAGCCAAGTGACGCTTGATTCTATTGAGCAAGAGGGGCAATTTTATAGAGTTGTGGTTAATTACTTGGGACAAAGCGTGCCGATTTATATTACGTTGGATGGAAAGTATATAGTAAGTGGAAAACCTGTGCCGATAGAAGAGGCTTTTGCTTCTGATGGTAACAACGACGATACAGAGAACGAGTTTATTGAGAATGAAAATGTTGAAGTCAGCGAAGACGATGATGCTGTTCTTGGAAACAAGAATGCAAAAGTCACAATTATAGAATTTTCTGATTATCAATGTCCCTTCTGCGCCAGGTTCTGGAGTGAAACTTTGCCTTTGATAAAAAAAGAATTTATTGACACAGGAAAAGTCAAATTGGTTTATAGAGATTTTCCATTGGAAAACATACATCCTATGGCAAGACCAGCGGCAATTGCAGCTGAGTGCGTTAGAGAGAAAGGCGGCGACAGTGCTTACTTTAAGATGCATGACAAGATTTTTGAGAATCAGCAGGACCTGAGTTCTGATAATTTGAAGAAATGGGCGACAGAATTAGGATATAATATCGCACAATGTTATGACATGCAGAAATATGGAGATGAAGTTGACGAGGATGCTGCTGATGCACAGGCTGCCGGTGGAACAGGAACGCCATATTTTGTGATTAACGGAAAATCGGTAAGCGGGGCTTTGCCCTTTGATGTTTTCAAGCAGATTATTGATGCAGAGTTGGAAAGCGCCGGATAAAAATTAAGGAAAAAGATTAGATTTAATAACTCTCACATTTTTTTAATTTAATGACCAATAATAAAATACCATTTTTGATAATTATAGACATCCTTTTTATGCAAGTCGTGGGAAGAAATCGTTCTCCAACTGTCCAGGAGTTTGGTCCTCAGCTAGACGGTATTTCCTGTTGTAATCACGCGAAGGCCTAGGGTTTGGGGCAGCATATCCCCGGGGACCGTGTGACCACGAGGCGGAGTCACTATATGTGTCCCTGTATCGATTATTCCTATACCAATCTTTATACAGAAACGGGAGGCGCATAGTTGGCGGATAATACTGCTTTGCATCTCTGTTAGTCATATTGTTGCTGTCAGTACTTGTGCCTGCGAACATCCTTTTATCAAGCACCGCCTCGTACTCTGTCATTATTAATCTATACCTTTCTACTAAGTCGTGTGCCTCCGGTAAATCTGATATTCTTCCAATTCCGCTCCTATAATAATCACCGATCATAGAATGTGCTAGCGCTAACAAATATAAATACTTTTTTGTTAGTACAATTCCAATAAAAAAGAAACATTTATAATTAATTGAGTTTTAAAAAGAAGATGAAAAACATGCTGCATCCCTTGCCTTACAAGTATGATGCTTTAGAGCCTTATATAGATGCGAAAACAATGGAGATACATCATACAAAACATCACCAGGCCTATTTTGACAAGTTGAATGCTGCTCTTGAGAAGCATCCGGAGCTGCAGGAAAAAAGTGTTGGGGAACTTTTAAGGGGGATAAATAATATTCCTGAGGACATAAGAACAGCGGTTAGGAATCACGGCGGAGGGCATGCAAATCATACATTATTCTGGCAGATTATGACTCCGAAGAAAAATAAAATCCAAGGGAAAATAGAAAAAGAAATTAAAAAGAGTTTTGACAGTTTTGATGAGTTTAAGATAAAATTTGCAGAAACCGCGATGGGAAGATTTGGCTCTGGCTGGGCTTGGCTTGTTTTGAATAATGGAAAATTGGAGATTATGAACACCGCAAATCAAGACAGCCCACTTATGGAAGGGAAAATTCCTATACTTGGGTTGGATATCTGGGAACACGCTTACTATTTGAAATATCAAAACAGGAGAAATGAATACATAGAAAACTGGTGGAATGTTGTGAATTGGGAGAAAGTTGAGGAGAATTTTGATAAGGCGGGGAAGTGAAGAAGAGGAGAGTTCGAGATGAAATGCCACCAAAAAATGTTCAGACAGTAAGGGACTTATATATTGGGAATATGCGAAACTGATAGCAGGAAGTGCTGTCGGTAATAGAAAGAACTATGGTTTTGTAATGCATTGTTTTATGAAATTAAAGGGCGGAAAGATGAATCCTTCAGATATTATTCGCGAGAATAAAATCTTAGTCAAAGAAGAAAACCGTTGTGCTTATTGCGGTAAAAAAGATAATTTACATTGGGAACACATAATTCCAAAAAGTCGTGGTGGACCGGATACAATGGACAACATGGTTTTGGCTTGTCAAAAATGTAACTTGGAAAAGGGAGATAAAGACCCATTTGAATGGTATGGTTTAGAAAGAAAATACGAAATTCCAAGAATAGTGTTGGGTAAGTATTTGAAACTTATTTACGAAGAATTAGAAATAATAAAGTTTGGGAGTATGTCAGAAGCTCAAAATGAAATACCGACTTAAGCCAGTAGTACAAAAAGTTGTGAACATCTTGAAAAAAGAGGAATTTTTTATAGAAAGAATGCTTGGCGACCATATTATCATAAACAAAACACCTTCTTTACGGCGACCGATTGTCCTTGTAAATATAAAAAAACCAAGTAATATTGTGCGTCAAAATCTATTATCTGCATGTTATGAAGCGGGAGTTTCCAAAGAAGTTATTAAAGAACTGGATGAATTACTAAGGTACTAGCACTAATTTACTTATCATTGGAGCATTGTTTTCTTCTTCCTCTTCTATTTTTATTAATCTTTCACGTTCCCATGGAGCAGATTCAAAATAAAGCTCCAACGCTTCTCTTAGTCGTATTTTGGCTTCTTCTATTGTATTCCCTTGCGTTACAACATTAGGAATCTGCATAGAGCTAATGCTATATATTTTATCTGCGCCCTTTCCTTCAGGATAAATAACAATATCAATCTCTATTTTTTCTTTCATGTTTAATTGTCTATATTAATTGCTAACGAATATATTTAAACTTTTACATTTTTATGCTTTGTTAAAAACATCTACTCTGGCAAACCTTTTTAATTGAATTTTCTAAATCCTTATATGAATAATTTAAAATTTACAATAACTGCGCAAGATGGCAAAGCAAGAACAGGAGTGATTGAGATAAATGGCAAGAGCGTGGAAACACCAGAGTTCATGTCTGTTGCTACGCGAGCAGAAGTCAAGACTTTAAGTTTAGATGAGCTAAATGAATTAAATGTAAGAATGATTATTTGCAACACATATCATTTGATGTTGGAGCCCGGAGCAGATGTTGTGAAGAAAAAAGGTGGTTTGCATAAATTTATGGGCGGTTTTAAAGGGATTGTTGCGACAGATAGCGGTGGTTTTCAGGCCTTTTCTCTTGGGGCAGGGAAAGAATTTGGAACAAACAAATTGTATTTTCCTAAAAAAGAGGATTATAAAGAGTTTAGAAAAACCCCCAAACTCTCTAAGAAGGACTTTGAAAGAAAAAGACAAAATTCAAGGTTATTCAAAGTCCTCTATAAAAATAAAAAGAAAAAACAAGAATCTTTTGCTGATATTACTGATAACGGAGTTAAATTCAAGTCTGTTTACGATGATTCTTTGCAGTTTTTGTCGCCGGAAAAATCAATTGAAGTGCAGGAAAAATTAGGAGCAGACATTATTTTGGTGCTGGATGAATGCACTTCACCATTGCACAGCAAAAAGTATAATGAAAAAAGTTTGAAAAGAACTCATGACTGGGCTAAGAGATGCCTGAGTGCTAGAAAAACAAAGCAAGCACTTGTTGGGATTGTTCAGGGGAGCGAGTGGAAAGACCTCAGAGAAAGAAGTGCGAAGTTTATTGCCTCTTTGCCTTTTGACAGCTATGCAATAGGAGGGGCATTAGGAAAATCGAAGAAAGAGATGTATGAAATAATTAGTTGGGTCGTGCCGCATTTAAAGGGCGGTAAACCAATACACTTGCTTGGTGTTGGCACAGTCGAGGATTTATTTGAGTGCGTAGAAAGAGGGATTGACTTATTTGATTGCGTTACACCAACAAGAATGGCAAGATTTGGTTATGCTTATGTTTCTCCTCCATTCGGAAATAAGAAAAATAAATTCAGATATAAAATAAATTTGAAAAATTCAGGAAGCAACGAAAAACCGATTGATAAAAATTGCAATTGCAAGATTTGCAAGAATTATGCGCAAGAGGAATTGTATAATTTAAAATTGCGTGATAAGAAGTTAGCTCATAAATTTTTTACTTATCATAATGTTTATTTTTTCCTTGATTTAATGCGCTTGATTAGAGAAGCAATTAGAGGGGGGAAGTTTGAGGAATTGAAGAGGAAGTGGGGGATTTAAGTTTTTCTTTCATTACTTTTTCCCATTCTTGTTGTAAATTTATTTTTTCGCGATTTGCAATACAACAAACAGTAAAAATAACATCCACCAATTCCTGCCCAACATTTTTCTCTGCTTCATCTTGTTTTTTTCTTTTTGTTCCATAGAGATGATTTATTTCTCTGGCTACTTCGCCTACTTCTTCAGTAAGTCTCACCATTTGCTCAAGCGCGGGCCAGTAGGGAGGGTTAAATTGATTTGCCCAGTCATTAACTTCTTTTTGTATTTCTTCGAGAGACATATAAACTAGATAAAATTTAGGTTTATATTAATTATTGTGATAATATTTAATTCTTATTCAAAAAATCAATTTCTTCTTCGCTCAACCTGAGTTTTTTTTGAACATCTTCCTGATTTATAATCGGTTTTAATAAATTAAAATCGCGAAGGATTCTTTTTGTTGAGCAGTGGACAAATCTTGCATATTTTTTTGAGATTGTTTTTCTTTTTTCAATTTTTTGATTGTGCATCCAAATTTTTAAAATGCGCCTTGGCCTTTCGTATTTTGTGAATGTTGCCGGATGTTGTGAAGTTTTTGCTAAAGAAATTCCCGCGCTTTGAAATATATTTTGATAAATTAGGAAACGCCATGACTGATTTCTATAAATTCTGCCTCGAAAAACATCAGCGTTGCCCAGGGCATAATAAGCTTTTGCCAATGCAATGTTTTTGTATTCTTTAGGAATATTTTCTTCTATCCATAACATTATTTCATCCAATGAAAGATTTGTTCTGTCGAATAGGTCTAAGAAAGGCTCCCTATTTTTGAATAATTTTCTTAGTATGTTAAATATGCTTTCTTCAACGTCTCTTTTTTCCTGCATGTCTATTTCAATGTCATAATTTGCAGAGTAAGACTGCAGGTCATTTATTGCGGCCCTCAAGTCACCCTGAGACTTAATTGCTACTTGCTTTAGAAAATCATTGCCGCTCCTTATTCCTTCTTTTTCTGCTATTTTAATAAGTATAGAAAAAATTGCATTCAGACTTAATGGCTTCAATTCAATCAGCTTTGCTTTTTGTCTTAATTGCGAAAATTTTAACTGCCACACATCGTTGCAAGTCATTATTATAGGGTATTTTGTTGTTACAATCAGTCTTACAAGTTCTTGGATGCCGCCGGCGTCTGTTGTTCCTGTGACTCCGTCAATTTCATCCATCAAAATAATTTTGCTTTTTTTGAACAAGGCTTGCTGTTCTGTTGCTGGCTTAAGTCTTGCTTCAAGGCTTTGCCTGTTTCTTAGGTCAGAGGCATTTAACTCTAGAATTTCAAAATTGTTTTCTAAAGCAGAAACAATCGATAGAGAAGTTTTACCTGTACCTGCTGGGCCATATAAAATAAGGGCCTTCTTTTTTGGAAAATCATTAAGGAATTTTTTTATTTCTGCAATTTCTTTGTCTCTTTCTACTGCCTCGGAAAATTTTTTTATGCGGTATTTTTCGGAGAGAGTCATGGTGGCTGGTTTTATTGATTGTAAATATTTGAATAAATAAAATAAATTTTTCCAAGGAAGGTTCTTTTTCTGTCTTCAATTTCGTAATCTATTACCTTCTCGTCTACAACAGAAATGTATTCACAACCATGTTTTTCTCTTAGGTTTTGTTCATTAGCTGAAACACATCTTACAGCCCTTTCAGTTTCCTCTCTCGCTCTTTGTTGATCATTTATTACCATCTTAATTTTTTCCCTGTCCTGCAAGAACGAAAGAAGCAAGCAAGGATTGTAGCTGTATAAAATCATCAGAGCCTTCGATCATCCTGAATTCAACTTCGCCTGTTTTTTCAGTTAGTTTGACCTTTAACTCGGGTTCAATCTGGAGGTTCCAAATTTCTTTTTGAATTGCTTTTATCATGTCTGTGCCGGAAATGCTTTCGTTTAACATTATATCGAGAAGTTTTTCTCTTGCATTTTCGAAATCGCCTGCAAGAGCATAGTCAAGGACAACTCTTATGTCTTTGGGCTTTGTTTCAGATCCAATTATAGAAATCATTTCACTGGTGATATCAAAGGATATGGAGGAGGTCGCTTGAAGTAAATTAATCGCCCTTCTGCAGTCTCCTTCAGATGCTTCATATAGAGATTCGAATGCCTCATCACTTAATTTTAATTTTTCACTTTCAGTAATCTTTTTTACTATTTTATGTATATCTTTTTTTTCAAGAAGCTTGAACCTAAACGTCACGCACCTTGATTGTATTGGCTCGATAATTTTTGATGAATAATTGCATGACAAAATGAATCTGCAAGTTGTGGAATAATTTTCCATCGTTCTTCTCAAGGCTTGCTGGGCTTCTTTTGTCAGGGCGTCTGCTTCATCTAAGAAGATAACTTTGAAGGGTACATTTTCAAGAGCCATTGTTCTTGCAAAATCCTTGACTTTTTGTCTGACTACATCAATGCCTCGCTCATCTGACGCATTAAGCTCAAGATAATTTTCCCGCCATTTTTCTCCAAATAATTCTCTAACAGTGATTAAGGCCAGAGTTGATTTTCCAGTGCCTGCGGGACCGGCAAACAAGAAATGGGGGATGTTCATTGCCTGCACAAGGGATTTTACTCTTTTTATAATCTCATTCTGGCCGACCATTTCTTCGAATTTTGTCGGGCGGTATTTTTCTGTCCAGATGTTAGTATTTGACATTTTTCCTCTTTATATTCATTTTAAACTTTCAAAAAATCTAGAGTTATAAAGATTTGTATACAAAAATTTAATTCTTGCCATTTTTTAGGCAGCTCTTTCTCTGTGGAGTCTACGCTTTCGCTTTTCTTTTTTTAGGCGTTTTCTCTGCCATTTCCATCTCATTTGTCTTTTCTTTTTCCAGCGTCTCGAGCTTCTTTTCATGTTTTTTTTAAAGAACATAGATTTAAAAATGTTGCTTTGAATGACAGAATAAGTTTAAAACTTAATTCTTTAAAATTCTCTATAAATATTTTTTAGTAAAAATTTAAATACAAACAACCATCTTTATTATTAATAAAGAGGGGGAGATGAAAAAAATAAGAATTGTGGGTTTTGTTATCTTGGCTTTAATTTTTATTGCTTTAGCGATTTGGAGCAGTTTTTTTTATAGAGAGACTTGCGAAACATTTGAATGTTTTCAAGAGGCAATGAAAAAATGCTCTAGTGTTAATTATATAAATGAGGAAACAGAGGCAACTTGGAAATATGAAATTCTTGGCGAGGATGGAAGAGAGTGCAGAGTGGAAGTAATTTTGCTGCAGCCAAAGGTGGGAGAGCTGGAAATTGAAAGATTGACTGGGCTCGGAATGGAATGCACTTTTCCTAAAGGCATTGCAATTTATCCTGAAAAAAATTTGGACAGGTGTCATGGAAGATTGAAAGAAGAATTGCAGACAATTTTGATAAAAAAGATGCATACTTATATTGTGGAAAATTTGGGGAAGATTGAGCAAGGGCTGGGGGCTTTTGGAGGCGAAAGTTAGTCAGTTTAAAAACCACATAAAACCTCTGAACCATGAGAAGAAGATGAAGAATAAGGAGTATTACGTTGAAACTTGCATTTGGTTGAATTTGTTTAAGAAAGAAGGTGACCCAACAAAAGGAATTCCGTATTGAAAATTAGCGAAAGATTTTATTGAGCAAGTTGAAGATCAAAATGGCAAGATTATTGTTTCTACAATTGTTTTGAAAGAATTGTATTTCACTGCAAAAGATAAATTCAATCGCATTAAGAAATTCTTCAAGGAATCGGAATATATCAAAATTGTGAAAACAACTCCTGGAGATTACGAGTTAGCAAGGAAATGGGAACAAGAACACAAATCTCTAAGTTTTTATGATTATATTCATGTGGCAATTGCCAAAAGATTAAACATTCCGTTAATTACAAGAGACGAAGAGCTAATAGAATTTGCAAAATCTCGTATTGACGTTTTTAAACCAGAAGAATTAATCAGCTAATTTGTTAATCTCGTCTAAGTCTATTTTTTCCTTAGATAATTTTCTCCTTAATGCTTTTACTTCTTTTACAGAATCCTCTTTACTTTGAAGAATGCCAATCAATTTATCCAGAACCAACCTCCTAACAGCATCTCTTAAAACATCTGACCTACTGGAGTAAATTCCAGTTTCAACTAACTCGTCTATTCTCGTTATAATTCCATGACTTAATCTTACCTGAATTGTATCCATTACCATTGCAATACTATGGTGATTGTCTAGTATTTAAGGTTTTCTGTGACTAAAGACTATTTGGTTAACTCCGTTTCTATCGCTTGTTTGAAGATTTCATATGGTTGTGCTCCAGAAACATGGGATTTTCCTATAATAAAATAAGGAGTTCCGATAGCACTGCATTGTTGCATAAAAGGGAGTTATTAGAGGATTAAATTATAATTTGTGCTTTTCTACAAAATCAATTAATTTATTTCCTTTGTTAATCCAATCTTGTAATTCTTGTGTGTCTTCGTAAGTTTTAACTATATTTTTTGTCATCTGACAGGTTTGCTCATCATATTGTTTGCATACTTCTTCTATTTGTTGATTTAATGCTGTTTGAAATGTCTCAAATATTTCATTTGGCACATTTGCTATTTGAATTGTATCATTTACTAAATCTATTGAAGCCTTACCATCTGAGGAATTTGGAACAGAATTTATTATATCTGTTGTTATTGCCACGCCCCCTAAAGAAAGAGCGGTTAATAAAGCAAATACTCCAAGAGGGATTAATAGATAAGGTAAAAAATCCTCATCTCTAAAGATAATTAGTGCTACAACTGAAAGAATTGTTAAAATTGCGAAAAGAATTGTAAATTGAATTAAATAAGGTCTTATAATTAATGCACCGAAATAAAGAAGTCCTGGTATCGCAATTAACAAAATCACGATTCCTACAATCCAACTCATAATAACAGAAGCATCATCTTTTACCATAAAATAGGAATAAAATGGCTCTTTTTATAGATTTACTTATTTTATTACTCAATAACATAAATTTTTAATATAACTTCTCCATACTAAATTATGGTTTTTAGTGAATGGCTAGCAGATAAAATAATAGAGATAATTATAGCGTTGGTGGGGAGCGGTGCAGTTTATTATCTATTTCAAATAAATAAGAATCAAAAAGCGTCTATGATTAATTCTCCTAATTCTCAGATTATACAGGCACAGAGAGATGTTAATATCAGTAGTTTTAGGGAGGGAATTAAAAAAGAAACTGCTTTTTCTGAAGAAATTATAGAAAAAGAAGATAATCCAAAAAAACTTCTTGGTAAAATAGAAAATTATCTAGATGAAGACAAGCCAATTTCAATAATAGCTGAGATGTCTTTGAGATTAGCTAAAAAGTTGGAGATGAAAGAAGATGAAAAATGGATAGAGAAAGAGGTTAAGGGATATACAGAATATTTGGAACCTGGAGAAGAAAGTAAAACAGGTTTAAAATTTAAAAAACAGGAGAAAGAAAACCAACACCGAAGAATTGAAGCTGAGTTAAATCTTGGATTAAAAAATGGTCAAATAGAAAGATTTGATATACCGATGTTTATCTCTCAATCATTAAGGCAGATTGAAGACTGGGCAAATAAATATTCTAATCAACATCAAATTGTAATGAATGCACCTCCTATGGAACTTATGGTAAAAGATTTGAATGTTAATCCAAACGAACCTGTTCCGTATTTAGTTAATCCTCAATCTTTCAAGAGAATATTAAATGGAGTTAGACAAAAGATAATTGACTTCCTAGATAGAGCAAAAAAGAAAAAAGAAAAATATGGTTAGATACGAAATCAAAATTCAAATCTTACTCAATTTAATCAAATCCAACCACCTGTTGATACCTAACTTTAACTGAGGTATAGAAATTTCAGCAGGAGTTTTACCATCTAAGGCTAAATTCTTCCTTATGAAGTTATAATTAATCTCCAACCCTTTCATAATTGCATGAGCAGATTCTAAACAACCATGAAAACCACGCATAGTTTTTGTTCTTTCTCTAATTGTATTATGCAACCTTTCAATAGGATGGTTAAAACCTCTTTCGGAAGCAATAACGACATTATGTATTATCTTGCTCTTTGTTTTGCTTGAAGCATGATAAGGAGATTGTAAACTAAATGTTTTTCTTAAAACAGCAGGATAACCCAATAATCCGTCTGTTGTTACAATTTCTACTTGTTCTCCTGTTTTGAATTTTGTTCTTTTCAAAACTTTAATCAAATTATCATTAGTCCTACTTTTCATATATTCGCCTGTTATCATAAATCTTGTTTTAACATCAAAAGTATCAACAAACCAATTTTGCTCTCTTCCTTTCCCATATTTGTTTTTTCTTCTATAATATTCCATTTCATCACTCATAATTTCTCTTCCTGATTTTATTGTAAGATTATCAGTTAGATTACTGATCATTGTTGCATATTTTACAATCCAACGATAAATAGTAGAATAATGAGAATTTTTAGGATAAAATGCTTGTAAGTGTTCTTGTAATTTTCTGAATGAAACACCTTTATAATATAAATCCATACAAAATCTAAAATTACATTTCTTACATTTGTACCTCTGTATGTTTCTCATTCGGTAAAAACCCTCATCAAGAACAAGAGTTATTTTCTTTTCATGTTTTCCTCTATATTCTGTTTCCCTTAACCCATCTTTTTTAAGACTCTCACAACTACATTTAGGACAAGATACTTTTTTATAAGCTCGCCTAGGAAAGAAAACTCTTCACTTTAGTGGCGAGATGAATTTCCGTCTCGAGGCGAGCTTCGGAGAATATTTATTTCTAGAAATATTAAAAAAAGTGAGCATGATGGTTGCTCACTGAACAAAAAATTATAGTGGTAACTGTTTTGTTCTAATTAAACTTACCGGGAGGTTAAAATGAAATTGCAAATTCGTAGCTACAGGCATGCCGTCGGAGAATTCAATTATCACATACAGATAACTCCAGCTTATCGACGGAAAGTGATGGAAGATGAGAGAGTAACTAAACTTGTAAAGGCTTATATC
>JACPHA010000014.1 GCA_016188825.1 Candidatus Pacearchaeota archaeon | reverse complement strand
TTTAAGACGCATTAATGTATTATTTTTTTTTAATGGTTTTTATTGGTGCTAAATGCCTCAATCACCTAATTATGTCAAGAATTTAATTGTCAGAATTCTTGGTGTCCAAAAGTCCAAACACACACAAGGACTTTTTGATATTATTGTTGCACTCCAGATTATTCTTCCGGCTTGTTAATATCTGCAAGTCCTGATAGTGCTCTCTTCATTCTCCAACGCTTATAGTAATAATAGCCAAAACCAATGGTAATTGCGCTAACTATAGCAATAACCAGATAAGTAACAAAATTGTCTGCTATTCTTTCAAATACTCTTGGGCTTGGCGGCTGCTCTATTGCCTGCCTGCATGCTTCCAAAACCTCGTCTGCTTTTCTCCTGCTTTCTTCTATTCTGCCTTGAGAATATAATTCCTTTGCTTCTTCAATCAAATCTTTAAGCTCGGCGCAAACAGGATTTCCAATAATAAGCTCCTCTGTGAAAATTATTTTTTCGATAACGGTTTCTTCTTCTTTAATTTCTATATAGAATTTGCTCCAGTCACTATATTTCGGATTTTTTACAGTTCCGTTTATAGTGACTTCAAATATTCCTGTTTCGGTTGTGTCTAAATCCACAATCATTGTTACGTTTTCGCTTTGTCCGGCTCTTAATTGCCTGAAAAATGTTTTGTCAAAAGAAGCAATCAAATCACTTCTGATCAATCCGCTCTTGGCTACTAAGCTGCTTAAAACTATTTCGTTAAGGTCAACTTCCCCATCGTTGACCAGTCTTATAGGAACAATTAGTTTGTCTTTCTTTTTGGCAGAAACTGGCTCTGGAACTATTATTTTTAATGAGATTGGCCTTTCTCTAGAAGAGCCGCCGCCGGAAGATGGTGCTGGAGTTGAGACTGTTGTTACTGTTAGTTCAACTGTGAAGTTATTGCTTGTTGCATTTCCTAAAATTGGTGTGCTATAATTTGAGCTGTTATATTCAAAAGCAGTTATTGAATAATTTGCTTTTGTGGTTGAAGAGGAAGAAAAGGTAACTTCTGGAGTTACATTATAATTCGTCCAGTTTGTAATAGAAACTGTTTGGGAGTCGCCGGTAAGAAATGTATAAATAAAACCGATTGTTTGATTTCTGCAAAAGTCAGAGGCATCAATATCAATAAAATAAGTTGACAAAGTTACTGTTGCCGAAGAGCCTCCTGTAACTTTTTGTTCAGAGCCGCCGATTGAGCCTGTGAAAGTCAAATTGTAATTTGTGTGATTTATTGTTAAATTCCATGTTGTTGAATTTGATAATTTTTGATTTGAAACATTTAACGTCAAATTTATTGCTCCAGTGCATGTTGTTTCATCTGTGAAATTAGCTGTGAAGTTCCACAAGAATGCAGAGCCATTGCCATAGCCCGATGTTGAGTTTCTTAGCGCTCCAAGAATAATTAAGGTGTAATTTAGATTGTCTCCGACCGTGTGGTTAACTGTAAAGTTTAGTTCCATTGAAACATTTTCCTTGAAGTTGAATTGTGTTGTGGAGTTTGGAGATAAAATTTTAGGATAATCATAGACTGTTAGCACAAAGGTATCTGAATCCATTTTTCCTGATGAATCATTTACAGAGACATTGAAAGACCAGTTTCCGGCATGAGTTTGGTTTAAAGTTAAATTAATCACTCCGGTTGTTCTGTTTATTGTCAGGAAGTTTCCGTTTGCTGTCAGATTTGTTATCGTGTATGTTAAGTTTGAGCCCGGCACTGTTTCGTTTATGTCTTCTTCGTCTGTTGTGTTTACATCAATATAAAGAATTTCTATGATTGATGTTACTATATCAGATATTCGTGTCATGTTCGGGGGGTCTTGATTTAAGAATACAGTTAAATTGAAACTCAAAACTACTGATAAATTAGAAACATCTGTGAAGTTTAATGTAATGTTATAAGAGCCGACATCTGCTTGCATGGGAGTAAATGTTAAAGCAAATAAAGTTTTATTTCCAACTGGCCATCCTGCCTCCTGTGAGAAAGTAAGAAGTGTTGTGTTTGGGCCTTGAATTGTTACGTTAACTGTTAACTGTTCGTTGCATGTGCTACAAAAGGTTTTTTGAGGTATTAAAAAGTCATTATCAAAAATGAAGATATTTATTGTTGTTTTATTATCTTCTGTTGCGTTTACATGAGTGCTACCATCTGTTGAGCCGTTTATTACACTATTTATTCTTGGGGAATCCAAAATAGGAGCATCTAAAGTATTATTTACGGTAAGGTTAAATGTTTTCGGAGAGGGCGTTTTGCCATCAGAGGCATTTATTATTACAATGTGGCGCCCAACATCTCCGTCCACTGGAGTGAAGTTGATTACTCCGGTTGTTGCATTTATTGTGAAAGAAGGGAATGCCGTGTCGTTTGAAAATGTGAAATTTATTATGTCTCCGACATCTGGATCAGAAACGTTCTGGCTTAAATTAAGATAAAAGTTGGTATCTTCTATTAGCGAGTGGTTTGTTTGCAGGGTTGCATTCCAGACCGGCGGATTGTTTGTCAAAACTTCTATGCGGAAAATTCTTGAAGAGATTGAAAAATTATATTTGTCTTGGACTGTAATATTTACTGTTGTATTTCCTTGGGGAAGAAGATTAGGATTTATGAAAATTGCTGCTTGGGTTTTGTTTGTGCCTGAAATATAGGTTGTTGAATTTATTGTAACATTTGTGTGATTTGAAGTGAAAGTTAAAGTTTCATTCAAAACATTTTTATCAGGAATTAATAAATCATCATCGGTGGCATTAACATAAATTGTATAATTGTTGCTTGTATAAGCTGTCAGATTATTTATTGCATCTAAAGAAACAGAATCATTTACATTAGCGATGAAAAAGTAAAATACAGTAGAATTTCTTCCTATGGGATTGCCTCTGTCTGTCAAAGAAACATTCACAGACCAGTTTCCTACTTCTGTGTCTGTTGCTGTGAAATTGACTATTGCTGAGCCATTGAAATTGGTTGTGCTGTTTATTGGAACTTGGGTTGAGTTTGTGCCTGTGTCATTGAATTTAAACCAAGTGTAATTTGCAGTCATTGTAACATTTAGCGTTTCGTCTAAGTCTGTAATATTAATATAACAATTAAAGAGAGAATTTTCTGTTGTGTTTCTTTCATTGTCGCAGACATACCTAAAATAAGGCAGAGAATTTATATTTAAAACTTCAAAATTAATTATTTTGCTTGTTGTTGCGTTCGCAGGGTTTGTTGTTCCTGAATCTGTGACTGTGAAATTAATTGTGTAGTTTCCAACGTCATTTCTTGTTGGCTTGAAACTTATGTTTATTTGCCCTGAAGTACCGTTGGTTGTATACTGCGAACTGTTGAATAGGTCTCTTCCGTTTGAACCTGAGTTGCTACAATTTCTTGAGGACCAAGAAGCAACTGTGCAATTTAGAAAAGTAATATTAAAAGTAAATGGAATATTATTTTCTTCGTCTGTTACATTTATTATGTATTCAAATAAAGTTGACATGTTGAAGCTTTGGTTTGCAAGATTAACAAAAACCGGGGCGTCGTTGACTGCTGTTGTGCTTACTGGTAATGTCGCCACGTCAGTACCGCTATCACTCCCTCCATCTGTTACTGTGAAACTAATTTTTTCTGAAGAACTTGTATTCATATTTGTTTTATTTACAGTTAAAAAACCTATAGAAGTTAGAGTATAATTCGTTAAAGTGGTATTTGCAGAAATGATGGCAAATGTTAAACTTGACCTATCATTAAAATCATCTTCAGTAACATTGGTTGTTATATTAAATGTGCATAATATATCTTCTGTGCAAGATAGAGTAGTCATTTCTCCAGATGCTTCATCCTTGGCAATAAGTGGCCTTGTATTTCTAACAGTGAAATAATCAACTAAAGAAATATTCCCAAATGTGCTATTACAATTTACATTCGAACTCAGATTACCTTTATAATTGAAAGTTACATTATATTGCCAAAGAAGTGAGCTAGAATTATAACTCATATTTACTAAAGAGTCGTAAGTTCCTGTTTGATTAAATCTAATTTGGCATGCTCCGTTTCCATTTGATTGGTTTATTACAAAATTTGAGGAATTTGTATAATTAGCATAAAATAAAAAATTCCAGTCTGCTGTCGTTTTACTGAATATTGTACCAAATGTTCTGTTATTTCCGTTAGAAGTTCCTCCAGTCCAAATCGTCAAATTCGCAGTTCCGTTAGAGCCGGAGCTTGTTGCAAATGTTGGTGAAATATTAAAAATAATAAACAATGTGACTATTGCAATTGATAAATACATTATATTTACAAATATGATTTTTGCCTCTTTTTCCATTTTCAATTGATAAAATTAGCCTTGTTTGGTATTAAAATGTTACCTTGTTACTGCGCGGTCTTAAAGATTTTGTTAGTTTTTCCAGCTTCTTTTCTTGTCTTTTTGACTTTGTTTGAGAAATAAGGGGAATCGCTTCTTTAATTGAAAGGAAAGTAAAAATTGCTGCTAAAAACCAAGAAATTATTGTTATTGGAATTATTGGGAAATATTTTTCTTCTTTGCATGGTTTGCATGGGCCTCCACAATCAACTCTTGTTTCGTCATCGTCTTTAAATACGTTGTAGCAAGAAGGACAGTGAAGAGTTCTGCCAGAGCCTATTGTGAATAAAAGGTCTAATCTTTTGGATTTCCATGAATCAAGATTTATTTTTGCTACTTGTCTTTTTTGCACTGTGTCTGTCGCGATAAGAAATTCCTGGCCGCATTCTATTCTTTTTGTCAATTCTAGAGGAAAGGATTCTTCGCATGTTCCTTCTTCAGAAAAGCTTTCAACGCATTTGTTCTTATCTATACATAACCGGTTCCGATAGCCTCCAAATTTTATTTCTCCTCGGAGAAAATCGTTGACTTTTTGTGTGTACGTGCATTCGCTCCATTCGCGGCACTCTATCTTGGGGGTGCAAGCAATAGTATCACAAAATCTTCTTTCCAAGAGATTTCTTTGGTTGCATCTTTTATCAATGCACGTTCTTGTTTGAAGGCCGTCAATACAAGCGCCCCATTCTCCACATTCATAATCCGGAAAGCATTCTTGAGCATTTACGATGGCAAGAAATAAAACAAAAAGAATAATTAAAAATAAGATAAAATAAAGTTTATAACCAACCTTCTTTCTTTCAAGAATAGAAAGATTTAAATATTTCTTATCTTTAGAGTAATTATACGGGGAAAAGCGACCTGACGAAAGCCATATTTTGTTATGGGGAGTAGGATAGACGGACGCCCTTACCCTGTATATCTGTTTGTCATTAATCATTTTTCTAACCTCTCTATATTTAGTAAGTTGTCTAAAATAAGACTTACTTTATATTCAGAAGTTCCCTCTATTAATTCGCTTTCTTTTTTCACAATTACATTAGCCCCGTCGGCAATACCAAGCATTTTTCTAAATGTAAAATATTGCTTATTGTCTATTGAAATAAAAATTATGCAATTTTCATGTTTTTTTAAGAATTCAAGAACATCTAAATAAATTTCCATATTCTTATGCCTTCCTTTTATCTTTAATTTTAAAAATGAAGATTTTATATTGTCTCTTTCAAGAGTTTTTTTAATATTTTTTAAATATAGTTTCCTGTTCCTTGCAGACCTATAATGTCTAAACCTAGATATCTTAGGAAGTAACTCTTTTAATTTCTTGTTTTCAATTATGGAATAACCAATGAGATTTTCAGAATAGTCTATAAAGATATAATAATCAAACTCTTTCATTTTTAACTTTTTATCTCCTTTGATTTAATTAGATTTGAAAAAATAATTTTTCTCATTTTCACAACATGCCAGATTTTGATTATTAGAATTGGAATAAGAATTATTACTAAAATAACTATTGCCTTTTTTATGTTTTCTTTTTCGTAGAATGCCGGAGGAAGCAATGGACATTGCTTGGCGCAAGGAAGGCCGCAGTCAATTCTTTCTTCGCCTTGGTTTTTTATTCCGTCGGTGCAGGTTGGGCATGGCTCGCAGGGACCTCCACAATCTGGAAGAGTTTCACAGCTACCAGAATGACAATTTTTTACATTATCTGAACAACTTGGATTTAAAGAGAAATAACATTCCTGAATTTCTGTAGGCCTTTTATAGCTAAAAATCTGGGTGCATTCTTTAATATCAGAGCAAGAGCGGATTTGAAAACCGCATGTTTCGTCGCTCCATGAATTATTCTGGCAGTTTTGTTTTATTTTATCGTAATCTAAATTTGACAAAATTCCTACTTTATTTGACTGCATTGCATTCTGGCAGAGATTCCAGTCAAGGCAAGACCAAACCGGGCTGCAGATAAAATAATCTTCAGGAAGACAAGAAACTTTTTTTACATTAAATTCCCAAGTGATTGAATCGCTTAACAAACCGTCTGTAATTTCGACTTTTATTTTGTGTTTTCCAGATGTATCGCATGTAAATAAAAAATTAAAGCCTTCTTCTATATACCCTTTGTCATATTTTTTTAGTACATCATCGACATACCAATAACTGTCAGGAATTATTCCTTCTGGATCGAATTTTGAAATGTTGAAAAATAAAGTTTCGTTTCCTGATATGTTAAAATTCCTTTGCAGCGGGAAAGCAGAGAGAATTGTCGGAGCTTTGTTTTTTTCTATTATTGCTAATTCAAACTCTGTGCAGTTTGATTTGGCAGAGCCATCAGAATTACAAAGAGAAATTTTTTCATGGACATTTTTTATTCCAGAATCTGAAACGCAGAGCTTTATTTTATATTTTCCAAGATGAGATTGATTTGCTGTGAAATTTATTTTTCCAAATTGATTGATATTGAAAATTTCTCTGCCTGAAAGAAAAGATAATGAAAAATTTAATTTTCCCTCGCCGGAAAAATCATGTTCTGTGTCATTTGCAATTATTTCTTTATTAAAATTTTTTGTTCTGTCAAAAGAAATTGTTTGGGCTCCAATGTTTTCTAATTGCGGAGGATTGTTTATTTCTATTGTGTTTATATTGAGCTTTTCTGCTGCAATGGATTTTCCGTCTGACACAGAAACAGTAACTTGATAATTTTTTCCCGCCTCGTCTTTATTTATTTTGCCGGAGAAAATTTCTGCTGTTAAAAATGCTGGAGTTTCTTTTAATATTTTTAAGAATAAGGGGTTTTTTGGAGAGATATCAGCATATAAAGAATCTTCTTTGTTTATATCTGAGGCAGATAAGTTATAAGAAAAAGCTGAATTTTCACAAATAAAAAATTCTTTTGTGATGTTATTAAATTCTGGAGAGTAATTGGGGAAATTTGACAAAACAGAAGGTTCTTCGGCAGGAGAATTAACTGATAATAAAACAGAAAAAGCAATTATTAAAAATAGCATTGCGACTAATTTAAAGTTATTATGGATAATTCTTTTAATTGGAGTAGTTTTCGGAGAATTATCTGCCACGGAAATTCTGGATAAAAATTTATCCCAATTACCAGAATTCACGATATTTTCCCCTTTTTTCATTTAAAAAACAAGGAAAAGAAGTATAAAAATATTGCCTGGTTGTATGTTTTGATTTACATAAAACTAATTAAAGAAACTTATTTTCTAATAGTTGAAATGAATAAAAAAAGTTACAGTAATTTGGGATAGAGAAAGCTTAGAAGGTCTTCTTAAGATTATAAGAAATGCCCTTGGAGAAGAGGTAAAAGAGATTGAAAGAACAGCTAGAGAAAACTACGCTCCATCTCGCGATATTGTTTCTGAAGAAGATATTATTACCAATGCCCTTGTTGAGGCATACAATAAAAAAATAATTTCTGGAGGATACCAAAGAAGAAAAGAGTAAAAATTATTTTTTCTTTGCTTTTAAAGCGTTGTTTTTAGCATTTTTTTCAGTTTGTGTTTTTTCTACTTCTTGCATCTTTTCAGTTTTGGGAACTTTTGTAATCTTGGCATCTTTTTTCTTTTCCAACTCTGCCTGCAATCTTTCTTTTTCTGCTTCTATTTGAGAAGCCAGGGCATCAAGCTTTTTTATTTCATCTCCTCCTGAATCTGAATCTTGCATTTCTTCGTTTTCTTGGCCTTCGGTTGTTTGCGCTTGTGCTTGATCGGGCATTGACTGTCCCTGTGTTTGGGGCATTAATGCCTGCGCAGGAATTCTTCGCATTAAGTCAATAAGAGAGGTTTTTTCTATTTTCAAAACTGTTTTTGATTCATCTTCGACGTGAGATTTCAAAATTTCCATGCCTGTTAGAACGCAATTTAGATTCCATATTTTCCTGCCCTCAATGTTCTGAACTATTGCAATGATTTTCCTGATTTCTTCTGACATGCCTCGATTATGCATTTCATCAGAGAGAATTCCAGGCAGGGCATCAAGATCTATTTTTGTATTAATATCAAGCTTTTCAGGAGTTTTTCTATTTAAAGGATCGAGAAGCTGAAATTTTACTTGACCATCCAAACTAAAAGCCGCTATTTTTTTTATTGACGGAATGTAAAAATCTACTTGATGAACATTTTGTTCGCCTTCTAAATCTATCAGAAAAAAACCGGCCATTAGAAAATTATCCGGATATTTTGTTTTGAACTGCTTATACTCTTTTGATTTCTCAAGTTTTTCAAGATAGGGTTTGATTTTCATCTTTTTTATTAGTTATACAATGTATTTAAATCTTTTTTATGTCCTTTTTTCAATTTTTTCACTAATTTCCTTAATAAAATCATTAATTTTGACGCCGAATTTTGGTTTTTCACTGCGTTTTCTCACAGCAAGGGTTTTTGTTTTTTCTTCTTTGTCACCGATGACAATTATGTAAGGTATCCTTAAAATTTCTGCCTGCCTGACTTTATCACTGACTGTTGTTGAAGAAAAGTCTGTGTCTATCCTTAGATTTGAAATTTCTTCTTCTAGTTTTTTTGCAATTTCGCTTGAGGCTTTTAAATTGCGGTCGGTAAAATTAATCACTCTAACCTGTATTGGAGAGAGCCAGACTGGCAAGGCTCCATTTGAATGCTCTAAAAGGACTCCGATGAAACGTTCGATTGAGCCGCAAATTGCCCTGTGAATCATAATCGGAGTTTTTTCTTTGTTGTCTTTGTCTGTATATTTAAGTTCAAAACGCTGAGGCATCTGCATATCCATCTGGATTGTCCCGCACTGCCAGTTTCTGCCGAGAGAATCTTTAATATGGAAGTCTATTTTTGGACCATAGAAAGCGCCGTCTCCTTTATTTGTTTTATATTTTATTTTTAATTTTTTTAAAGCAGACTCAAGGGATTTTTCAGAGAAATCCCAGTCTTGTATTTCTCCCATGAATTTTTCAGGCCTTGTTGAGAGTTCGATTGAATAATCAAAATTAAATTTTTTGTAAACTGTCTCAACGAATTCTATCATTAACTTAATTTCATTTTCCAATTGTTCTTTTGCGCAGAATATATGCGCATCATCCTGTGTGAATTTAATAACACGAAACAAACCAGCCAAAACTCCAGAAAGTTCTTTTCTATGGACTGCGCCGAATTCAGCGACCCTTAACGGTAAATCCTTGTAACTTTTTGTGCCTGCTCTATAAACTAACATTCCTCCAGGACAGTTCATTGGTTTTACACCAAAGCTTCTGTTTTCGTAATCGGAGAGGAACATATTATTTTTGTAATGCTGCCAGTGCCCGGATACTTTCCAAAGCCGATTATCTAAAATTTGTGGTGTTGAGATTTCTTGATAATCATATTTTTTTAACAATTCTCTTTCAAATTCTATTATTCCTTTATAAATAACCAAGCCATTGTGATGCCAGAAAACAGAGCCGGGAGCTGATTCGCTGAAACTGAACAAGTCAAGTTTTTGGCCTAAAATTCTGTGGTCATTGGCTTTTAATTTTGATGTGTCAAGCTTGGACCTCGAAAGCTCTTTTAATAATCTCGGAATGTCTTTCTCTTGAGTTTCTTTTTCAGATTCTTTTTCTAATTCTATGACTTTGTGCTCGCCTTTAACGTCTTCTGCATCTTTGAGGCTAAATTGCTTTGAAAGCTCTGACAACGGATGTCCCTTGACCTTCAATTCAAATTGTTTATAATATCCGAATGGCGCTCTCGTAACTTGGAATCCTTTTTTCTGCAAGCTGTGCTCTGCTTCTGTTAAATACTCCAAAGCAGTCTCAGGAGCAGAGAGTTTTGATGACAAATGCGCGTAAGGGTAGAGAACAATTGTTTTCGTTTTTACTTCGTTTGCTGTTTTTTCGACAGCCTCGACCATTTCCCTGACTGTTTGATCGTTGTCGCCTTTTTCAACTGCTGTTAAGATAACGAGCGGTTCTTTGATTGTTTTTTCCTCTTTGTCTTTTATTTCCTCTGGGTTTTTTATTGCTTTTTTCAACGGCTTGAATTTAATGTAGTCGCAATGTAAAGTTAAAATTTTCATAAATGAGAGAAATTAAGATAATATTTAAAGATTGCTTTGTGATTAGTATTAAAACCCCACATATGCCAAGTATCAATTAGTCAGTTACCTTAGTAATTTTATCATTAATAATTAAAAGAATAACATAAAATATTTTGCAGAGTTACTAAAAATATCTATGGATTGCACAATTTGTTGCGGTGATTATTAGCATGTTGTTTTATTTCTTAAAATTTTTTCCAACCTTTCAATAAATTCTGCTTGTGAAGGATTGATTTTTTTCATTGCTTTGTCAACTGGAAAAAAAGAGGCTTTGTCAATTTCGGAGAATTTTATTTTTTTACCTGAATTCATAGGCCATTCAAGTTCAACAAAACTTTTTCCCATTAACAATCCGGACCAATCTCCTTCAATTGCCCAAGCATGAACAATTTTTCCGCTTTTTTGTGTTATTTGTCCAAGTGGAATAAAATTTTTTTTGGGATCCAAGATAATTCCTGTTTCTTCTTTAAACTCGCGCTTCGCTGTTTCAAGTAAATCTTCTCCTTTCTCTATTTCTCCCTTGGGGATTGTCCAAGCACCAAGATCCTTGTCTTTCCAAAATGGGCCTCCTGGATGAGCGAGAAAAACTTCAAGTTTTTCAGATTTCAAACGATACAACAAAATTCCTGCGCTTATTGGTGGCATTTTTTGTTAAGGAAGAAGGTATTTTAAAATGTTGTTAAATGATACCTTTTTAAAGCGAATATTTTTTGTTTTTTCATGCAAGAAAGAATAGAAGAAAAACCGTTTCCAAATAATTTAGAAGATAGACTGGCAATTATAGCAAACGCTGTAAACACAGAGTTAAAGTCAGCTGCTTTATTGCATTTGGATGATGTTCCGAGAGAAGGTTCAGAAATCAGAGCAAAAATCAGAGAAACTATTTGGAGAGGATATTTGCCAAGAACACAAAGTTTCAAAGAGTATGGAAATACTTTGCATGAAATTGCTTTAGTTGCAAAAAAAACAATAACAAGAGACACTGGAGAAGTAGAATATATTGGCTATAGCTTAACAGAAGCAGGAAAAACATATGGTTTGCCGTGCGCTGTTTTAAGTCTAAGATATGCTGTTGAGAATAAAATAAGTATGTTTCAGATTTTTGGTTCTACCTTATCCAAAGGAAAAAGCAGGGCTCCCTACAACAGAATCAGAATTTTGAGAGAGTTAAGAAATTTTGAAAAATTAAGAGAAAAAGATTTTGTAGAATCTTTAGGTTTAAATGACTCCCCAGTAAAAAATCATTTATATGCTTTAGCAAAAATTGGATTTGTTGAATTTGATTCTGTGGGAGCAAAACAAAAAGGAAAATATAAATATCAATGGATAAAAGGCAAATCTATTGATAAAGTAAAAACTGTGAAAAATCGTTCTTCTTTAACAAAAAGAATCGCGGAGTATTTAACTAATAATGATAAGGCTTTTGATTGCAACGAATTAAAAGAGATTTTGGAATATAGCCATGTGGAAAGTATTTGTACTGTTCTTTGCAGTTTGGAAAGACAAGGTTGTGTTGAAAGAATTTTTCCATGGAAAGGAGGTGAATTAATGTCTAGAGCAAAAATTTTGGATAATGGAAGAAAATTTCATGATAAATTGTATTTGCCTTTAATTGAACTTTTATCTGATAATTCATTAGAAGTTTCTAGACAGGAACAAGAAACTTTTAGAGAGTCTCAAGAGTACGCAAATTATATCAGAAGAGGAATTGAATTATATAGAAGAGTTTCCCAAAACATTAATAGAAAATCTCCTGAAGAAAGAATAGAAGAAATTAAGGCTTTATTGAGAAATAAACCTGGAATGACGAGAACAGAAATTGCCGATATTTTAGGAATTTCCATGGCAAGTGTTAATAAATATTTTCCTCAATTAAGCAAAGGAATAAGAACAAAAAAAGAAGGTCAGGAAATTAGATATTTTATGTGTTGATTATTTATTTATAAAAAACCAAATTAGTTTTTCAAACTCTTCACGTTTTATTTTTATGTCTTTTTTGAGAAATAAGTTCGTCAAGACTTTTTGCCTGTGTATGGCATCCGGGAAGTTCAACTACTTCTGAAATCAAAAAACCATCTTCTCCTTTCTCTATTATAACATTAAATTCTGGCATATTATAATTAGTTTCTCCTCATTTATAAAACTTTTTGTCAATTATCTTCAACATCTCGTCATGGAGCTTTCCATTTGATGCTAGAACATTTCCCGTTAATAAATCAAAATTATTTCCTTTTAAATCAGTTATTTTTCCTCCAGCTTCTGTTACAATTAAAACACCTGCTGCATAATCCCATGGTTTTAGTCTTAATTCCCAATAGCCATCAAGCCTGCCTGCAGCGATATAAGAAAGCTCTAAAGCTGCGGAACCAAAGTTTGCTAAATAATGTATTGGAATTGACAAAAATTTTTCTGCTGTTTTAAATTTAATAGAATGAAAAAATCCTGTTGCTAATAGACTTTTGTTCAAGGAATTTGTTTTAGAGACTGAAATTTTTTTATTGTTTAAAAATGCTCCCTTGCTTTTTTCTGCATGAAACATCTCTTTTTTTATAGGATCATAGACAACGCCGAGCAAAGCAGAATTATTTTTGTATAGAGCTATTGAGATTGCGAAAAATGGAAATTTATGGGCGAAATTTATCGTTCCGTCTATTGGATCAATAACCCATAAATATTCAGATTGCATCTCTTCCGCCTGCTTAACGGTTTTTTCTTCTGTTAAAAATGAATGGTTTGGAAATTTCTTTTTTATTATTGATATAATTGTCTTTTCTGAATTTATGTCTGCATCTGTTACAAGATCAAATGAAATTCCGTCTTTTATTCTTGCTTCTATTTTTCTGCTGTAGGATTTTAAAATTAGTTTTCCTGCTTGTTTTGCTGAGTTTATCGCTGTTTGTAAATAGATGGACATTCCAAGACAAAAGAAAAGAGGTTTAAAAAACTGCTTAAAGTAGGTTTTGTTCATAGATTTCGCATTCGTATCTTTCACAATTTGGTCTGAATTCTTCCCTTGGTGGGAGATCTGGTTTTCTCGAAGGAGTTACTTCAAGAATTTTAGATAGTTCTCTAAAAATCTCAGGATAATACCAACACATATTATGCCCCTGCTTGTCTAACCATTCTTGCAATGCCTTCCTAGCTTCTTGATATTTCTGTTCTTGATTTTTTTCTTCCATATATTTTAGAGCCAAGAGGATTTTATGAATGTTGCAGCATCATTTAAAAACTTTGATTTACTATTTTAATTATTGAAAGGAAAATGAAAAAGAAAGAGCGTGAATTTACTTTAGATTTGGTGATAATATTATTAAGTATTTTATTAGCTCTTTTCATGGTAAAAGTGGGGTTTGTTTCCGAAATAATCTCATCTTCAAAAAATACGGTGATTACTATGAGTTTTGTTGCTGGAATGTTCTTTACATCTGTTTTCACGACCGTTCCCGCCGTTATCGCATTAGTAGAGATTGCAAGAATTGAGTCAGTATGGATTACTGCTTTCTTTGGGGCGATGGGGGCAGTAGTGGGCGACACAATAATCTTTATTTTTGCAAGAAAAAGATTGTCTTTGGATTTTTTCTATTTAATGAAAAAAACACGAGCTGAAAGAGCAAAGTGGATAGTTAAATCGAAATTGTTTAGGATTGTTTCAATTTTTCTTGGAGGATTAATAATTGCCTCTCCTCTCCCCGATGAACTGGGATTGATGATGATGGGCTTAACGAAATTAAGAACTTCTTTTTTTATGGCATTATCTTACTCATTTAATTTTCTTGGCATTTTGGCTATAGGAGGAGTTGCAAGAGTTATTTGATTAGTTTTATAATGCCCTACAAAACTTTTAATCCAGCGGAATTGTTTCTTCTGGGCGGTATTGTGTTCTTAAATTGTTGCAATTATCTCCGTAATATGACTTACCATAATAATATTTGTAATTTATATTATTGTTGATTGGATTTGTTTTACCTTCCTTAATTTTGTAAATTGAAACGCTTTTTATAGTATCTGAAGAAAACGTGCTGAGGGGAACATCGTAAGAATAATATTCTCCGACCATATCAAATTCCTGCTCTTTGCCAACGGGTATTTCTATTCTTTGCCCAGCATAATAGCTTATTCCGTCTTGTAAAAAGACTATCTGAAACTGGTAATTTCTGATTTGCGCTTGCTCCTGCGAAACTCCTTCTTTTAAGTCAATGCATCCTGCTAATTGCGGAATATTATAAACCTGCGGAAAGATTCCGTTGTTGGTTAATATTAACTTTCCAACTGTGCCCTTGGCAGAGGAAAGATAAGGAGTTATTCCCTTCTGGTTTGTTTGCAATTCCAGCTCCCCATAGTTTATTGAATCCTTGAAGTTAAACCTTTCTTTTGCATCCTGTGTATAATAGAGAGCTACTAAAGATATTCCCAAGAGGAAAAAAACTGCTACAATTACCCCATAAACGACGACTGTTTTCATTTTATTAATCTCTGAGATTGTTCGCTCATAATTTTTGAAAGGTAATATCCCAAAATCATGAAAACTATGGCTGAGAAAACTAAAGTTGCAAGTATTCCAAACTCCTGGAATTTGTAGACATCTATTATGAATCCTGCCGTGAAGATGTACAGTGCTACGGAAATTAGATAGAAAACAGGATAAATTCTTTTGTATCGGGAGAAAAGGATGATTGCCACTACGAAGCTTACGAAAAATATTCCCCAGCCGAGCATTTGATAAAATACCATTTTACTTGTCTGTACTCCTGAAAATTTCAGCTATAAAAAAGCTGATAATGATTGATGTTATTAACAAAATTGTTTTTATGACGTCTGGAAGGTCTGCGATAAACTCTCGGGCAAAATACCACACAGAGGCAAAGACGAATATCACCCCAACAGTGTAAAAAATTTGGTGGACTTTCATTTCTAGAATAAAGGAAGATTGTTTATAAAGTTTTCTTTTGCACGGGGGAGCCCTAAAGGTTTAAAAAGCTGTTTTATTTTCAAAAATAATTCTTACAAATTTTATAAAATTTGCTAGAAAAAAAATGGCAGAAAAAGAAACAAGCTTGCAGAAGATTCAGAGGCTGATAAGCAGCCAGGAAAAAATAAGAAATGTGGCGACGAGCGCGCACATACATCATGGAAAAACGGCATTTGTTGACAATATGTTAGCTGCTGCTGGATTAATGGCTGCAAAAAATGCAGGAGACTTGGAAGAGGGAATGACGACCTGGCAGCATACCGATGAGCAAGAAAGATTGATGACTGTTGATGCAGCAAATGTTTCTATGGTGCACGATTACCATGGAGAGGATTATTTGATTAATTTAATTGATACTCCTGGACATATTGATTTTAGCGGAAATGTTACAAGAGCAATGAGGGCTATTGATGGAACTTTTGTTTTGGTTTGTGCTGTCGAGGGAATTATGCCACAGACTGAAACAGTTTTGAAGCAGGCATTGAGAGAAAGGGTAAAACCGGTTTTGTTCATTAATAAAGTTGACAGACTCATTAAAGAATTGAAGTTAACTCCGGAGCAGATGCAGGAAAGATTTATGAAAATTATCGAATCTTTTAATCACTTGATTGAGCAGATTGCCGAGCCAGAGTATGCAAGGAAATGGAGAGTAAATGTTCAAGACGGAAGCGTTGCCTTTGGTTCTGCCAGAGAAAATTGGGCGACCTCAATTCCTTTCATGAAAAAGAAAAATGTGAGTTTTAAGGATATTCATAAGATTTATGAAATGGAGGAGCAGGAGAGAAAGAAATGGGTTTGGGAAAATGCGCCATTGTATGAAGTTGTTCTTGACATGGCTGTAAAGCATTTGCCTAATCCGTTAGAAGCGCAAAAATATAGAATTCCAAAAATTTGGCGCGGAGATTTGGAAACGCAATTTGGCAAGGATTTAATAGACTGTAATGGTGGCGGTGAAGTTGCGTTTGTAGTTACTAAAATAGTTATTGACCCAAGATCAGGAAAAGAAATTGCTGCTGGAAGGTTGTATTCTGGAACTATTGAAAATGGAATGGAAATTTATGCTAATCTTGCAAAAAGAAAATTCAGAATACAGCAGGTTTTGGTTTACAACGGCATCAAGCCAGAGCAGCTCGAAAAAGTTCCGGCAGGAAATGTTCTTGCTATTTCTGGTTTAAATACAGAGGTTGGAGAAACAATTACGTTAAATGAGCAAACGCCATTTGAGGAGATAAAACACATTTTTCAGCCGGTCATTACAAAGTCTATTGAGGCGACAAAATCTGCTGATTTGCCAAAGTTGATTGGGGTTTTGAGAAAAGTTGGAAAAGAAGATCCGAGCATAAAAGTAGAGATTAACGAGGAGACTGGAGAAAACTTGATTTCCGGAATGGGGGAACTTCATTTGGAAATTATTGAGGGCAGGATAAAAAATGAAAAGGGGTTGAATGTAAAGACCGGACCACCGATAGTTGTTTATAGAGAAACAGTCACAAAGGAAAGCCCTGAAGTTGAGGTAAGGACGCCGAATGGGCATAATATTTTCTACTTCAGCATTGAGCCCTTGGAAGAAGAAGTTGAAAAAGCTATTGAAGCCGGTGAACTGCCAGAGGAGAGATTGAAGAAAAGAGCAGAGCAGACATGGAACAAACTTTCGCAGTATGGCATTAGCAATGACGAAGCAAGACAATATAAAGAAATTTATAAGGGAAATGTTTTCCAAGACAGAACTAGAGGAATTGTTTTGCTTGGCGAGATTATAGATTCAATTATGGATGGCTGGGAAATGCTTATTGATGCCGGGCCTTTGTCGAGAGAGCCGATGATGAAATCAAAAGTTATTTTGCATGACGCGAAGATTCACGTTGACCATATGCACCGCGGCCCCGCACAGGTTTATCCTGCTGTCAGGTGGGGAGTTCAAGATGCGATGAAAAAAGCAGGAGCAGTTATGCTTGAGCCTGTACAGACGCATTTGATTGAAGTGCCTGTTGAGTTTATGGGAGCAGTAACACAATTAGTTGGAAGCAAGAGAGGAGTTTTAATAGATGTACAACAAGAAGGTGGAATGGCAATGATAAAAGCAAAAATTCCGGTTGCGGAAATGATTGGATGGAGCAATGATTTAAGATCCGCTACAGAAGGCAGAGGATTCTCAAGTTTGGTTGATCAGGAATTCCAGAAGATGCCTTTTGAATTGCAGGCGGGAGTGATAAGAAAAATCAGAGACAGAAAGGGTTTGGGTGAGAATCAGTGAAGAGATTAGGTAATACAATTTCAAAATTTATTCCACGTGGTACAGAGGTTGTGTTGGTTTATACAACGAAGAGCTTGAAGATTTACCCTATACTAATGGCAAGATTAGTGAAATTCTAAGCAATTACAGTTTTTCTAGCGCGGAAAGAGGCATACTCGGAAGTTATATCTGTGATGTTGTCGACTTTTTTTACCAAAATAAGAAAAAAATGGCAGAAGAAATGATTGCAAAAACTTCAAAGAATTATTTTACAAGATTAGCTATTTCTGGTGGTGGTGCTTTATTTGGAGGAGCAGTATTAGGATACTATCTCGGAGGAGACAGGGGGGCTGTTGTTTTTTCGGCTTTTACTGGCCCTCTTGGAGGAATAATTGGCGCGCGAATTTGGGCAACATTATCTCTGAAAAAAGAGGCGAAACGCTACGCATATGCTTGCGCTCCAGAATTTGTTGAAGGCAGCGCAAGAATAGTAGCAAATACAAGAAGCAAATTAGAGAAATTGTGTGGAAATTAATAAATACTATCTTTCTCTAGATAAAAAATGCAAACGAAATTCAAGAGGCACCAGAAAGTTAGGCTTCTTGCTGACCCAAATCCTGAATATGTCGAATATTATTCAGAAGAAGAGCCAAGAATAAAAAAGGGAATGACCGGGAAAATAAACATAATCCTTCCAAATGGGCAGTATCATGTTGAAATTATCGATGAAAAAACCGGAGAAGTGATAGCTTACGCACCGATGGATGAAGAATTTTTAGAGAAAGTGGAATAGAGTAATATAACAAATATCAAAAAGTACTTCTCAGGTTAATGGAAAGATTTATAAATAATGGTAATATTAGTTAATAATGGAAAGAATAGTCTCTTTTGACAAACAAGGAAGATTGTATATACCTGAAGAAATAAGGAGACTTTTACAGTCCAAAACATTAGTGTTAAAGCTACATGATAAATCAATTATTATTGAACAAATTGATGACGACCCAATTGAAGCTTTAAGCAGACTTGGAAAAGAAAGGTTAAAAGGAAAATCTGTCCAGACTCTCAAGAAAGAAGCCAGGGAGGAAATAGAAAAATATGCCCTCAAAAAAATACGCAGATTCTGATTTTTTCTTAGCTTTATTAAAGGATTCTGATTGGCTTAAAGAAAAAGCAAGAAAAGTATATGAGCATAATAAGAATTCTATTTACGTTTCTCCGTTTACAGTTGTTGAATTAATGGTGGTCTGTGTTAGAGAGAGTATACCTCTTAAGAAAACTTTGTTTCAGATATCAAGAATTGCCGGATTAACATTTATTAAGTGGGATTTATTCTTTAAAGCGGTTGAATACATCGAACAGGGAGCAAGCATTTTTGATTCCTTGCTTATGGCTTTTGCCTATGAAAGCGAATTAGCTTTCTCTGAAAAAAGTGAAATAATTAGTTCCGATAAGATATATGAAAAATTTGGATTTAAGGTTATTGATTTAAAAAAATAAAATTAAGAAAAAAATTAAAATCAAAAAGTCCTTGTGTGTGTTTGGACTTTTTGACATAAAAAATTTTTAATTTTTGGCTATTGCAAATACATGCTTCAATGCTACGATTATTGTAGCGGGCACGAACAAGACTGACAACGCCTGCAAGATGTTCACAAAGAATGGAACTGCTCCCAGCGCATTCTGGCCCAATACGGAAACAATGACAAGCACTGTCCCAGCCATTAGGAATGGTTCAACTTCTTCATCTGCAACATTCATCAGGCCGACAACTATACCGATAACTAAAACCAGCCACGCTATTTGAGGGTTGTCAGACAGGCCTCCAAATATCCCGAACAAGACTGCAAGGATTACACCGATTAAGAAGGCCCAACTTCCAAGTTTATTCCCACTTTTTCCTTTTGCCATTTTCACCTCCTTTTAACAAAAAATACAGGATTTTTTTATTTATATAGTTTTTGTTGTGGGCTTTTATTTAGTTAAAAAGTGATAAGTCTTATTATGTTATCAATCAATCGACGGAATTTGTTAATTATGGGTTAGCTAAAAAGAGTGGTTATTGGGATATAATTAGTTAGCATTTATATACGATAAGATAACTGGATTTGTAATTCCATCACCCGCAGGCTTAACAGAGCCGTTATGGTGATTTGAAAATCCTCAAGGCTTTTTTAATTTCCCTTATAACATAATCAACATCCTTTTCTTTCAAATTTTCGTTTATTGTGATTCTTATTGAGCTTTTTGCTTCTTTGCTGTTTAAACCAATTGCTTTTAGCACATGATCTTCTTTTTCCTTGTTGCTGTCACAGGCACTGCCCGCAGAGACATAAATTTTTCTTTGCGAAAGGAAAGTTACAAGATAGTCTGACTCAAGGTTTTGATAGTTTGGAAATGAAACATGAATGTTATTAAAAATTCTATTTTCTTTTGAGCCATTTATTTTTCCGCCTATTTTTTCTAGTTTTGTTATTAGTGTACTTCTTAATTTTAGAATTTTATTTTTGTTTATTTTTTTATAAAGTTCAAGGGCTTTTGCAAAGCCGATTATTGCAGGAACATTTTCAGTTCCGCTTCTTAAATCTTTTTCCTGGCCGCCTCCGAAAATCAATGGAGAAATTTTTATTTTTTCAGAAATGTAAAGAAAACCTGTTCCTTTAGGACCGTTAATTTTGTGGGCTGATGCTGAAAGTAGAGAGATATTAAATTTTTTTACATCTATATTTAATTTGCCGAAACTTTGTACTGCATCTGTATGAAATAGCACATTAAACTGATTGCATAAAATTCCGATTTTCTCAATGTCTTGGAGCGTGCCTATTATATTGTTTACCTGCATGACTGAAACTAATAGAATTTCTTTTGAATTTTTTTCTAATTGTTTTTTCAGAAATTGCATATTAATTAAGCCTTCGTGATTGACAGGAATTTTTATTAATTGAAAGCCCTGTGATTGTAAAAATTTGCAAGGCTCTAGAACAGAAGGATGCTCTATTTCACTTATGATAATTTTTTTCTTTTTTTGGCTTGCTCTTGCTAGGCCTTGAATTGCAAGATTGTTTGCTTCTGTGCCTGAGGAAGTGAAATAAATTTCCCAGGGTTTTGCATTTATTTCAAGACATAAGATTTTTCTTGCATCATTTATTGCGTTTTTTGCTTTTTCTCCCAATTCATGCAGAGAAGAGGGATTTCCGAAATTTTCAAGGAAATAGTTTTCCATTTCTTTTACAACTTTTTTATCAACGCGTGTTGTTGCTGCATTATCGAGGTATAGGGGTTTCATTTTTTTAGAAAAACAGGAAGGTTTATTAATATAATCCTCTATTAATGAAAATAAAAAGAGGTACGAGAGCGTGAAAGGATTGTGAAATCTAAATTAAATAAGATAATCTTGTGGATGCAGATAATTTCTGTTTTGTCAATAATTATTTCTGCATATCTGACTTATCTGCATTATTCAGATACATCAAGTTTTTGCAATTTCAGCGAAGGACTAAGCTGTGATGTTGTCAATAAGAGCATTTACTCTGAATTTCCGCCTGGCTCTGGAATTCCTGTTTCGTTAATGGGGATTATTACTTTTTTGATTGTTTTGCTTGTTCTTTATTATATAAAAAATGATAAAGAAATTTATTTTGGAAGGAAAAAAATTGGAAGAAGAGAACTGAGTGAATTTTTATTTTACTTGATGATTTTAAGTTTGATATTTGCACTTTATTTGGTTTATACAGAGGCATTTTTGATTTTGTCTTTTTGCGTGCTTTGTTTGGTATTAGATATATTTATAATCTTGGTGCTGGTATTATCTTATAAGCTAAGAGGTGAAATAAATGGCTAAAAAAAAGTCTTCTGGATTTGCATTAATTGGTGTTATATTGCTGATTATTATTCTGTTAGTCGTTGTGTTTGCTTTTTCTAGGAAAACTGGAGGAGAATATGATGATGAAAAGCTTAATGCTCTGGCAAGTTGCTTAGCCGATAAGGGAGTTAAAGAGTATGGAGCATTTTGGTGTCCTAACTGCGCGAAGCAAGAGAAAATGTTTGGAGTAGGATATGGAATAATAAAATCAAGGAGTGTTTATGTCGAGTGCGATCCCAGATGTGATGTTCCGGCTTCAGAATTGCCAAGGGCTTGCAGAGGAGTTGTTGGACAGACAGAATTGTGCCTGCAAAAGGGAGTTGAGAAATATCCTCACTGGGAATTTCAAGATGGTTCAACTTTAATAGGTGTTCAAGAATTGAATGTTTTAGCTGAAAAAGCAGGGTGTCAATTTCCATAAAGTAAAATGAAAAGAGAGATTTTAGCAATATCAACTGTATTTTTTATTTTAATCGGAATTGTTTTTATTTCAATGAATTTTTTTTATGGGAATGGTTTGACTGGAATGACTGGGAGAGCTGTTGGCAGTTATTCCGGATTAAATATTAAATTGCCAACCTTGTCCGTCGTTATTGTTACTGCTTTGATTGATTCTATAAATCCGTGCGCTATTGGTGTTCTTATCTTGCTGATAAGCACCCTGCTTGCTTTGTCCAAAAATAGACATAAGATGCTAATTACCGGAGTAATTTATATTCTTGCTGTTTATATTACTTATTTACTTGCAGGCATTGGTTTACTTTTATTTATACAAAGGTTCAACCTTGCAGAGCCGATTGGGATTGCTGTTGGAATTTTGGTTATTATCTTGGGTCTGGTAGAAATGAAAGATTTCTGGTGGTACGGTAAAGGCTTTACATTGGCAATTCCACATAGGAGAAGTTTGCAAATACAAAAGATGATAAAGAAGGTCAGCTTGCCGGGGGCGATTGTTCTTGGGATATTTGTCGCTGCCGTTGAACTGCCCTGCACCGGTGGCCCATACCTTGCTATTACTGCTTTGCTTTCAAAAATAGGCTTCAATTCTGCGGTGTTTTCCTATTTGTTGCTTTATAATTTTATTTTTGTCCTGCCTTTGATAATTATTTTATTTGCAGTTTATTTTGGATTGAGTGTTAAAAGAGTTGAGGCATGGAAGCAAAAGAATAGAAAGTGGATGAGATTAATGACGGGATTAGTAATGGTGGGTCTTGGAATTTTGCTGATTTTGTTTGCTACTAATATTATCAGATTGGGGGCGTATTGATATTTTCGCAAAGAAACATCCCTTTCATTAATTGTCTTTTCTGTTAATTGAAAAATTAATTAATATCCAGAGAATTAATTATTATTGACGATAGATTTGTATTTTGTTAATACTTTACAGCCATTTTCAGATATGTTTAAAAGCAACGAATTACTTTATTGATTAATAACAAAAAGAGGCTAAAATGAATTATCTTATAGGGATTCATGCCACGCTTGGAGAGCTAGGGGCAATTGGTTTCCTCTGGATTTTCATAGAATTATTGAATCCGAGCAAGAAAGGAATAAAAAGAATTAAGCTTGTTTCGTTGGTGGCCCTTATATTAATAATTCTCAGCTGGATTAGTGCTGGATGGTATTATGTTAACGTTTATGGGCCTTCAGTCAAGCCGATTATAAAAGCAGGACCGCAACCTTGGGCGCATGCGATTTTTATGGAGGCTAAAGAGCATATATTTTTGTTTATTCCTTTTATTTCTCTATTGGCAAATTTTGTGATAAGAAAACATGGAAGGCATTTAATAAACAGAAGAAAAACAAAAACTGCTTTGATGATTCTTTGTCTTTTTATATTTCTTCTGGCAATGGCAATGGCATTAATGGGATATTTCATATCAAGCGGAGCAAGGGCTGCGCTGGAGGCAGGATAAGTGAAAAAGGCAAATATAAAAGCGATGGCGCTATCGACGATTATGACTATTGTTTTTATAACGTTTATTACAGTTTATGCGGAACTGAACAGTGTTTTAAAAGATTTTTTGACAAAGTTAACAACACATCATTGGATTTCCAAAAGTCTGCTGGCAATAACTGTTTTTGCGTTTAGTTATATTCTGCTTGATTACTACAAAGAAGATAAGCCCGATGACAAAAATATTTTGATGTTGGTTTTGATTTTTGTAATTTTAGGAACATTAGCAATCCTTGGATTTTTTGTTTATGAGTTTTTTTAATCTGGTTTTTAGCTCGTCAAGGGAATTTACAATTTCCATAGAGCTAATTAAAATTGCGCTCAAATATTCTAAGGCATTTTCAACTGATTCATCGGTTTTTATTCCAATTGCTGGAATTTCTTTTGCATAGGCATATCCCAATTCCCATGCTGTGCCTGCGCCAACATGCAAGCCGTCCAAAACAGCAACAACCAAGTCAATGTCTTTAAATCCTTCTTTGATGTCTCCCTTAAAAACTCTTTTGGCATCTTTTATTTTCTTAGCCAAACCAACGTCACGATGGGGCAAAAATGTTTCAAAGCCAAGAGATTTGCATAATTTATCTATTTCTTCTAGAAATTCCTGTTCAGATTGTGTCTTGATTTTTCCAGCTATATAAATTTTCATTTCTTTGGAAAAATCTCTATGGTTTTAAGTTTTGCGTATTTTGAAATTGGAAAGTCAGAGTGTGGTTTATGTAAATGCAAATCTTGATATATCAACTATTTTCTCAAAGTTAGAAATACTAATATGATTCAATGAAGTAATTATAAGATTTTGACAAACTAACGCTAATTTGAAAATATTAAGAATAAAAAATCTTTAAATAATCGTTTTTGTTCTTAATAAGATGAATATAATAAAAGAAGATAAAAATCTTGCCAAAAATAAATTCCATGCTAAGACGGTTCATGAAGTTTTGCAGGAGCTCAACAGCAAAATTGAAGGATTGAGCAAGGGAGAAGCGAACGCGAGAATAGTAAAATACGGGCTTAATGAAATTTCAGAGAAGAAAGAGTCTTCCCAAATAATAATTTTTTTGAAGCAGTTCAAAAGCTTTATGGTTTATATTTTAGCAATTGCTGCGGCAATTTCTTTCTTTTTTGAGAGAATGATTGATGTTTATGTCATAATTGGTGTTGTTGCTGTAAATGCTGTTGTAGGATATTTTCAAGAGTCAAAGGCTGAAAAGGCAATTAGGGCGTTGAAGGAAATGATAGTCCAGCGGGCCAAGGTTTATCGTGATGGAGAACTTGTGCAGATTCCTGCTAAATACATTGTTCCTGGAGATATGATATTAGTTGAAGAAGGAGATAGGATTCCTGCTGATGCAAGACTTATTGAAATAAATAATTTTAGGACTGTTGAGTCTTCTTTAACTGGGGAACCTTATGCAGTTGATAAAATAATAAAGCCGCTACCGGAAAAAACTTCTTTCATAGACCAAAAGAATATGATTTGGCTTGGGACTTTTGCTGCTGCGGGTCATGGAAGGGCAATAGTTACTGCAGGCGGCGACAACACAATAATTGGAAAACTCGCAACTACTATAGAAAACATTGAGCAGAGAAAAAGCCATTTCCAAGCAAGGATTGACGTAATGGCGAAACAGATGGCTTTTCTTGCTGTTGTCGGCGCGCTGATTATTTTTATTGTGGGATATTTTATAAGAAAAATGTTATTGAAGGATGTTTTTATTTTTACTATTGCTTCTTTGGTTGCTGGAATTCCAGAAGGCCTGCCTTCCATTTTGGCAATTGTGCTTGCTATCGGAGCTTATAGAATGGCAAAGAGAAACGCAATAATAAGAAACAGATATTCTACTGAAACACTTGCTGTTGTTGATGTTATCATTACTGACAAAACCGGAACATTGACAAAAAATAAAATAACTGTTCAAGAAATAGCCCTCCCGGGGCAGAGCGAGATTTATGTTACGGGAGCAGGATACGAACCAAAGGGAGAATTTTACCAGGACAAAAAGCAAATTGTTCCTTTGGAAAATAAGCATTTGAATAAATTTCTGCATATTATTTCTTTCTGCAATAATTCCAGACTGATAAGAAAAGAAAATCATGAAACAGAATATGAAATTTTCGGGGAGCCGACAGAAGCCGCAATGATTGTTGCAGCTGAAAAAGCAGGAATCAAGAAAGAGGCAATTTTAGAAAAAGAAAAAAGAATTGATGAAATGCCTTTTAATCCGCAATTAAAATACCGCGCATCGCTATCTGTTTTGACAGAAAAAAACGGCGAGAGAGAGATTTATGTTGTCGGCGCGCCTGAATCAGCAATAAAACATTCAAGGTTTATATTAAAAAACGGAAGAAAAACAAGATTGACAAAAAAAGATGCGATTGAAATTGAAAGAAAAATAGATAACTTAACGAGGAAAGCGATGAGGGTTTTAGGAGTTGCTTATAAAGAGACTCATTCTGGCATGAATGAACTGCACGAGAAAGATACTTTTGAGCTGATTTTTACTGGCTTGGTAGGAATGAGTGATCCGCCGAGGGAAGAAGTTAAGGAAGCAATTGGTAGGGCGACTGAAGCTGGAATAAGAGTGATAATGGCAACCGGAGACCACAAAAATACTGCGGTGGCAATTGCAAAAGAAATAGGATTGATTAAACAAGAGCACGAGAATGAAAAGCTGGTGGCATTAACGGGCGCGGAGCTGGCAGAAATGAATGAAAGAGATTTTGAAAAGGCTGTAAAAAATGTTTCTGTTTTTGCGCGACTGGATCCTGTAATGAAACTGAAAATTGCCAAGATTTTGCAAAGGGAAGGGCATGTTGTTGCAATGACTGGAGATGGAGTTAATGACGCTCCGGCTCTGAAACAGGCAGATATAGGAATTGCAATGGGTAAGATAGGAACTGATGTTGCAAGAGAATCCAGCGAAATAGTCTTAGCAGATGATAATTTTGCAAGTATTATTAATGCAATTGAAGAGGGAAGAACGGTGTTTATTAACACGCGCAGAACTTCTTTTTTTTTAGTCACAACTGGCTTTGCAGAGCATGCTACAATTATTGCAACAATGCTTTTGAATCTTCCCCTGCCTTTGCTGCCTGCACAAATACTGTGGCTTAACATAGTTGGCGGAGGCGTAACAGATTTGGCCTTATCAACCGAGCAAGTTCACGAATACCGTCTGAAAGAAAAACCGAGAAAAAAAGACGAGAATATTTTGAATAAAGATGTTTTGCCTCCTATTATTTTAATGACTTTGGTTATGATGATTTTAACAATTGCTGTTTTTAATTTCTATTTGAAGATTGATGAAACAAAAGCAAGGACTGCAGCTTTCGCTGTTATTTCATTTACACAGATTTTTAACATGGTTAACATGAGGTCTTTGAGGGAATCTTTGTTCAAAGTTGGATTTTTTGGCAACAAATATGTAACGTGGGCTTTTTTAGTTTCAACTTTTCTTCTGCTTGTTGTTATTTACATTCCCTTTCTGCAGAATGTTTTTGAATTCGGATATCTCTCTTATTTTGAGCTGTTTGCATTATTTTTAATTTCTTTTTCTATTATTCCAACAGTTGAGATTTACAAGATTTTTAGGAGAAGGAGAAGAGCGAGGTTAATTGGTTCTTAAATAAAAAAGTCCTTGTGTGTGTTTGGACTTTTGGACACCAAGAATTCTGAAAATTAAATTCTTGGGTGTGCTCAAGAATTGGAAAAAAATTTATATTTTTCAGAAAAGAAAACTTTATAAATCTCGATTAGCGTAAATTTTTAGCTTAAAAATTAAATTAGAAATTACGACAAGATGAAACTTATACCTTTAGGAGAACGCGTGGTTTTGAAACCGATAAAGGCAGAGGAAAAGACAAAATCTGGGATATACCTTCCAAAGTCAACGGAAGAGAAAAAACATGGAGAGATTGTAGAGGTCGGAATTTTGAAATTTGGAAAACCGATGCCATTAAAAAAAGGAGACAAAGTGATTTACGGGGGTTATAGTTCTGAAGAATTTGAAATTAACGGAGAGAAGCATTTAATAGTTGATTATAAAGATATTTTAGCGAGGATAGAAGATAATCGTGGAGGTTTTAACTAAAATGGGCGGAGGAACAGGTACAGGAATAGATCTAATAAAGATGAGAATACAAAGCAAACTAAGAGTTAAAAGACAAGGAAGAGAAAATGGAATGCAAACTACAATAAGATTTGAAGGGGTAAAGAAAGGAAGTAGAATAGTTGTAGAATATTTAATAATTACTTCGGCAGGAAGAAAAACTTTATACTTCGGAAAAGCAGACTTTTTTGATCAATGGAGAGAAAAAATTAAGAATAGACTAAATAGCAGGGGTTATTATGTTTGTGGTCTTAATGTTTTAAGAACCACCCCACCACGGTTATCAATTTTTAGCAATTATCTAAGTAGAGAAAGTGGTTATTCTAATAATTACGGTATGGCCAAGATAAGCCTTCCTCTAGATTCAAAAACGCAGGGCATACTTGAAAAAATAGTTCAAGATATAAAAAAACCGACCAGTAAATAATAAAAATGGCAAAACAATTAATTTTCAGCGAGAGCGCAAGGCAGGCTTTATTGAGGGGAATTGATAAAGTTTCAAACACTGTCAAAGTTACTTTGGGACCTAAGGGAAGATTTGTTGTTCTTGACAAAACTGGAACGCCGACGATATCTAATGACGGAGTCACTATTGCTAAGGAGATTGAGCTGAAAGACAAGTTTGAGAATATGGGAGCTAAGCTGATAAAAGAAGTTGCTTCGCAGACGCAGGACAAGGCAGGAGATGGAACAACGACTGCTTCATTGCTTGCACAAGTAATGATTACAGAAGGTTTAAAGAACGTGGCTGCTGGTGCAAATCCAGTTGAAGTCAAGAAGGGAATAGAAAATGCAACTGAAAAAGTTGTTAATTATTTGAAAAGAAAATCAGTAATGTTGAGCAGTAAAGCACAAATAGATCAGGTAGCAACTATTTCTGCAAACAACGACGAGAAAATCGGAAAATTGATTGCTGAAGCAATGGAAAAAGTTGGGAGTGATGGGGTCATAACGGTTGAAGAGGCTAAAAGCACGGAAACTAGCTTGGAGGTTGTAAAAGGAATGCAATTTGACAAAGGATACATTTCTCCGTATATGGCGACCGACCATGAAAAAATGGAAACTTATTATGAGGATCCTTTGATTTTGATTACAGATAAATCAATTTCTTCTGTTAAAGAGCTTGTGCCTTTATTGGAGCTCGTGGCGCAGGAATCGAAGCCATTGCTGATAATCGCGGAAGAAATAGAAGGCGAGGCTTTAACAATGTTGGTTATAAATGTTTTGCGCGGAGCTATAAAAGTCTGTGCTGTAAAATCCCCCGGCTTTGGCGATGAGAAAAAAGATTTGCTTGAAGATATTGCAATTTTAACAGGAGGAAAAATTATTGCAAAAGACAGAGATGAAAAATTAGAAGATGTTTCTCTTGAAGATTTAGGAAGCGCAGGAAAAATAAGAGTAAATAAAGATGAGACTTTGATTATAGAAGGAAAGGGAAACAAGGAAAAAATAAAAGGAAGAATAAAAGCAATTGAAAGTAGGATTGTGGAGGAGGATTCCGAATATACAAAAGAAGATTTGAGAAAAAGGCTTGCAAAATTGGCTGGAGGAGTTGCAGTTATAAATGTCGGTGCTGCAACAGAAACAGAAATGAAAGAAAAGAAAATGCGGATGGACGATGCTTTGCATGCGACGAAAGCTGCGATTGAGGAAGGTGTTGTTGCAGGCGGTGGTTTGACTTTGTATCATGCCATGAAGGAACTTAATCCAATTGGCTTGACGGGAGACCAGGCAATTGGTGTTGAAATCATAAGAAAATCGTTAGAGTCTCCGATAAAGCAAATAGCTATGAATTCAGGAAAAGATGCTGCGGAGGTTTTGGCTAATTTGAGAGGCAAAGAAGAAGAAGTTGGTTACAATGCGCAAACTGACAGATATGCAAAACTTTTTGAAGATGGTGTGATAGATCCCACTAAGGTTGTTAGGAATACCCTGCAAGTTGCATCCAGCATTGCAGCAATGGTTTTGACAACAGAAGCGCTTGTTGCTGACTTGGAAGAAAAAGACGAAGATAAGGCCGGAGCAAATCCTACGATAATTATATAAATAAATGATTCGCTTGTAAGTTAATGAGATGCGAGGAATTTGACCCGAAGGAATATTGTGGATCTTTGATAAGAATTGCACGAGAAAAATATAGAGGTGAAAGAGCAGAAGAAGTATGCCTGCATCTTGCAAATTGCGAAAAAGATAGAAAAAGGTTTGAAAGTTATTTAAAAGATAATAGAGATTTGAGCGAACAACAAATGCGGTTTGTACTTCAAGGGTTAGAAATGATAAAAGAAGAATTAGAAGAATTTATTTTAGGACATTGAGGGAAAACATTTTAAAACTGTTTTTCTAGAGATTGTTGGCTCCTGTAGTCTAGTGGCCAAGGACACTGCCCTCTCGACCGCCGAGAGTTAAATCGTCGAGATAATACTCTCAGTCCTCTTCGGACAGGCGCTTTTGATTTGGAGAACGGCAGAAACCCGGGTTCAAATCCCGGCAGGGGCATCCTTACATATTGTCTAGTTTAGTGGGCATACAGATTTTATACAGATTGTATAAAAGCTCTCGATAAAAAGAGATAGTATGAAAAAAGACCCATATAAACACAAGCAGACTTATGAAAATTGGAAAGAGGCTGTTAAAGACAGAATTCCAGATATTTCAAAAGCTAACTCTGATATTATTCTCAAATACCTTAAAGACATGGAGAATGGTGTTAATATCTCAATAGACAGCGTTAGAGGTGGTAGGAGCTACGCTAGACTCAATTCTCTCAAGAATAGGATGATATTCTTCTCTAAGAAATTCAAGGAATTATTTGATATTAATGAGTTAACACAAGCAACAGAAGAGCAGGTATTAATCTTTTTTAATTCTATGAAAAATGGAACAATAGTCAGAGAAGATAATAAGCAATATCAATCAGTAGAAACTTATGGTAAAATATTCAAGGCATTTTGGCATTGGCACATGAAAGTTAATAAAAAAAATGGAGATGAGATTTTAGACATTACAGAAGATTTAGACACAAAACAAATTAAACCGAAGTGGGTTTACTTATCTGAAGAGCAGGTTAAGAAGTTATGCGATAATGCTACATTTGAATACAGAGTTTTATTTACATTCCTTCTAGATACAGGAATTAGGCCTCCTGGAGAGCTGTTAAATGTCAGAGTAAGAGATTTGTATAACAATTGTAAAGAGCTTAATATTAGAGATGAAATAAGCAAAACATTCGGAAGAAGAATTAAGCTTATGATTTGTTCTGAATTGTTAAAAGAATACATAAAATCAAAAGAACTTAAAGATGATGATTATTTGTTTACTTTTCAACCTGCTACTGCTAATAAATATTTGAAAAGATTAGCAGTTAAATTATTCGGGGATGAGGAAACAGAGGCAGGATCAAAATATTCACAAATGAGTCTTTACGACTTTAGACATATTGCTTGTTGTTATTGGCTTCCTCGCTATAAATCTGAGTCAGCATTAAAATACAGATTTGGATGGAAGAAAAGTGATAAGATTCATTATTATAGTGAACTTCTTGGAATGAAGGACACTATAAGCGAAGAAGATTTGTTAATTGATGTTACTAAAACAGATATAGAAAAACGCCTTATCAAGACAGAAAAGGAAAACATCCTATTAAAAGAGAAAATGACAGATATTGAGCAACAAATGAAAAAGATTTTGGAGTTGGTTGATGTTGCTATAGGAAGAGGAAAGATACTAAATAAATCTTAAACTGCTTAAAATCATCTATTTGCTCGTAAATATTCTTCATCAGATCGTTAAAATAATTATTGCTCTCAACTAAATAATGATGATGGAACTTGATTTTGTAAATAATAAGATAAATTTATTGTCTGAGTTTTTGCATTAGATAAATCAGTAGAATCATAGGTTATAGAACAGATTTTGTAATCGTCTTCTCCCAGATAAAACAAAGAAAAAGAAGGCGTTAGAATAGAGTCTAACTTTGGAACATAAACCCTTGCATCAAAACTAAGAAATGAGCTATTATCAACAATTGCGTCTTCTGAAGTACTGCAAACTGCAAAAATTCCAGAATTTGTTCCAGAGGTCGACGGACAAGTCACTTCTATATTTAAATCCTTAATAGCTTTGCCTTTGTTTTCTATGAAAAAAAGAACCCTATCATAAAACCCCTCATTTTGAATTGGAAGTATATCATTTTCAAAACAATTGAAATAACCTGCAATTTTATAAAGCTTAATTTCTTCCCCAGTAAAATTTCTTTGTGCAAATGCCTCTATTCTAATATCTGGCTGATTGGGGACAATTTTCTCAAGATTTTTATTTAAATTATCAAGTTTATTGGAAATATCGTTACTAGACTCTTTTTGGTCGTAATAAGTTTTTATTGCATAAATAGTTCCAGCTATAACAACAATTAATGTAACAATTAAAATAGTTATTTCTAATTTCTTTTCCATTTTAAGATATTGGTGCCAAACATTATTAAGTATTGTTATTATTTAAAAGCGCAAAAATACACGTCATTAAAATAATCAACAAAATATAAATTTCTAAGGTTTTTACAGGTTCAATTAAAAAATCAATCCACCAAGGAAGTAAACTAAAAGCTGTTGATTCTCCAAACTTCTCTAAAAGCGATGGTGTTTTAAAAATCATATAGAAAGTTGAAAGAATGAACCATTTTATAATAGGTAGTGACAATAATAAAATAAACGAGTAGCTTAGAATATTCCACCAATTACTAACAAAAACTTCTCCAAGGTGGTTTAGAGTTTTTTTTATTTCTTCCCAATCACACATTTTAATCTCTCCATTTTTTATTTATGAATATAAAATAACTACTACTTATTATAATTCCATATGCAATGCCAACATAGTGCATAAAAAAATCAGTAAATGTTCCATTTTTAAACATAACATTAAACGTGGGAAATATAATTTTTGGAGTAACAAAAAATAATATTGGTGTTACAATTAACAAAAAAGTAAATAGAAAATTTCTTTTAGATTCTTTTGAGATTTCAATGAATATATTTTTAATGTTAAAAATTAAAGTCAATAAGAAAATTAAAAATAATCCGAAAACAAAAATTACTAAATAAGAAATTCCTTGGCTATAATAAAAGACAAATAACAGGGCAACAAAAATGGCACAAGATAAACTAGTTCTAACATCAAAGACTATTTTTTGGTTTATCTTATTAAAATACATAGCCCAAAAAATTATCACAAATCCAGCTAATGCCGACACTATACCCGAAGTTCCTGCTGAGTGTTGTAAATTGGGCAACCAGCTTAAAAGAATCGGATATGATTTAACCTGAATAAAAGAGCTTACTATTGGAAGACTTATTATTAAAAATAAAAACAATGCATAAAATTCCTTCTTTAGTTTTAATTTATTTATCCAAATTAATAATAATGAAGAATATAAAAAATATCCAAATAGATTCGAACTTAAATGACTCCAGCTATTATGAACAAAGGATTGAGTGAGATATTGCCACAATATGGGATTTTTAATATCGAGTTGTAATAAATTCCTCATACTTAATGGCAAAACCATAATAAGAGTTAAAAGAATTGGAAGTATTAACATTAACACAACATCTTTCTTTTTTATACCTTTTATTGTTTCTAAGAATTGCTTTTTTAGTGACGATGGATTTAATTGTCTTTTTAATTCCACTTTCACATTTTTAAAAGAGAAGTTTCTCATAATAAAACCAATAAAAATTGACTATTTACGCTTTTCTATTTCTTTTCTAGCCAATTCTTCCTTTAAGTCTTTATTTTCTTGCTTTAATCTTATAGTTTCACTTTCCCATTCTTTAATTCCTTTTCTAGCTCTTTCGCACAGCCCAAGAAATTCCTTAACTTGCTTCTCAACTTTTTCCATATCAATCTCCATTTTCCAAAAATCCACTAACTCTATTGTTGGGGTTCTCTAAAGCTTTTCTTAGCAAAGCCATGCCCTTATCATTGATACACCATTTATGTTTAACTAAAACAGAATAAGGTAACTTTCTTTTTGTCCTGTTTTCCTCTATATAGCTCTCTGATTTTTCATAGAACTTTTTAGAAGGCATACAAAAATATTCGTCTTTTGAAATATTGTGGCAGATAATAAAAAAATTCTCTTTAGGAGAAAAATCTTTTATTGTAAAACAATCATCTCCTTGCTTTATCACTCTGCTTTTAACCTGAACTTCTACAAGCCCACCCTCTCTATCTTTTATAATTAAATCAATTCCTTTATCTAAAACAGGCACAAAAATCTCAAAATCATTTTTCAACAATTCAGATATAAAATAATGTTCTATGGCTTTGCCTTTATTCATAGAGTCGTTGGTTATCATTTTGATATTTGCATAATAATGCAAACGTGCCTTATAAGATTATCTGCATTAATGTGCATAGATGAGAAAACCTATTACTGATATAATCGCAGAGGTGAAAAAATTACTAGAAAAAGAAGGCGAGATGTCAATTAGACAGCTTTCTCTCAAAACTAAATCTCAATGGAGAACTATAGAGAAAGCATTAGAAACTATGAAAACTCTTGGTGTAGTAAAAGAGAGAAAAGGAACAGATACTAAAAGAGTTGAAAGGTTGTTTAGTTTAAAGAATTAGTATCTTTGTCTGTGTTTTTATTTAATTTTAATTTTTCTAATTCTTTCATGTGAAAGTCTATTAATCTTTGATTTCTAACTTTTTTAATCCTAATAAAAGAGAGTTCTATCCATTCATGAATGTTAATCTCTCCAATCATTAAAACCTCAGAGTTTGGTTTATTTATTACTTTAAGTTTTTCTTTTTTAACTTTCTGTTCTTGTTTTGGATAATCTTTAAGAAACTTTTCAGCATTATTGGTTAATCCTTCTTTTTTATTTTTATCTGAATAGTGTATTAAATCATTGCAGTTATGAAATTGTAATCTATTTATTTTTTCTATGTCCTCATTATCTTGAATCTCTATAGTGTTATTTTTAGCCCCTGCAACTTCATATATGCAAGGATCAAATAATAATAAGCATAACTTGTCGGAAAGAGGACAAAAAATCTGTAATCCTAAAGATTGGAAACCTATATGTGACTCAAATTCATCCTGAGAAAAGAAGAGATTATAAAAAACTACAGGATGATCGCTAAATATAAAATCAGTGTTTGTTTTATTCTCTAATATTATGGGAATTAAATCACTAATTAATATTGGTGATTGTAAACCGATAGAAATTGAAAATAAATGGTCTGCTGGGTATGTTATATCTAACTTTTCTATTTCCTCTTTTGATATAGATTTGGATAATTCTTTATTTTGTAACATTAAAGGCTTCATTATCTCGTTTACAAAAATTTGGGTACTCTGATTTGCTTCTATTTTAGAGTTCTCTGTTCTAGTACGTTGAAATGTTAGAAACCGCAATATTTCTACATATTCTTCTTGTTTCAATTTTTTGAAATCTTTCTCGTCAATTAATTTTTTTAATGCTCTGTTCTGGCTATCTTCTAATTTAGAAAAAGCCTCTTCAAGATTTTTATCTTTATGATAAAAATAATCCTTAGAACTTTGATTTTTGAATGGGCCAGAGTAATGCTTACCATCCTTTAAATTAAAAATCTCTATATTCTTGCCATCTTTTGAAAAAAATCTAAAATAAAATTGTGGAACATAATGTTGGTTTTTGTTTTGTGCCATCTAATTAAATCTCCAAAACTTTCCAACTTGACAAATCGTTTGGATTATATTCATATTTTTCTCTGTCATTAATTCTCCAACTTCCATTAGACTCTATAACAATTCCACCCCAGAGTTTCTTATCTTTATTTTTCTTAATATATTTCTGTAAACCTTCTGCTCTTGGCCCCGCATCTTTTGCTGTCATTCCACCCTTAGTATCAAATAACCCCATTTGGCCATCTTTAAACTTAACAATAAAATCAACATAAAAAGCCCACTCTTTATTATTTTCATCTTTATACAAAACTGCAAAATATTTCTTTTCTCCCTCACCATTTTTATACCACCATTCAATTTTTTCAGAATTATCTAATAATTCCATAAATAGTTTTTCCGGTTGGCTTGGTTTTTTGGTATAAAATGGCTTCATTATTGATTTTAGGTGAGCTTCTTGCTTTGCATTGCTTTTATACGAGTCAATTAATGGAACTTCCCATTTTGGCTCTTCTGTCCTTTCTCTTACTTCACTTAATTGTTCAATAACTTGTTTTTTATACTTGTCTTTTGAGACATTAATAACATCCACTAACGCTTGAACATTTTCTTTTCCTAAAACTATCCTCTGAACTCTTGGATCAAATTTTGGGAGCTTGAATTTTACATTAAAAAACTGATAAATTGCTGTTTTCATTCTATCACTTGAATCACCAGGGGCATAAGGAGAACAATTATCATAAATAAACCTGTCAAATCTTTGCTGTAATTCTCCTTCGTTAAGTTTTACTTCAATCTGTCCTTTATGTTCTATTTCTCCCATTTTGTCAATATTTACAATCTTGCCATCAGCAATGATAGGACTTACAACTTTAGAAGGCTCTAAAACTATTTTCTTCTTTAGATTAGTTTCTTCAGCTACTTTCATAAATATTTTAGCAAATTCTCCAGAGAGTCTAGTTCTTTCTCTCTGTCTTTTTAGATAGATAGAAGGCAATGCTATGTTTTTGTATCTGGAATTATCTCTTTTAGCTTCATAAATTGTAACATAATCTTTTGCATAATCTTCAGTTATTTCTATATTTGGCAGATTTGTAAAAACAAATCCTTTGTTTAAATTTTCTTCATTGTAATATCTTAATTCAGGCATTCTCATAATTCTGCCTATTGTTTGAATTGTAAAAGTGAAACTTTTAGACTCTCTAAAAATAACCAGAATTGATGCTCTTGGACAATCCCATCCTAAAGCTATGGCTTGTTTGAAAACTAAAACTTCTACTTCATTATCTGGCTTTTCTATATTAGCAAGATTATCAGTTTTCTCTTCAGATAGCCATACTGCCAATTTTCCATTTTCTTCTGTAATCTTAAATTTATCTTTTAAGATTTTAATTACTTCATCTTTTTTACTGATTAAATTTGCTCTACTATCTGGCAATTGAATTAAAATTAAAGGATTAATATTTGAGTTTTCTTTTTTGTATAATTTTTCTAATTCTTCCCTTTTCTTTAATGCTTGTTCTATAACTAAAACATCTGAACTTTTATCCCCAATTTTAATATCTAAAAATTCTGGGTTTACAGAAATCTCTGATTTAATCATCTCTTCAGCCTTTACATCTGCTAAATGAACTTTCTCTATTTCTGAAACATTATCTTTTAAGTGAGGAGTAGCAGAAACTTCAATAGTTACTTTAGGCCCAATTGTTTCAATTAATTCTTTAGATTTATCTGAACTAGCTGTATGGTGACTTTCATCTATTATTAAAACTATTTCTCTGCCTTCTTCTTTTGTGTTTTGAATAATCGCATTAAGATTATTGTCCTGTTCATTTTCTCTAACATAAATATTAATATCTTTTTTGTTTATACTATGCCAATTTATGAATAATATTTCATTTTCTCCAATTTGTTTATCTTCTAAATCTTCAAAATAAGAACACTGGATTAATCTGTCATCTTCGTAATATTTCTCTAATTTTTCCTTGCTTTGCTCGTGCAACATCCTAACACTAACCCAAACAAAAGAATATTTCTTTTTGTTATCTTTAACTAATTGTTTTAACATCTCAGAAACCATAATGGTTTTACCGCTTCCTGTTGGAGATTGAAAAATAACAACCTCTCTGTCAGGACTTCTTAAAGCATTTTGCACTTTAGATTTAAGGCTTTCAACTGCTCGTTTTTGGTAATCTTTTAATTCTATCATTTGAATATTCTCTTATATACATTTAATATAACTGCTGGTATTGGTCTTAACTCAACCAAATCAGCTACATCTTCAAATTCTTCTTCTCTTGCACTTTCATCAAGAGAGAAAACATAAGTTATAAATTTCTTCTTTATTTTTTTAATCTCTTTCTTAAATGGCTCAATTCCATCATCACTATAAATTATTCCTAAATAAGTATCTTGAGAGTTTTTGAATAAACTATAATTCTCTGCTTTCTTTATTTCATCAAAACAATCCTCTTTTAAGCAAAGCATTTCTGTTGATTTATCAACTAATTTCTTTTTGTTTTTATCTGTTGGTTCTGCATCCACAAAGTCGGTTTTGAAATATTTGAGATGCCCTCCTGTTCCTTCAATTTTTTGATTTTTTAAATCTTTATAACCCTTGATTACTTTTTCTATTCTCGGATAGCATATATCTGACAGAATTTTATAACCCTCCCCATTATTGCTTTCATTATTAGTACATAATATAAATTTTCTATTTCCTTCGTCTTGATTATTCAACTCTAAGACCGCCTGAGCAGTAGTTCCTGAACCAGCAAAAAAGTCTAAAATTATTGAATTTTCGTTGGTACTCAATCTCAAAATTTTATCGATAAGTTCTACGGGTTTTGGGTGATCAAATAGAGCTTTTCCGAGTATATTTCTTAAAGCTATTGTCCCTCTTTCAGTTCTCACTTCTGAATCATCCCATATAGATTTTGCCTTCGTCGTTGATTTTCTGCATTTTTCATAAATGTTCCAACCATTATCTCTTTTTTGTTTAGCAACAACCTGACTTTTTTGTGCATCGTTTTCTACAATATTCTGAGTGACTAATTTTTTACCCCATCTCCAACAGCTATCTTTTCCTTCACTATTTTTTGGAAAAATTTCTATAGAATAAGATTTAGATTTAATTAATGAAACAGCACAATGGCCATAACTATCAGTTAATAGAGGGTTAATATAAACAGGGTAATATAAATTTGGCCTGTTTTCTTTAGTAAATTTTGGATTTCTGTTTCTTAATTCTCTAATCTCAAACTTTCCGGTTTCATCTTCTAGTTTTAAAACAGAAATATCTTTAGGAATTTCATTAAGTTTGATGTTATTTGATTTTCCGTAACATAAAAGATATTCATGAGTTTTAGCTATTTCCAAATAATCTCTACCACCTTTATTTGTTTGAACAATTATTAATGCAATAAAATTATTTTCTCCAAAAATCTCATCACATAAAAGCTTTAACTGAGCAACTTCATTGTCGTCTATTGAAATAAAGATTATCCCCTTACTATTTAATAGATTTTTTGACAATTTCAATCGCTTTTCTATAAAAGAAAGCCATTTACTATGTCTATAAGAATCGTTTAAATCAACTCTATTATCATTATATACAAAACCTTCATTTCCAGTATTATATGGCGGATCAATATAGATAACATCAATAGCCCCCTTATGAGTATAGTTTAGGACCGAAAGAGCATGATAATTATCTCCTTCTATTAAGATATGTATGGGTTTCTTATCATCTGTCTTAATTTCCTTCTTTTTATCCTCTTCAAGAATAGGAAGTTTTTCCTTACACAATTCAGCTACCTGTTCAGATTTGTCTTCCCAGACTATACCATACTTTTTTCTTTTGCTTAATTTGTCAAGTTCTTTAACTAATTCGGTTTTACTCCAATTAGCATAATCCTTTTTAACCATAGTATAAATACAATTAAAACCACATATAAAAAGTTATCTTGTGCCTCATAAGAATGTATAATTAGGTTCCATTCTTACTCATTTACAGAATGAATTTTAATAGTTCATTCTTTTTTCTTTTCATCTTCGTCTTCGAAAACAATCTCTTCATAAACTTCTTCAGGAGTTAGCCATCCATGTCTTTCACAATGACATACATATTTTTTACCAGGTATTTTTTCTTTATCCCCCATTTTTAACCAAACCTCCTTTCAAGTATATTGAACCAATCGTTAAGATCTTTAGGAGGCGGGGGTTTCTTCTCACTAAAAAAAGCCTGAGCTAATTCGTACTCTTCTGATAGAGGAAGAATATACTGATAATAACCTCCACAATCCGGGCAGGTTCTTCTTTCCTTTTTTATCTTTAATCCATAAATTCCCTCTGATTTTTTACCAAAAGCAAAAAATAATTTCTGTCTAAAAGTCGCTTTAAAGAATAATGCTTTATCTTCATCTGACAATTCAAAAGCACATCCTGAAACATAATTTAAGATATACAATAAAGCTCCTTTATGAGTCCTTACTCTTTTAATCTCAATAATTCCATCTCCGCCTGTGCAATGCTTCCATTCCTGCACTAATTTAGAGTCCTCACCAGTTTTCTTATGGGTTTTCATATCCAAATAACTAGAATCAAGAATAATGTGAAGATGAACATTCCAAAGGCCATCTTTTCCTCTTATTGCGTGAAATCCTGCTACTCCCCCTTTAACCTTATTTTTCCAATATTTTCTATTCCTAAGTTGCTTAAAGAAAAAATAAAGCTTATCTAATCCGTCTCTTAAACCTTCTTGGTTTTTTATTGTTAAAGTTAAAAACCTTAATCCATTATCATAAATTGACCTTGCAACTCTCCTTTTTTTAAAAACACCAATGAATTTATCAAACAAATCCATAACTCTAATTTTTCCACATTTTGGACAGACTTTATAATAACATCTTTTCTTGAATCTTACAAATTTACAATCACACATAAAAGTATTCCAGGTTTGACTACAATTTTTTAATTTGTTTGCTTGAATAACATAATTTTCATCCTTAGCTAGTTCTTCACTTATTCTAGAATTAACAAGTAAAAGATCGCCTTCGGCGATCTGGAAGAATTTAGAAATCATAGCACTCAATTAATGCGGTTTTTGGCGCTACGCTTACCAAAAACCGCTCCCCCTTTCAATATTTTTTCAAGTAGAATTTCAATCCTTGTTAATTGAGAAGTTTCCCTAAGCTTTTGTCTGCACAATTCAGAAAGAGATAAACTTCTGTCTTGGGCTTCTCTCTCAAGAGCTTCCTTAAGGGTTTTCTCAAGTAGAAGGTGTATCTGGAATATTTTTTTCATTCCTGCACCTCCTGATAAGTTCATCCAAAACCTGATTCAACTCTTTGAGTTTAGAGATTATCTCTTCTGCAATATTTTCGTTATTTGGTTCATCCATGCCTGTAAGAAAGGTAAATAAGCTTAACTTCTCTAGAAACCCTAAGATGGTTGACCAAAATCCTAATAATAAAATTAATGAAAAGAAAACTTCAGATACCAAAAGACAGAAGATTCTAGAATGGTTTAGAAATTATGAACCTTTGACTATTCCTATAATAAAATCAAAGCTTAGTTCTATGAATTTGGGGACTTCAAAGACTTCTATAAAAAAAGATTACATAGATCTCCTTCTTACAGACAGATTAATTTTTGCATTAAAAAAGAAATCAAAGAAAAATCCAAAAAAGAAATTACTTGAAATAGCGTATGAGAAAGATTGGAGTGATGAAAGGAGAAATATATATTATGTTTATACTCCAAGAAGTGCAGACTTTTACCAAGATTTAATTTTGACTATTAATCAATTTTCAAATAAAGAGAAGTTTATAGAGAGAGTAAACAAAGTCTTAGATTTTTTTCAATATTTAGAAGTCATAGCTAGATATGAGAGAAACAAATTATTTTCTGATAAATTTATTAAAAAAGCATTAAACAGGAAAACAGGAAAAAACACTAAAAAATTAGATGACAAACAAATAATAGAAGCCAAGAAGAATGCCCTTATGCACATTTTAGCAGTTTCAAACTTAAAAAAAGGAATTCAAATTAATCATAAAGATGGATTTTTTAAAACTAAAGAAGGCAGAGTATTCTTTAAAGTTACAGATGATCATTTTGTTAGTTTAAGAAAATTGAAAGAATTCTTGAATTTGCCAATAAAAAGAATGAGTAATATGATGACTTATATATCAAATAAAGAGGGTTTTGATAAAGAACATGCAACAAAACCAATGATGCAAGAATTGACTTATCTCTTTATTGAAATTGAGGGGGCTAAATACTTAATGGAATAATGAAAACAAAATGACTAATCAAAAAGGACACATTACTAAACTAAGACAAGCAAAATATCATCTTGAAAATATGAAACAGAAAGTTAAATCTTTCCCTTTTGAAGAATTTGCCTTTGAATTATGTGCCTTTATTGAAGTCGCGAGAGGTATAACTTGGGCAATGCAAAAAGAGTATTCAAATAATCAAAAATTTAAAGAGTGGTATTTAAAAAAGCAGGTAGAGATGGGTAAAGACTCTTTATTTAAATTTTTTACAGAGAGAAGAAATGCAATTGTTAAGGAAGGTCACCCTGGAAGTAATGCCTTTACTTTTTACTTAGAAATGAGAGTTAGTGTTCCGCCTAATGAGACCGTAGGAGTTATTTTGCCACAAGGCATCTTTACAGCAGAAGAAGATATTAAAGCAAAAACAACAGATAGCAAAGAAATACCTATGGAAAAGAAGGTTATCAGAACTCCTGTCTTTCAAGAACTCCAAAGTAGGCACGTGATAGAAGTTTGCGAAGAGTATTTTGTTAAAATTGAAGCACTAATTAATGAAGCTAAAACCTTTGATTAGGAAAAATATATAAACAAGTGCCTCTTAATTAACTTGATAATCATAGTAAAAAGAGAGTTGAGGCTCATACACCTGGACAAAATGTATTCTTGCTCGGCGGGGGCATTTTGTTCTCAATAACTCCAACTTTTGGGCCCATGAAAGTTTTATAAACTTCCTCTTGTTGTATATCATTGATATATGCTCTGTATGGTCTTCGGGCAATGCAGAGCCATTATATTCTTAATCAATAATTTTAGGCAGAATTCTATTAAATAACTTTAATTATTTTTCTTGGCTAATTTAATAAAAATCTAAAAAAACAATTTTAACAACAAAGCAATATCAAATATTATGAAAATATAGAAAATTGTTTTTTCTATTTTTCCTCCTGGGGCAACTTTTCCCGAAGTTCTTTGCTTCAGAGGCCAGAAGGGCCTGATGCCCTGTGGAGTAAATGTGTCAAGAAGCAAATGAAATGAATACCCTAGAAAAAATGGCAGGGCTAAAACAGGGTAAAAGAAAGCAAAAATTAAAGAAACCATAATACAAAACGTGTAGGTGTGCAAAATTCCATTTTTTGGCAGGTCTTCTTTTGTAGTTGTAAAAATTTTAAAACCTTTCTTGAAAAAATTTGGATTTTCAATTTCTGGGATAAGAGTTGAGATCAAAACTGCTGGAATAAAAATTATTTTATTGTTTACATGAGGCAAGAAATAAAGAGCCACTGCCAATGCCACTGAAAGATAGGTTTTTATGTGCATTTTTATAATAAGAAAATTGAAGATATAAAGGTTTCTTTTAAGTTATTTTTTATTAGCTTCAATAATTGCCTTATTTATTATTAAAATGACCTATCGAATATAAGAAAAAAATAATATTATTTCTACGAAAATTAATAGCAACTTTTATAATTTTTAATAAAGAGATTGTCGTGTGATGAATATTGGCGATATTATTTAAATTAAAGTCTCATATCCTTAACTGCATTTAAAACTCTAACATCTGGAGAGAGGACATAAACATGATCTGCGGGAGAGCGAACTGCTCGGTAAATGCGTTGAAGGAACTCGCGCCTTGCTTTGTCTTTGTAAAGCTCCCAGTAATATGCCGGGCGAATTTTTTGGAGAACTTTCCAGAAAGTGTCTTTTGCGTCAGGGTTTGGATATTTTGTAAAAACAACTGATTTGCACATGTCTCCTGGGAAGTCAACGCCGCGAGAACAGCGGGTTGTAAAGAAAACTGGAGTTAAGCCTTGCTTGAATATTGAAATTAGATTTCCGTTTTTATCCAGCTCCTGCATTTCTTTTAGTTTTTCATGCGGAGTCAAGTTTGTTAGGTTGAATAAATCGGCCTCTTCTTTTGAAGGCAAATCTTTGTATGCGTTTACATGAACTAAAACCGGGCGTTCTGCCTTTTCAACTGTCGATGATAAAACTTTTAGGTAGTCTTCACGAGAAAATTTATGTTTTTTAAAATTATCATATCTGCAATCAATTTCTTTTCCGGTTAATAGCGTTTCAACAGTTCCTTGTAAATTAGACTCTGCCTCGACTGTCACAAAATCTTTAATGCCGAAGATATTTTTTAAAACACCTTGAGAATGCAAAGTTCCTGACATTAAGACCATCGCTTTGTTTCCGTGTGTTAATTGAGCAAATTTTTTTGATAAATCAACTGTTACAAGCCGCACAAACAAATTTTCATCTTCTCTTCTGTATGTTAGATAAGTCTCATTAAAAGATTCTTCAAAAGCCTTGGCGGCTTCCAAAACATTGTTTGCGTAATTTAGTTCGTCTATTTCAATTTGCGCCTGCAATTCAAGATTTTTAAGAAAATTGTTAAATATGTTTACTATCTTTGTTTCAACAAGCGGAAATATTTTATTTTCATCAATTCCCAGAGCTTTTTTGTTTATTTCTTCTAATTGTATGAAGTTGAGAATTTTTTTAATTGTTTCTCCCAATCTGTCTCCTTCTAAAGACAAGGCCCTTAAGGCAGAAGAGAGCAAGGTTAAGTTTATCTCTGTGCTTTCTGCCAGATTGTCAAGAAATTCGTCTGCTTCGTCAATGATGTCCACTTCTGAAAATGGTTTTCTACCCAGCAAGACTTCTGCAAGGTATTTTGCTGAATTAAAAATTATAACGTCAGAATCTATGTATGACTGATATTGGTCGTAATAAGAACAGCCTTGCTTTCTGTGATAAAAAATAAAATCTTTGTTGTACATTGCTTTGTATCTTTTCTTTTTAGCATCTTTCATATGATAAAGTTCTATATCTGCTGGCAAGATTGGGCTCCAATAAGGGTTTGCCGGAGCGATGGAAATTCTTCTTAATTTTTTTATTGGGGGCATTTCTTGTTCTGAAAAATAAGACATGTAAGGATTTGAAAGATAATATTCTTTTATTTTCTCGTGATTTTTTTCTGTTATTTTTATTGTGTCTGGAAGAAAAGGATAAGCACAAGATCTGCCGGACATAATAATTGAATCGTGATTGTCTCTGCCTGTTATCATTGAAATTTTCATTTTTTGGCAGTTCTTTTTTAATAAATATTTTTTACTCATGTAATCCTGCTCATATTGTTTTTGCAAATTTTTTATTGGTACAACAATACAGGTTTTTCCTAATACTCTTGCTATGTTCAAAGCGATTGCCGATTTTCCTGTTCCGCAGACACCGTGCAAAAGAATTATTTTTTTACCTTCCTTAATTTGAGAAACTACTTCTTTAACAACGTCTTCCTGTGTTTTCCCGTTTGAAAATTTTAATGGCTCGAGATTGTTTGAATCTTCATATAGGCTCCAGTATTCCCTGTCTTGTGTTTGAAAAATTTGCTCTAGTTTTTGCTTTGCTAGTTGCGCCTCTTTATTTTCATTTTCATTCATTAGAGAATTTAATAAGTGATGTTTATAGAGATTTGCATTATAGGAAAGGAAATTAATAACCAAGGTGATTTATTCCTTTGCTATTTAGGGATGGAATTTAAAAAGTACGAATATTAAATTCCATCACTATGACTCTACAATAATTTGTTGCAAATCTCTTATTGTTTTTGCCTTGGGACTCAAATTTAAATAGTGTTTTTTTCTTGTTAAATAATGAAACACGAGCAAAAAATGTCAAGAGAAGAAATAATTGGATTTCATAAGGGCTCAATAAACACACTCGTTGCAGAGAGAAATGAACTGATAAGGATAATTAATGTTACTGAAAACTTAATTTCTGCTCATGTGAAAGAGCTTGAAAAATTGGGCGTTAAGATACAAGGGGGCTCGATAAACACACTCGTTGCAGAGAGAAATGAAACAGAGCAGGGAAAGGAAATTAAGAACAGGAAGCCTTAGAGCATCATGAAAGAATATTTATTTAAAAAAAATTGGATGGTTTTATCTGCCTGTTTCTTTTTTTGGATGGATAATTTTAACTATAATATTGAGGGCTTTGAATAACCCCTATTTCTGTAGTAATCTTACAATGAAAGGAGATTATATAGTTTTATTTTAATAATAAATAACGACGGCAATTTATGATTCCTTAAAAAAATAATTTTTTAGGAAAAGGTATTTACATTCTCTATAGAGGGTTTTTCCAAACTCTCTATTAGCTATAACAATACATGTTTTTATTTTTGTTGATAATAAAATTCATTCTGCAAGCGACACTTTTTATGGATTTTTTCCTCACTTTATTTCTTATTTTGTTGTCTATCCGTGGATTGCTTATAATACTTCTAAGAAATAGCATAATTTACGGAAATCGGAATCAAGTTCTTTGTAGAACTATAGTCAAGGACATTAATAATTCCTCGTTTTGTCATTGACTATTGAGGGAAAGACGTGCAAATTTGGTAAAAAACTTACGTCTTTCACTATATTTTAATAGCAAGATAATTATGTATAAATAGTTTTTAGAATTAATTAATATTAGAACAATACTTGTAATTTAATTTTGGTTTATAATTTGTATTTAAACGGTGCTTCTATGAATCAATTACCAAAAAAATCATAACACGGCAACAATATACAAAGATTGTGCCCAGCTGAGAGGAGAATTTTCGTTATGCTCCTCGGTGTTTGAATAATAAAGTTCTGGAAGCTCACTGCTTTCATTCAAACATTCTAAAGTTTTTGAGATATAACGGAGATATTTTTTTCTGTCGCCAAGCAATTTGTAAATTATTGCAAGCCATGGAAAGCCCATTGTCCATTCGGCTTCGCCGTTCTTGTAATAATATTTATCGCCTTTGTATCTTATAATACCTCTTTTCCTTACTAATTTGGCTTCTACATTTTTCAAAATTTGTTTTCTTTGTTTTTCATTTACTATGTTATGCGGATATATTAATGATAATAAAGCTAAATCAACATCTTTTGTTTTTGATTCTCTTGGCAACAGGGAATTTAATGATTTTCTACCGTTATCAATTAATTTTTTTTGAACATTGAAATATTTAGATATTGCAATTAACCCTGCGAGGCAGGCACCAACAGAAGATGCATGAATTTCTTCATGTTCTTCCCACATTCCATTATCAGCATCATGCCAGTATTCTATTGAGCCAAGATAATCAATTAATTTTTGCAGTATTTTTTTGTCGGAGTTATTTCTTAAAACAGAGAAGCCTTTGGAAATTAGGTCTGCAACTCTAAACAAAAAAGCCCCGATTGCATCGTTTTGCTTGTTGCCCCACTCTTCCCAGAATTCTTCTAGTGTTTCAGGATTGTAGCGCGCATGAATATACTGATGGGGATGTTTTGGTTTATCTTTTATCGCCCAGTCTATTTTATATTCGTGTTTCTTTAATATATCAAATATTCTGTGGATGACTCTTAAACATTCCTCACGATAAAAGAGCTCTAAACTTAGAGAAGCATATATATTGTCCCTAATCCATGCCTTGTTGTAGCCTGTTTTTTCACTGGGCGCGGCTAAGAATAAACCGTTCTTGGTTTGCAAATTTTTTAGGTTTATTATTGGGCTTTTGAATTCCATCTTTTGCTATTGTATTAAATTTACAGTTTAAATTAGGTATTTAAAGCTTTCGTTTTTGTAACTACTTTAAAGAAACAATTAAATAGGACTGCCGTAGAAGCATAAATTGCTAAATTACATAATTTCTTTTACCAGTTCTTTTAGCTTTTTTATTACCTCTTGCTCTGAATATCTCACATCTGAGTATTTTCTAAACAGTTTTTCTCTAATCATTTTTAGGACAGTTTTTTCTACAAATCCCTTATCTTCCATGCTCCAATTGTGTTTTTCAGATGTTTTTTCTGCTTGACTTCTATATTCTATTATCTCTGAATTTAGAAAATATGTGGATTCTGGCTTGTTGGTGTGCTTTGCTACTATTTCATGCACGACTAAATTAACTATTACTCTAATCAAAGATTTTCTATCTCTATTTTTTCCCATTTGGGTTTATTTAGTTCTTCTTCTAAATATTTAATTAATAAGTTTAGATAGTTTATAGTTAATTTCTTTTCTATTTTAGAAGCCTGATTATTCTTTAACCTGATAAATAAATCTTCCCCTAATATATTTATTAAATTCTGTCTTAATTGATAATTGTCTATCTTTCTATTTATTAATAATAAAACAAGCATTGCATTTCTAATAGCATAATATATGGCGCTTGCCTCTGAATAAATGTCTAGGCCTCCGCTCCAGTCAAGTTTCATCTTTAAATCTAAGCTAGAAAGATTTATTTTTTTAGGAATCTTTAATTTTCCGTAAACAATTTTGGAATCTTTTAGTTGATAGATTAATGAAGGATTATGTGAATACTGAGATAAAATTGAGTCTTTGGAATATATCTGGATATCTAAATTAAGATTTTGTTTCTTTGCTATTTCTTCTACACTTCTTATTAATTCTCTTTTCTCTTTCCAGCTTTTTGTTGAAGTGCTTTTTGTTGCGACTATTATATCTATGTCATTGTATTCTTTATAACTCGTTTGTATTGCTGAACCACAAATTATTATTAAATCTACTTTGGAAATTTTTTCTAAGATTATATTTTTTATCTTTTTTTCCATTGGCTTGGTTTTAGGGTTATATTCTAATTTTTTTAAAAGAGTTTCCGCATTAATTGAAATCGCATCTCTAAGTTTGGGCCTTATAAATCTGCTTAAGTAATTAGAATCCTGCTGAGTAATCTTCTCGTTTCTTAATTTTTTGTTTATAATCCCTAACGCTTTATTGTTTAAAATTCTGTTTTCTATCATATAACACTTTAAAGTGTTAAGTATTTAAATGTTTGTTTTTGAATGGGGCTGCCGGGATTCGCACCCGGGTCGCCAACTTTTTCAGGAAATTCGCTTTCACTCACGAAACCGCCCGAAGCTGGAAGGCTGACTAAACTACCCCACAGCCCCTGTTATTTTCTTGCTTGGCCTAAGTTTTTATTATTTTTTGAGATTAAAAAACTTAATGTAAAAAAGTCCTTGTGTGTTTTTGGGACTCTTCAAAGTTCAAAGAACTTTGAGGCACAAAGTAATGATATTCCAGAAATCAGCTAAAATAAAAAATTATTTTCGGGTTTTATAGAACTAAAATTTCCTATGCTTCGGGTAACATTCTTTGCAGTATACGGGTTTTCCTTCGATTGGTTTGAAGGGGACTTCACAATCGTTTTTACAATCTGCACATATCGCTTTATGCATTTCTCTTGGACCAAAGTCTCTTGTGAATCCGCCTTTGAATCCTCCCCTGTTCCCACCAAATGGCCTTCTTCCCCCGCCTTTTCCGCCAAATCTATTCATTGTTTTACCTCCTGCGTTAATTATTAACAAACTTTCTTATTCGCAAGAGTTGAGATAGAAATTGAGCCTTTAAAAATGTTTTTAAAAAATTTTGGAAATTTTCAATAAGAAATTTTCTTATCAGCAGTAAATGTCCTAAAGAATTTCTCAACCAAAAGCATTGCATATATATTTTCTCCAATAATCATGCACGCAGCATTATGGTCAGTAAATTTTGGGTTAAAGGCAAAGCCTAATTTAGAAAAGAATTCTTTTGTCTTATCAAGATCTTTCACAGGTAAATTCACGAAAATTTGTTTTGCCATATTTATAGATGTGCTTAAGAGTTTATTAAACTTATGAGCCATGAACCATTTTATCTAACTATTCTATAGATAATACGCCCGGACCAGGATTTGAACCTGGGAATCACTCGCGTGAAACGGGATCATTGCAGGTCCTGTAGTTTTTCTGATTTCCAGGGAAACTCTTTTTTCTAAAAAGAGTAAGCCTGTAGCAATCCCGCGCCGTAACCGCTGGGCCATCCGGGCTTAGATTTAGAGATTTAAATAGTTTTAAAGGTTGTTGTTTGTTGATACTACAATGTATAGTGGAAGCCATAAATTTTCTGCCATTTTTTCTATGGCTTTCCCTCAATGTAGCCAAAGCCAAAACAGAAAATTACTAATGTCTTTAGCTATATATTTAGATATGCAGAAACATTTGTATTAAATTCGGCATTTATTAATTGTTAGATAATACTTTTCAATTAAAATAATCCAAATCTCTTCTGGGATTTTCTGCCATTGATATTACTCTTTTACCTAGTTTATCGAATATTGCTTTTCCTATTTTATCTCTTGCCAACATAATTTCTGATATATCATGATGAGAGAACCTATCAAGTTGCTTAATCATATCATTGGCAAATCCGCTTGGATATATCCTTAATTCACATGGTGAACCTAAATAATCTAAAAGCTCTACTTCTTGAATAGAAAAAAGGCTGGAAGTATCAATTCCTTCAGAAAATAGTATTTGGTGTGTTTTTATTGCTCTTGCTATGGCTTCTTCTTGCCTTGCTTTTTCTTCTGCATCTATTTTTCTGCGAATATCTGAAAAATCTAAGCCGATTAATCTATCGTATCTTATGTTTTGCATATTCCTCCTCCCCCTTTGATTTTAAGAAATCGCTGATGTCTTCATTATATCTTTCTCTAACAAATTTAACTATCTGGATGCGTAGCAGTCGATCGGCAACAACAGGATCTTTGACTAAGGCTTCAAACGACGGGGCCTGCCCCCACTCAACTTCCATTAGGCTATAATTGTCATTGTGTCTAACTACAATAAATTTTTCTCCTTTTAGTTCGTTTTCTGGGATAACTTCATAAGCCCAGCCTGTGTCCTCAACTTTACCCGACATATCTATTTTAAATCTGCTTCTTTCTAATACGGTTTCTACCATATTTTTTAATAACTTCAAGGATATATAAACCTTTCTATCTAATGTAACTTTATTGTGGTAACATAATTAGGATTTTTTCTTTGCAAGTTTTTCCGCTCTTTCTATCATTTGTTTTTTTAGGCCGAGAAAAATTCCGCCTTCTTTTGAGCCAACATAGGTGTTTTCGCCTGGTTTTATAATCTCGTTTAATTCTGGGAGTTCAATATCTATGTGGGTTATTGTTGCCCTTGATTTTCCTTTTAAATGAATGTAAACATCTGCCTTTCCTAACTTTATTTTTCCTTCTCCTGGACCGCTCATTTTATTTTTTTTCTGCCTCCATTTTTAATATGTCGTTGATGTAAAAAATTCCTGATGAAATTCCAAGAATTGAAGTAATCAATACTAAATAAATTGAAAATTCAAAGAAAGGATAAAATACACTTAACATTATAAGCGGGAATACTATTGCTTGCATAAGAGTTGTTGATTTTCCAACCCAACGAACTTGAGGAATTCCTTTTCCCGTCATGAACGCAAGAATTAGTCCTGGCAAAGCAATAATTTCTCTGGACATTATCATAAGTATCTGAATAAAGTGCGGCTTTTGAAGAATTTTGTCTAAACTCAAATTAATTATAATCGCCAGAGCGACTGAAATCATGAAAAACCTGTCTGCAATCATGTCGAATTTTCTTCCAAATTCTGTTTTTTGGTTGAACTTCCTTGCTATTAAACCGTCGAGAAAATCTGTAAACATTCCTATTGAGAACAGAATTACTATTAATATAATTGAATAATCCAAAAAAATAAAATAAAGGATAATGAAAGTCAATAAAATTCTTGTTAATGTTAAAGTGTTCGGCATGTTCCAGATGTTTTCATTTCTAGATTTTTTTTGCATTTAGAAAGAAGGAAAGACATCTTTAAATTAGTTTTGTTTTTTATTAATGGGTGCTGATTATAAATTCGACAGACATGATAGTTAAATTTAAAAGCATTCTGAATTTTTCATTATTGCAGCGGGGTAGAGCAGTCTGGAGTGCTCGCGAGGCCCATATTGTATGGGAACCAAGGTTCCCCTAACAAGTCACCCCTCCTTTAGAGAAGGCGAGAATAAAACAAACGAGATTTCGTCTCGTAAGTCTCCTCTTCTTGAAAGAAGGAGAAGTAAAAAACAGGGGTAACCTCGAGGTCGTGCGGTTCAAATCCCACCCCCGCTATTTTTTATTGTCTTATATAGAGAGTTTTGACAAACCCTAAAAATCTTCAAAACTCTCTAAGAAGGACTTTGAAAAAATCAGAAAAATAGAGGTTATTCAAAGTCCTCTATAGAATAATTTAAATAATGAAAAAGAGTAAACTATCTATGAGCAGTGGAATAAGATTTTTTACTGGCTGTTTAATGCACATGAATGAAATTGGAACAATTGTGCCATCTTCTAAATATGTTGGAAGGAAAATGGCCAAGAATTTAGAAAGCAGAATGGAGACAATTGTTGAACTGGGCGGTGGAACGGGGGTAATAACAAAAGAGCTTTTAAATAAAATGAATAGCAACCAAAGACTTTTATGTTTTGAGATAAACAAAGAATTTTGCAAAACCCTAATAGAAAATTGGGACGGCAGACTAGAAGTAATAAATGACGACGCAATCAATATGCCTTCTTATCTGAATGGTGAAAGACCGGGGTTGATAGTTTCTACTCTTCCTTTGGCGATAATGACAAACCAAAAGCATAATCTTTTGCGTATGATAAAAGAAAATCTTTCAGAAAGAGGGAAATTTGTCCAGCTCCAATATTTTCGTTTTGACGGTAAAATTTATTGCGATTATTTTTCTCACGTATTGAGGCGACGCGTGCTCTTCAATTTACCTCCTGCCTTTGTATACACTTGTTATAATTGATTTGTATTTTTTTGATTTTACAATAAATTTTTATACGTGTTTTTATTTAATAGAAAATGTTAACTTTAGGAATAGACGATGCGGGAAGAGGGCCATTAATTGGGCCGATGATTTTAGCCGGTGTTTTGGTTACAAAAGAGCAAGAAAAGAAATTGAAAAATAATAAAATAAGAGATTCAAAAATTGTTCAGCCGAATGAGAGAGAAAGACTTGCAAAGTTTATTGAAAGGAATTGTTTAAAATTTCATATAGAGAAAACTTTTCCTGATGAAATAGATAGTTCAATACAAACTGGAACAAATTTGAATACTCTGGAAGCAATTAAAACTTCTAGAATAATTAATGAAATAAATAAAGGAAAGTTTAGGAAAGAAAAAATAAAGGTTATTGTTGATTGCCCGTCGGTAAACATCGGTGCATGGCATAGGGGACTGTTTAAACATATTGAGAATAAAGAAAATTTGGATATAATTTGTGAACATAAAGCAGACCACAATCACGTTTCTGTTTCTGCTGCTTCAATAATTGCGAAAACTGCAAGAGAGGAAGAGGTTTCTAAACTAAAAGAAAAATACAAAAAATATGGCAATATTGGCTCTGGCTATCCTGCTGATCCAATAACACAGGAATTTTTGATAAAAAACGGCAAGGCATTAAGGAATTCTGGAATATTCAGAAAAACATGGAGCACTTGGAAAAAATTGTTTCCATCGGCTGAGAAAAATCAGATGACACTTGATGGGTTTTGATTTGATTTCTTTATAAGACAGGAAACAAAAGTGACATAGTTGGTAAATTTAAGTAAAGAATCGGATCTTGTTCTGATAGACTATATTTGCCGTATGGCTCACCCTTTCCTTACCAGGCAAATCCTTTATTGGAGGAAGATGGGTAACATATGGTCCATTCACTTGATTGATTTTAATATCTGGGTTTGTCATAAAAGCATTTATATTTATTTCAAGTAATTTTAAGGCATTTTCAGAATCTTTCCCTTCAATTACCGGCCCTATGTCAAATAGTTTAACTAATGTCATGAAATGAATAATCCCATGTAGTTTAAAATTATTGTTATTGTAGATTATTCTATTAAAACTCTAACTGTAACGCTTTGTTGGTTGACTCCTATATTAAGAAATAAATTTACCCTTATTTGCAAAATAGAAAAGTTAATAACTTCATGACTATTCTAGAAACAATGGAAACCTCTATTTATCATATTTCGCTGAATGTTTCAAACGCTAAAAAACCAATCCTTTTCTATAAAGGAACTTCTAAATAGGCGAAATATTGATAAGGTTCATACCTTTATTAGCCGATAATTTCACAGAACCAAAAATAGAAAGTTTTAAAAGATTGAGAATTATAGTATTATTAACATAATCCCGGGTGATCCTTTGGGTTGCCCGATGAAAAATAATGGAAAAAGCAGTATTCTTTATAGACGGGGGTTATTTGTCCTTTATTTCAAAGTATTTTGGAAAGGGCAGGCCATTAAGAAACAAAATAGAAAAGTTTGCTCAAAATATCGCTAAAGTTAAGAATTTGGAAGTTGAGGAAATTTATTTTTATACTGCTCCGCCATATCAAAGCCCAACGCCAACTATTGAAGAAAACAAAAGACGTGGAAATTATGATAAGTTTATTCTCAAACTTAAAGAAGTAAAACCAAAAATAAATATTAGAGAAGGAAGAGTTCAGAAAAGTGAGGATGGATTTCAACAGAAAGGAGTTGATACTTTGCTTACAATGGATTTACAGAGAATTGCATAGGATATGTCTCATGTTTTTTGCAATTCTCTGTCTGTACAATTGCAAATAAATGTCACATAAGTAATGCAATTGTCCATACTTAAAATTTCGCAAAAGAAAGAGATTAGAAATTTGATAATATTAACTTAAGATACTGATTTCGTTCCAATTATCCAAGAAATAAGAAAAGATTTTGGTGTTAAAGTTATTTTAGCATATTTCACCGATAGAAAAAGAAAATCGGCTTTTTCCTTATCAAATCATTTATGGAATGTTTGTGATGAGAGAATATTAATCAAAAAAGATTTCTTTGAATTTTAAGATAGAGGACAAAATGTCTAACATCTTTATAAAAACTGAGAATAAAAGTTCCCACATAGTGTTTTTAGAATGGGATTTTTTCAAAAAAAGAAAGGTTTTAAAAGACCAGTCTTTCCAATTATTTATGAGCATTGTGGATTTTAGGGACAGACTTGATGCAGAACAGGCATTAAAGTTAGCAAGAAGTCACAGAGATAGTGATAGCATTATGGCTTTTAGAGATAGGATGGACGCTAATCGACTTGTAAGAGAATATAACAAAACTCAAGTGGCTTTAAGAAAATACCACAAAAGAATGGGGGAAGAATCCGTAGAGAAAGAAAGACTTGATTATTGTATATAAATCTTCGTTTTAATTATTTAACTTTCTGGAATCTAACTCTCAATCTTCACAGTCAGAAATACTTTATGGGAACAAAAATTCCCTAAATTTATAATTTACTAAAATCTTCTGAATTTTCTTTTCTGAAAACTTCCACCGCCTCTGCCTCGACTATTCCTGTTTCCTCCTCCATACCCTCTGTCTCTGTTATTGCGTTGTTGAAACCTGCCTCCGAACTTGTTTGGCCTATTTCCGTAAGAGCTTCCATGAAAACCCTCTCTTCTTGGTCTGTTAAAATTACTCCTTCCTCTGAACGGCCCCCCTCCAAAAGATTTCTTTTTGAAACCATGAGAAGGACCTCCTTCGCTTCTGCTGCCGTAATGGGGTTTTCTATCTCGGAAGTTTCCCTGCCTTTTTTCATGGAAATCAAAACGGGCTTGCAATTGAGGGAACTCGGGAAGAGGCATTGATTTTATTTCCAAAGAATCATCTAATTTAACTCTGCGGAAATTTTCATGGTCTCTTTGCGAAACAAGGCTTATTGCCTGCCCTTCTTTCCCTGCTCTTGCTGTTCGACCTATTCTGTGAATATATTCTGTGCTGGTTTTTGGAATGTCATAATTGTAAATATGTGAAACGTCTTTTATGTCAAGACCGCGGGCGGCAACGTCGCTGCATACTAAAATCCTGATTCTACCGGAATGAAAATCCTGTATAATCCTATTTCTGTGATTTTGTGTCATGCCTCCATGAATTGCTGAGATTTGTAAATCAAAACGCCTTAGATTCTTTGTGAGCATGTCAACGTTTTGCCTTGTGTTACAGAATATCATGACAAGGCGCGATGAATCATTTTTCAGAAGATGAGCAAGGAGGGAGAATTTTAAATTTGAAGGGACATCATAGTAAAATTGTTCAAGTTTTCCTGAATCTACATAAGAATCAACTACTACATATTTTGGGTCGTGCATGTATCTTTTTTCTATGTACTCTATGTCTGCTGATGTTGTTGCACAAAATAATAAAGTTTGTTTTTCTCTGGGAGTTTGTTTTATTATATTTTCCACATCTTTAAGAAAACCCATGTCAACCATTCTATCTGCTTCGTCAAGAACAAGAACAGTAATTTTTGATAAGTCAAGAGTTCTTCTTCCAAGATGATCCAGGATTCTCCCCGGGGTGCCTACAATTATTTCTGATCTTTCTATTTCCCTTATTTGGTTATTGATTGAAACACCACCGTAAACTTCTGTAACATGCAACTCCTTTTTTTTGGCAAATTTTTTTAAAACACCAGAAACCTGTTGTGTAAGTTCTCGTGTTGGCGTCAGAACAAGTGCTTGAATACCCTTGCCCTTTTTTGTTTTTTCTAAAATGCTTGAAATAAAAGCTATTGTTTTTCCTGAGCCCGTGGCTGATTTTCCTATTACATCTTTCCCAGTTAAAATTATCGGAATTGTTTTTTCCTGGATTTCACTAGGTTCGGTGAATTTCAGTTCTTGTATTGTGCGCAGTGTTTCACTGCCTAATCCCAATTGCTTGAATTTTTCCATTTTGTAAATTTGGTTTAATTTATATTTTTTAGAAATAGACAGGTCATAAGACCACTATTCCTATACACTATATCTTAATACAATAAACAAAAAAGAGGGCTATTTAAAAGTTGCTAATTTTTGTCTTTGTCGCCGCTTATAAACTCCTTTTTTAAACAGATTTATATATATTAGTTTATTTTTTGTTTATTACAGAGAATTGCATAGGATATGTCTCATGTTTTTTGCAATTCTCTGTCTGTACAATTGCAAATAAATGTCACATAAGTAATGCAATTGTCCATATGTTGATTGTTGATAAAATATTGAGTTTACCCTCCACGGTTTTGCATCACTGGGGATATTGGATTATTTTACTTGCTGCAATGTTAGGGGCATCTCCTCTTTTTGGCTTATTGATTCCAGGTCAGCTTATTGTTATTGTTAGCGGCTTTTTTGTCAAACTTGGAATTTTAGATATCGGTGATACTATTTTTATTGCGGCATTGGGAGCAATTTTTGGAGATTTAATAGGATATTCATCAGGCAAAAAATATGGCCATTCATTTATCACAAAATATGGTAGATATTTTTTCTTCAAGAAAGAACATTTTGAGAAAACAAAAAAATTGATGAACCATCATACCGGCAAAACCTTGATTATTGGCAGGTTCAATTCTTTAGCGAGGGTTTTTGCTCCTTTTGTGGCAGGCTCATCCGATGTATCTTTCATTAAATTTCTTGCTTACAACATTATTGGCGGTATTAGTTGGGCGATTTCATTTGTTATGATCGGATATTTCTTCGGAAAGAGTTATGAAATCGCATCAAAATATATTGGAAGATTTATTTTTATTGCTGTTGGTATTAGTATTTTGTTTATTTATGTGTATAGATTCATAAACAGAGAAAGCATATTTTTAAAAAATATTATTTGCGTGTCCTCATCTTAAATATTTTCTCTTTGTATCTTTTTTCTAAGATGATTGAGGATGTTATCGATAAAGAATTGGTTACAAGATTGGATGTTTGGATAAATTCAAAGATTGTCTTGCTCTGGAGCCCCTTGCTTAACAAAATAATGATTTTCATTACAAATATTCTAAGTCCAACAAACTTATTTATACTATCAATAATCTTGCTTGCAATCCTTCTTTACAAAAAGAAATGGCATCATTCATTGCTGCTATTGTTTAGCATGGTTGGTGGATTATTATTTGAATTTTTGACAAAACTTATAATCCATAGAACAAGACCAGAAAACGCTTTAATTGAAGTTTCAGGATATAGTTTTCCAAGTGGGCACGCAACAATGGCAATAATATTTTTTTCGTTGTTGTTGTATTCATTTAAAGACGAAATAAAGAACAGGGTTATAAAGAATTTCTTTATTGCTTTGAATATCTCATTTTTTCTATTGTCCGGTTTCAGTAGGATATATCTCAATGTTCACTGGTTTAGTGATATTCTTGCTGGATTCTCTTTGGGTCTATTCTGGTTAACTCTACTGATTTTAGTATTCAAAACAATTACATCACTATCAAAAAAGACTCTGAAAAAATAAGAATAAAAAAATAATAATTATATATAAAATCTCGTTTAGAGATTTATCTGGCTTCCATCGGTCTGGCTTCGTTTACTTTAAGCTGCCGGCCGTGTGATTCTTTGCCATTCATTTCAGCAATTGCTTTTTGGGCAGCTGAGTGATCTGCAAAGGTGACAAAGCCAAATCCTTTTGACCTGCCGGAATACTTGTCTTTTATGACAACAGCCTCAATAAGCTCGCCGTATTTTGAGAAAAGTTCTTTCAGATCCTTGTCAGTGAAACTAAAAGGCAAATTCCCGACATAAACTTTCGCGCTCACAATCAATCCTCCTATACATTTATCTAACCAAGAAAAGTCAAATTTCTTTTTCCCGCTTGGTATAATTAAAGAAAAAAGAGAGTTTATAAATGTTTCGCGGGAAAAGCTTAAATACTTTTTGTTTTATAGAGGAGCATGGATGAAAAAAAAGATGTAAGAGACATACAACAGACAATTATTGGAAACACGCCTATAAAAGAAAAGGCGAGCGAGGAGGAATTCTTTAATGTGATAAGAATTGTTGCGCCTGGGACAAACATGAGGACTGCCCTCGACGGAGTTTTGAAAGCCGGGAAGGGCGCTTTGATTGCTGTTGAGTCTGATTGGCTTCCGCAGATGTGCGACGGAGGCTTTAGACTAAATTCAAAATTCACGCCGCAAAAATTAATAGAATTATCTAAAATGGATGGGGCAATTGTTTTGTCGAGGGATATGAAAAGAATACTTTCTGCTAATGTTTTACTGACGCCCGACAGCAAAACGCCGACGAATGAAACCGGAACAAGGCACAAGTCCGGGGAAAGAGCGGCAAGGCAGGCGGGGACATTAGTGATTGCAGTATCAGAAAGGAGAAATGAGATAACTTTGTATTATAAAAATATCAGATATCATCTTGCTGATTCGAAAGAACTTCTTAGAAAGGCGAACGAGCATATTCAGATGCTTGAAAAGCAGAGAGAATTGTTTGACAGAGCCGTTACTAAATTGACACAATTTGAATTAAGAAATTATCCTAGTTTAAGCAAAGCCATTCATGTAATACAGAAAGGAATAACTATACAAAAAATTTCCGCTGATTTAAAAAAATATATTGTCGAGTTAGGAAAGGAAGGGACATTGCTAAAGACAAGATTGAAAGAGATTATATCTGATGTTGAAAAAGAGACCGATCTTGTCATAAAGGACTACACTAAACTTGATTTGAAGAAATCAAAGCCTCTGCTACATGATTTGAGTTATGAAGATTTACTTGACAAAGGAAACATATGGACGATAATGGGCTATGAGTCTCTTGTGCAAACCGAGCCGATAAAGGGATGGAGAATATTGTCAAAAACAAATATGCTTGAGCAGGATATTGCGGCGATTGTGCGTGCGGCTGGCAGTTTGGGAAAGGCAATTTATTCAAATATAGAATTCCACAAGAATATAATCGGCGAGGAAAAATCAAAGGCTTTCAAGGAAGAGATTGAGAATTTGAAAATGAATTTTTAATTTTGGTGATTGAGAGTATTTAAATTGATACAGGGAAAGTATTTTAAACTTGATTTATAGCTAATGTAAATGGCTAATAAAATGCCTAAATCCGAAGAAGAATGGAAGAAGAAATTAAGTGGCGAGCAATACTGTGTTCTTAGAGAAAAGGGAACTGAAATTCCTTTCAGCGGCAAATTTGTTCATAATAAAGAAAACGGAATGTATGTCTGCGCTGCCTGCGGGAATAAATTATTTTCTTCTGATACAAAATTTGATTCTGGAACCGGCTGGCCGAGTTTCTGCGAGCCTGAAAATATCAAGAGTGTTGAATTGAGAGATGATTACAGCCATGGAATGCACAGAACTGAGGTGATATGCAAAAAATGCGGCTCACATCTTGGACATGTTTTTGATGATGGCCCAATGGAGGGAGGAAAAAGATTCTGTATTAATTCTGTTGCGCTGGATTTCAAGAAGAAAAAATAGTTTTGCGTGCTAATTAATAATGTGTGTTATCCCGAAATTATTTCATAAGGACAATATAATTGATCCTATGAAATTGACACAAGCAAAGCTTACAGATACTTTGAAGAAGCTTGCTGATGGAAAAACAGTTTATCAGGCAAGAAAAGTTGCCAAGATAAGTGT
>JACPHA010000001.1 GCA_016188825.1 Candidatus Pacearchaeota archaeon | reverse complement strand
TGCAATGCAGCAGCTTGGTTTAAAACCGAATTCTCAGACAAAAAAATCAGCAAGAATCGTCGGTGATGTGATTGGTAAATATCATCCGCACGGCGACACTGCGGTTTATGAAGCAATGGTAAGAATGGCGCAGGATTTTTCATTAAGATATCCTTTAGTTTTTGGTCAGGGGAATTTCGGAAGCGTTGACGGAGACAGCGCAGCCGCAATGAGATATACAGAGGCGCGAATAATGGATATTTCTTCAGAATTATTGCTGGATCTTGAAAAAGAAACTGTTAATTTTATCCCGAATTATGACAACTCTTTAAAAGAACCTGAATTGCTTCCCGGAAAACTTCCGAATTTATTGTTAAATGGAGCGTCGGGAATTGCAGTCGGGATGGCTACAAACATTCCTCCGCATAATCTAACAGAAATTTGCGACGCGATTATAGCATATATTAAAAATAAAAATATACTTTTTGAAGAGCTTTGCGAAATTATCAAGGGTCCGGATTTCCCGACGGGAGGAAGCGTTCAGGGCGATATGCTTGAATTGTATAAAACTGGAATTGGAAAATTAATTATGCGGGGAAAAATTACAACAGAGCAGCTTAAAAATAAAGAAGCAATTATAATAACTGAAATTCCATATATGCTTAATAAAACTCTTTTAGTCACCCAAATCGCCGGGCTTGTTCAGGATAAAAAATTAAAAGACATTTCTGATTTAAGGGATGAATCTTCAAGAGGAAAAACAAGGATTGTTATTGAACTTAAAAAAGGAGTCAATTCAAATTTTGTAATTAATGCTTTGTACAAATATACTAGAGTTCAGGATTCTTTTAATGTTAATTTGTTGGCTTTGCATTCCGGTCAGCCAAAAGTTATGAATCTTAAGGAAGTTCTTGACGCATATGTTAGTTACAGAAAATTAATTATTACAAACCGCTCTAAATATGAATTAAAAAAAGCAAAAGAAAGACAGGAAATTGTGCAGGGACTGCTGGTTGCTTTAAATGATATTGACGGCGCTGTTGCGTTGATTAAAAAATCAAAGACTGCAGTTGAAGCTTCTGAAGGATTAATGAAAAAATATAAATTAACAAAAGTTCAGGCTCAGGCGATTTTAGATATTAAACTTCAGCAGTTGACTTCTATGGAAGTTTCCAAGTTAGAAAAAGAAGAACAGGAATTAAAAAAAGAAATTGAAGAGCTTGAAAAAATTTTGGGAGATATTGAAGAAATTCTAAAAATTATTATCAAAGAAGTCAGGGAATTAAAAGAAAAATACGGGGACAATAGAAAAACGCAAATATTAAAAAGACAAATCGGGGAAATTTCTGAAAAAGATTTGATTAAGAAAAAAGAAGTGACAATAACAATAACTGAAAAAGGTTATTGCAAAAGAATGGATATTCAGGATTATAAAGAGCAAAAAAGGGGGGGCAAGGGAGTTATTGGAAGCACTCTTGCCAGCGACGATTTTACCAAGCAATTAATCAGCTGTTCAACTCATGATTATCTTATGTTTTTTACCACAAGAGGAAGAGTTCTCTGGCTGAAAGCTTATGATATTCCCGCCTCTGAAAAATACAGCAAAGGACGGGCGATAACAAATTTAATGGAATTAAAAGATGAAAAAATCACAAATGTTATCTCAGTAAAAAATTTTGATGATTCTTTATTTATGGCGACAAAAAAAGGCATAGTCAAAAGAATTTCATTAAAACATTTTTCAAAACCAAGAGCTTCAGGAATTAAAGCAATTAATTTTCCTCCTGGAGATTCGGATGTTTTAATTGGAGTTGAAGTTGTAAAACCAAAACAAGAAGTTCTTTTAGCGACTAAAAAAGGAAAAGCAATAAGATTTGATGCAGAAGATGTTCGGGAAATGGGCAGAGCGAGCTATGGAGTTACAGGAATAAAATTCGACGGAAATGATGAAGTTGTGAGTTTGGAAATTTTAGACACCGAGGCTATTTTAACAATTACAAAAAAAGGATATGGAAAAAGAAGCATGGTTGAGGAATATAGAAAAACTGCAAGAGCAGGTAAAGGTGTGAAAAATCTAAAAATAACAGACAAAACAGGAGAGGTCGTTACAACTGCGTCGGTAAATGATAAAGACAGCATTATAATTACAACAGCAAAAGGGATAGTCATTAGAACTTCTTTGGAAAATATAAGAGTAATGGGGCGCGCAACTCAGGGCGTAAGAATTGTCAAACTTCAGCATGGAGATTATGTTACCGATTTGGTGAAAGTTCAGGAAAATGGGGAAGGGGAATGATTAATACTGCTTTCGCAGAATTAGTTGGCTCCGAAATCGTGCAAGCACAGATTTCTTCGCTAAATGAAAAGTTATTGCCATAATATTTTTTAAGTCAGGTTAATTAAAAAAATAAAAGCTGTTCTGGTTGGTGATGAGCAATTTTTAAAATTTCTTTCAAATAATAAAAAGAAAAAAAGATTTGCGCTCCGCGATATTAATTTTTCCAGACATTCGTCAAGGAAAAATTTTAGGAAGATTGTCGTGTCCACAAGGTTTTGGAAATG
>JACPHA010000013.1 GCA_016188825.1 Candidatus Pacearchaeota archaeon | reverse complement strand
TTTGTTTAAAAACCAAATATAATAATCTTTATCATAAATTATACTCCCATCGGTGTAATTCTTAATAAACGGCTGAGCAAAGAGTTCTTTTGACCTATTGCCCCGTCTGAACCACAAATCTCTCTCCCAGATTGGAATTAATCCCTTTTCTTTTGTTGCGTTAAGTTTATCCAATGCACTCATATTTGGCGTTGGCTCTTCATTGAAATCTTTATTGCTAATAATAACATGTGTTATAAATTTAGTTTCTGCAATTTCATTTATTAAAGAAACATTTGCCTTGTGGGTGTCAAAATGCCAGGTTACAATATTATTCGGAGCACTAACTGCGGCTTTTTGTTCTTCCGTGGAAAATTCATATAGGGTGCTAGGTCTCGGTGAATAAAATATTCTACCAGTTGTTTCTTTTTCTGCTATGTTAGGTGTAACTTCAATTCTATCAGGTCTTCCAATGTCTTTTGTTGACAGATCTATTTTAATTTCTTTTGTATTGAGAATATCAATGCCGTCATACTCAAAATCTGCTTTCCCTTTATCTCCTTCTATTTTTAATATTATTTTATCAATAGGAATTTTTCCTGTATTTTCTACAGTTATTTTTAAATTATTATTAGAAATCTTAATATCTTCTAGTTTCAAGGAGGTTTTTGTTCTTTCTTCGTCTTCTCGAAAAAAAACTATTGTGATAAAAATAATTGAAGCAAATATTACTATAACTGTTAAGATTGTTGCAATTGTTTTACTTAGTTCTCTCTCTCTCTCTCTCTTAATTTTTCTGATTTTTGTGGAAGAATTAAGCCGCGGCATATTCAATAATTGGCTCCTCCTTGTCTTTTTTGTAATCTGCAATTAGACAAATATCGCTGAGTTTAGTTCCTTTAGTTAAAACTTCACTGTTTGTGTAAACTGTTTTGCAAAGCCTTTTCGCTTCATTGGTTTCATCGTAATTTAAATCTTTGACAAAATAATTCGGTAGGCTGCGAATTAAATTTTTCACTAAATTAACTCTATCAAGCTCTCCGAATTTTTCCAGCGCCCAAACTCTTTTTTTCCATAATTTTATTTCGTCTTTTCTAGCCATTAAAATATCAAATATTTCTTTGTCATAATTGCCAACAAGAATTCCGACTTGTTGCAAGGAAGAAAATCTCTTGTTTTTTCTTGCAGCTCCCGCAATAATCAGGCCATTTGCATCGCCAATTCTTATTGAGGTTCTCCCTAAATGAGCGTCGTAACCAATTTTTCTGAGAGCGTTTAAAAGAATGCTGTTTGTTGCCCAATACATAGAAATTAAATCACGGCTGTCAAAAAAATTCAATGGAGAAATAAATGAAAAATGTATGTCTTTTGGGCTGAAATACATGTGGCCTCCTCCAGAATCTCTCATTGTTAAATCAACATTGTTTTCATTTGCTAAATCATGGTTGAATCTTCCTTCTGATTTTTGGTTGTAACCTAGAATAACAGCAGGCCTGTTGAGTTGATATGTTCTGATTATCGGCTCTGCAAAGTCTCCATTTAATAGTTTCTTTTCCATTTTTTCCAATAAGGCTCTGTCAATTGCAAGATTCATGGCTGCGCTTTCTGTTACGTGAGGTATTACTCTGAATTTTGCTTCTTTTATTCTAGATTCCAAACTCATTTATCCTCCTGATTTTGAATTTCTTTTTTGAAATCATCAAGTTGCTCTTTTAGTTCATCTGTGAGAGAAGCATAAACATAATTAAAGATTTCATCGGGAGCTGCGACAGGGATTTTTTCGTAAATTTCAACTTCATCATTGATTAATTTTTCTGCTTTTTGCCGGACTTGCAGGAAATAATTTTTCTCTGCTATTTTATTTTTGAGCATGTAGTTTTTTAATCTTTCAATTGGGTCTTTTTTCTCCCAGAGTTTGACTTCTTTCTCACTCCTATAACGAATTGAATCGTCCGAGGTTGTGTGATCTCCCATTCTATATGTAAAACACTCTACAAAAGTCGGGCCTTTTCCAGCGCGGGCTTTTTCAATTGCTTTTTTTGTTGCCTGATAGACAGCAAAAATGTCGTTGCCATCTATTCTTATTCCTTCAAAGCCATAGGCAATTGCTTTTTGCGCAAGTGTTTCTGCTGCAGTCTGCTCTTTTACAGGAAAAGAAATAGCAAATTGATTGTTTTGGCAGATAAATATTACCGGGGCTTTGAACACACCAGCAAAATTCATGGCTTCATGAAAATCTCCTTCTGAAGTTGCGCCGTCGCCGAAGTAAGTTATTGCAATTGATTTTTTATTTAAGTAATTAAATGCCATCGCAGCCCCAACCGCATGTATTGGATGGCTTCCGACAGGAATTGAGACCGGAAGGATATTAACATTTTTTGGCATTTGCATTCCCCGCTCGTCTCCGCCCCAGTATTGAAAGAGCACAGAGGGCCTGATACCAAGAGTCAGAAAAACACCATGTTCTCTGAATGCAGGAAAAATATAATCTTGAGCTTGGAGTAAAATTGCTGAACCGATTTGGCATGCTTCCTGGCCCTTGACAGAAGCATATGTACCAAGTCTGCCTTGCCTCTGCAAATTCAAGGCTTTTTCGTCGAAAACACGAGTGAGGATCAGTAACTCGTAAATTTTTTTAATTTCTTCATTTGGCAATTTAGGTTTTTGTTTTTCATCGCAATTTCCTTTTTCATCTAGAATTTGAAGGTATTTGACTGAGAAATTTGCAATTGTTTTTTCCATGAGGGCTCTTTTTATTATTAGTTATCAGGAGTGGTATATAAATATATTTTGGGTAGTTTAGTAAGTTATTTAAGGATTATTAGTCATGTAGGAAAATGGATGGCGAGAAAAAAGAGAGAAGAGTGATTTATAACGAGTATAAAGCTGAGAGGTTTTTGAGTAAATATGTTAAAATTGCAAAAGGTCGGCTGGTGAGAAAATTGGAGGAGATAGATTTAAATAAATTCAAATTTCCGTTTTTTTTGAAAATTATTTCTAATCAGGCAGTGCATAAAAGCGATGTTAAAGGAGTTAGACTTGTTTCTGGAAGGGATGATTTGGAAAGAGAGTTTAGGGATTTGGAGGAGATTGCTAGACGAAGGAGATTAAGATTAGATGGTTTTTTAGTTCAGGAGGAAATTGAAGGAGAGCAACTGATTATAGGAATTAAGAAAGACCATGTGTTTGGGCATGTTATTTTGCTTGGTTTAGGGGGAATTTTTACAGAAGTTTTGAAAGATATTGCTGTCAGAAAATGTCCTGTCAGGGAAGGAGATGCACAGGAAATGATTGACGAATTAAAAGCTAAAGATGTGTTTTATGGGGCGCGAGGGAAGAAATTGAATTTGAATTTGCTGAAGAAAAATTTGGCTAAATTATCTGAAATTCCGTTGAAGAATAAGAATATTGCTGAGATGGATATTAATCCTTTTATTTTGAATGAGAAAGAGGGAAAAGTGGTTGACGCGAGAATTGTTTTTGATAGAGTTTAGCACACAATTATTATAAAGAGTTTTATGGCGTGTTTCGTATGATTATTTTATCATGCATTTATCTACACAAGATCAAGGTAAAAAATGACCAAAATGTTTTTAAGTGAGGATTTTGAGGTATAGTGAAAGACAAAAGTCTTTCCCTAATAAGCCAACGAGAAAATGGGGAAAAATTAATGTTGTTGTCTATAGTTAGGTGAAAAACAAAAAGGAAGAAAAAAATGGAAGAAAAGAAAGAAGAAAGCATGAATGAGAAAGCTGAGGAAAAAGTTTCTAAAACTGGTCGACCGGGCTGGGTGAAGATGAGACCAGAGGAGATAGAAAATATTATTGTTGAGCTTGCCGAGCAGGGCGAGACGCCAGCGAAGATAGGTTTAATATTAAGGGATAAGTATGGAATCCCTAAGGCAAGAATTTTTGGCAAGAGGATAGCCCAAGTATTAAGAGAGAAGAATATTAAATATTTGACAGAGAAGGACATAATTGATAGAAAAGTCGGCAACCTGAGGAAGCATGTTGAGAAGCATAAGCATGATAAGCAGACTCCAAGAGCTTTGACAAAAATGCTTTGGGCTTTGCGCAAATTAGAGAAAAGAGAATAATTATGCCAACGACAAAACGAGGAAAAATTAATGTCGTTGACTATAGTAAAGTAAATTATATTAGAAAAGAGGATGCTAGAAAAAATTAGTTTGGCTATTAAGAGAATTGAGGAGTTGAGCAGAAGTAAGAGAATAAGAGTTATAAGCCATTTTGACACTGATGGAATAACTTCTGCCGCAATATTTTCAAGAGCTTTGAAAAGATGGGGGAAGGAATTTTCTCTGCAGATTGTCAAGAATTTGGAAAGCGAGTTTATAAATAAATTGAATGACGAAGAAATATTGATTTTTCTAGATTTAGCTTCAGGGAGCTTGGAGCATTTGAGAAGTAAGAAAACTGAAGTTTTTATTTTTGACCATCATGAAATCGCGCAGGAAATTCCGCAAAATGTGATGATGATAAATCCCCTTTTGGATTCTGATGAGAGAATTTCCAGTGCGGCAATTTGTTATTTGTTTGCGAAAAAGTTAAGCAACGAAAACATGGACCTTGCTAATTTGGCAGTTATTGGAATGGTAGGAGACTTGCTTGAAAAGGATATAGGAAAATATTTTAGTGATGTGCTGAATGATGCAGAAACTGTTGTGAAAAAAGGATTGCTGATTTATCCGTCGACAAGGCCTTTGAACAAAGCATTGGAATATAGTTTTAATCCATACATACCGAATGTCAGCGGACGCAGAGAGGGGGTTATTGAATTGCTGAGAGATGCGGGAATTGCAGCGGATAACGGCAAGTATAGAGCTCTTTATGAATTAAACGAGGAAGAGATGACAAAATTAATAACAGCAATGATGTTGAGGAGTCCTGACAAATCTAATTTTGAAGAAATGATAGGAAATATTTTTCTTGTGAAGTTTTTTAATAAATTGGAGGACGCCAGGGAGCTGTCTGCTTTGGTAAACGCATGCAGCAGAATGGACAGCCCAGAAACCGCTTTAGGTTTTTGTTTGGGAAACAAAACATTTAAAGAAGATGCTGAAAAAATTTATATTGATTACAAACAAAGCTTGTTGTCTGCTTTAGAGTATGTTTCCGGGACTGAAAAAATTGAAGGCAGAGATTATATTATAATTAATTCTAAAGACAAGATAAAGGACACTATAATTGGGACAGTTGCTTCGATTATTTCGCATTCGCCTTTGTATCCTGCGGGGCTGGTTGTTGTTGCTTTGGGATATAATGAAGATAAGATAAAAGTTTCTGCGAGAATTGTCGGCAAGAAAGGAAGGAATGTCAGGGAAATTTTAAGCAGGGCGGTTGTTTCAATAGGCGGAGAAGTTGGAGGACATCCGAATGCAGCGGGATGCTTGATTTCAAAGGAGAAAGAGGAAGAATTTATCAGCGAATTGCGGAAAGTTTTGGATGTTGAGGTTGTGAGAGTTTAGTTTTGTTACTTTTTTAAAATTACTATAAAGAGAAGTTTAAATAGACTTTAAATTATTGAAAAATATGGTAAATGCAAGTGAGCTATTATCGAAATATGAATTTCATAGTGCTTCGGAGCGGATGAGAATTGAGCTTCCGGCAATTCCGACAGGCGAATTAGCAAGAGATTTAAATGCAATTTATTGTGCTGCTGTGAGAGAAAGATTTGGAGATAGTAAATATTTAATAGCGGACGAAAATAATCACGGATTTGTAGGCAACAATTTATTCAAGGCATTTTTTGGAGATGAAGTTTTTAGTCCTATTGGTTTGAGAATGCCGACGCTTGCAGATTTGGGAGATAAAAGAATTCTTGAAATGGTTTACAGAGAATATTATGTTATTCCGACAGGAGTTGTTTTAAGAGGAACAGATGTTTGTTATGAAAAAAATATAGGAATAGCAAATGAACTTACAGAAATTGTTAAAGGTAAAGGATTTAATTTGAAGGAGCCAGTTTTAATTAATGGTTTGAGAGTTGAGCCTTGGGTGAAAGATGAGGAAGAATATGGACTAAGGTTAGTTCCGATAGAAGAGAAATTTGAAATTATTGAAGATGAGAGATTGTCTGAAAGATTTAATAGGAGAAGATTTGAGAAAACCGATGAAAAAGGTTTGCCCTTGAAAGCGAAGCTTGAGAAAAACGAAGGAAGCAGGGTTTGGTATACAAGTGATGCTAGACTTTCGAGGTTGTACTTGAGCGGGGACCTCAACGTCGATTCGGACGGCGAGAATCTCGCTAGCTCGGGCGATGGTGGTCGGGTAGTTCTGCTAAGCGGCGAAGCCGGGTAAAGATTTTATGGCAAAGTTATGGAGAGGGAAAGAAAAAGGCGGACTTACGGGAGGGCTATAAGAATCAATGGACAGAATGACATAAATTTTTTTAGAAAGACTTAAAAGAGCATTGATTTTTTAGTTTTTATGATAGAGAATAAAAAGGGAAGATTTTTAGAAATAGTGTGCCCGAGATGCAAGAATGCGCAGATTGTGTTCGGAAAATCTGCAACTCGGATTAAATGTGTTCGGTGCAATAAACTTTTGACTAAGGTTACTGGCGGAAAGACAAAAATAAAAGCAATGGTGAAGAAGGTATTATGAAAATAAAAGAAGATGACATTGTTCTGTGTACGGTTAAAAAAATAGAGGGGACTGCTGTTTTTGTAGAGATTGAAGGAGGACATTATGGAAGCATTGTTTTTTCAGAAATTGCCGCAGGAAGAATCAGAAACATAAGAGATTATGTTTCTGTCGGGAGATTAATAGTCTGCAAGATTTTGAAAATTGCTCCAGATCATATTGAACTGAGTTTTAGGAGAATTACAGCAAAAGAAAGAGATATGGCTTTGGATAGGCATAAGAAAGAAGCGGCGTTGAAAAGTTTGTTGAAAGCAATTGGCGAAGAGCCTGCGAGAATAATCGATAATATAAAAGATAGCTATGACGTCGGTGATTTTTTTGAGGAAATAAAAAGCAATCCCAAGTTATTTGAGAAATTTTTGAGCAAAGAGAAAGCTGAAAAAATAAGCAAGATGCTTTCTGAAAAGGTGGAGAAAGAAAAGTTTGTCAAGAAAAAATTTGTTCTGAAAAGTTTGTCAGAGCATGGAGTTAGGGATATAAAAGAAATATTAAATTTTGAAAATGTAGACATAAAATATTTAGGCTCTTCTACTTTTAGCGCTTCTTCTTCTGGCAGAGATTTTAAAGAGGCAGAAGGAAGTTTAGCCAGGATTTTGGAAGAGATTGAAAAAAAAGCGAAAGAGAAAAGGGCTTTTTTTGAAATTGTAAAGGAAAAATAAAAAGGAAAAGAAAAATAAAACTATCTACAAGCTGTTGAGCTTCTGAATAGTTTTCCTGAGGGATCAACGCAAACGTATGCGTATCCACTGCTCATATTTCCTGCAAGACTCGTTAAATACACTGTTCCTTCAACTCTCGAAGAGCCGCCTTTAGGAAGTATTCTTAAATTGCCGGCTTCGTTTTTTAATAGAACGTTGCCAGTTTGTCCTACTGTTCTTAGCATTAAAATAGAATCTAATATAGTCCTATATTCACTCAGATTTCCTGAAGCAGGAGTTCCCACGGGGGTTATTGTTAACCCTCCCAAATCATCTGTTTTGAAGAGCACCCCACTAGATTGTCCTGCTTTTGTTAAAGTTAAGTCAGCCTCTAATTTAGCAGAACCCGATTGAGGAATTATAGTTAAGCTTCCCGCATTATTTGTTATGAATTGTGCTCCACCGGTTTGACCTAATTTGGTTAAAGTTAAGTCAGCTTCTAATTTAGCAAGTCCAGAATTAGAAGAAAATTTTAATGGATTTATACTTGAGATTGTTCCTTGAACTTCGCAAGTACTATCAGCATCACAAGAATTTGCTCTTACTGATTTTAAATATATGGTGCTCAATATCGATGGACTAAATGCGAGACCGCTTTTTAGTAGAATAAATACAGTTATGACAGAAACAACAAGGGCAACAACCAATGGCACAAGAATAATTTTCCAGATTTGTTTTTTATTCATTATAATTACCTCCTTTCATCTATTCAATTTAAGTTTTTAATGGAAATATATATATATATATATCTTTTGGCTGATAATTTTTTATGAAACTGAAAAAGTGCTTAGAGCATGGCTATACTTTAGAGAAGATTTGCAGGATTTGCGGAGAAGAAACAAAAGATGCGCATTATAGGTTTGAGAAGATTAGGGATGTTAAGGAGAAAAAGGAAAATAGAAAACTTTTATAGTAATTATAGTTAGTATATAAATGGAAAAGACAACCATACAAGTAAATCAGAATACTCTTGAAAGATTGAAAAATTTAAAAAATATGAAAGACAATCATATGACTATTTATTAAATAATATTTTTGACGAAGTTGAAGAAGACAGCTTGAACAATGAGGAAATTGAAGATATTAAACTTGCTCTGGAGAATGTTAGAAAAGGCAAAGTGAAACCTACGGGGGAAGTTGCAAGGGAATTAGGGATTGCTCTTATGGACAATTGCATTACTTATGTGACATTTATTTGCAATTGTACAGACAGAGAATTGCAAAAAACATGAGACATATCCTATGCAATTCTCTGTAGATAAAATGTATTCAATTCAAATTGAAAAAAATGCCGAAGAATTTCTTAAAAAACTTCAAAAAAAAGATGCTGAAATGATTTTAAATAAAATTTATTCTATTAGAGATAATACTTTTAGATTTCTTAAAATATTGCACGGAGAAAGATTGTGGAGATTAAGAATTGGAGATCATCGAGCAATTGTCGATGTTATTATATCTTTGAATAAAATAATTGTTTTAAGAATAGGGCGCAGAAGGAATGTTTACGATTAGATTTCTAAAACAACTTCGCTTGTTTTTCTGGCAGAGAAATTTTTCCGTATTCCCCGTCGTAACCGGGAAGAATTTTTAATTTATTTTTTCTGTTCAATAAGATAATTTCAATTAATTTTTCATTAATGCTGTTTTTTGTTAATTCTTCTTTTGTTACGTTCAGCAGGATGTTAAGTTCATTGTCAAATTTTTTTATTAACTCATTATAAACTTCCCAGCATTTTTTTGAGTTTATTGCTGTGTTAAAAATAAAAGAAATAAGTTCGTGAAGCGGGGCGATTTCAAAAAATTCTTTTGCGTTGTTTGGTTTAAAACCGGATTGTTCTTTTGCTAGTTCTTCGATGCGGTAATCAACACCGATTGTTAAGGGAGATTTACAGACGGGGCAAATGCCATTTAATTTTTTTGTTTCTTTTGGCGAGCAGGAAAAATTGCAGTTTCTATGGCCATCGAAGTGATAGCGACCATAGGCCGGGGGAGTTTCAATTGTCGCTTTTAATCCGTTTCCTGTTCTAATAGCACCTATTATATTTTCATAACTCAAATCAGGGATTTCAAAAATTGTTGCTTCACGACCAAGGCGCCAGGGCCAAAAGCTATGTGCATCGCTGAAACTAACAATGTTTATTTTTTCTTTTAAACGCCATATCATCAGAGGGTCTGCTGACATACCCGATTCTATTGCGTAAATATGCTTGGTTTCTTCTTCAAAACACTCGAGAAGAGAATCAAATCCAGATTTTGAGCCATACAAACCAAACCACGGAGTAAAAGCATGAGCCGGTATTATTTCTATTGAATCTGAAATTTTTTTTAAGTCATGAACTAGCTGTTTGCATGGCATTCCGAAAATTGGTCTGCCGTCATAATCTAATCTTCCTTTGCTCGCAAGATAAGAGGTAATTTTGTCTGCATTTTCTGTATTTGGGGAGAAAATTAAAAGATGGACTGCGCGTTTCTTCCCCCCCTGGGAGAACATTAAAGAGACTTCTGTTTGCCAGATAAATGGAAATTTGTCTTTAGTCCAAAGAACACCTTTATTATCCTCGCTCAAATAAGAATCAATTTCTTTTCTATGCAAAGGATGCTGAAAATCTCCAGTGCCGAGCAAATTAAGTCCTTTTGCTTTAGCATATTTTTCAAGATTTTCAATGCTCAAATCCTTTGAAGTTGCTCTTGCATGTTTCGAGTGTATCTGAAGGTCAGCTATGATTTGCATTTCTTTCTTTGAATTTGAAAATTTAATAAACTTTGTTAAATTTGGTAGTTATTATTAAATAGTAATGTTTTTAAATTAAGTTCCTAATGTTTTTTTATGGACAAGACAAAACTATCGAGAAAAATGATAGAAGTTTCTACTTTGAAGAACCAAGGTTTAGAAAGAGACAGGATAGCTAGAGAATTAGAAATACCTTTATCGGAAGTTGACTTTTATTTTAATAATATGTCTGCTAATGAAAAAAGGGTTGGCAGAAACATTGCTCTTATAAAGAAAGCCATTGAAAAAGGAGCTGAAAGTCTTAATGAGGTAGTTTGGGCGACTGGAATAAGTTATAGGGTTGCTTATGAATTATGCGCTAATGAGGGTATAAGATTAGAACACAGTAGCTTGGTGATGTCTAAAAGATTAAGAGAAGATAGGACTGAAATTGAAAGGCGAATTAAAGATGGAGAGAACTTGGAAAAAATAACAAAATATCTTGTTAGAACAAGGCATTTGATCTATGGAAGAGCTTTGAGATATGTTAGAAAAGCTAAAGAAGAATTAAAAAATAAGTTGGCAGGAAAATGTGATGAGTTTAGAAATATTTTTTATGAGCATGTTGCTGATAATTTTGAAGAAGATTCTTTTGAGAAACTTTTTGAGAACTTGAGAAATGCAGGAATATCTGTTTCTGATAGAATTAGGTTAAGAAGAGACATAGCGATAAAGCAAGGTTATAGTTTGGGAGAAATTTCAAATCTTGATGGAATAACTAGACAAGCTGTTTCAGGCTATATAATCAAGACTGGGAGGCATGATAAGTGGAGAAATGCTAGGCAGAGAATAAGAGAAAAAAAGAGGAGGAGTAAAGAAGAAAGAGAAGAAAGAAAAGAATTAGTGGGGAACATTGCCTTTAGTATTTTGGGAAGTGCTTTTAGAAGAAAAGGATTTAGCGAGTGGGCTATACAAAAAGCCAGAGGATATTATTTGCCTAGAACAAATCATCCAAGGACTACAAAAATTGAGAAATTAGTTGAATTATTTGAGAGTTATAAAAAAGCATTGGAGAGAGGGAAGAAATTATCTTTGGGGGAATTATCAGAGAGGGTAGGAATTCATTTTGTAAATGTTGGAAAAATATTTAGGATAAGCGGATTAGAACCACTGGTTCGGGGGAGGATAAAAAGACTGAGCGAAAAAGAGTATAGGGAGAAAGAGCAAGCACTTATAGAATGCGTGAATATAAGCTCTATGAACTATACTGATTTAGGACATTTTTTAGGAACGAGTCGCATTTTTGTGAGAGAAGTATTAAAACGAAATAACGTAAGAATTCCAAGACACTCTTTATTATTTAAATTGGTAGAGGAGAAATTGAATTATAGAGGAGCGAGTCAGATTTATGAGGCGGAAGAGGCAGGATTTTCTAGAGAGGAAATAAGTGAATTGACTGGTTTTGGAGAGAGAAGTATAGATTATGCATTAAAAAACAGAGAAAAAATTGGAAGAGACATAATTAAAGTTTTGAAGATAATCTATCCTGAAAGAGAAATTAAATGCCCGTATATTACAGAGCATTGATTTTGTTGAAGCATTTGAAATAATGGTTTTACATGAGGAGCGACACGACTGATAGATAATTCTTTAAAAGAGTTTTTGTTTTTATTTTATGCCCCTATAGTTTAACGGATAGAACGCAACCTTGCGGATGCCTTCTCTTTTCAGAGAAAAGAGAACCCCTGAATAGAGAAAAGCTAAAATTGCCGGGACTGCAGAAAGGTTGAAATCGAGGTTCAATTCCTCGTGGGGGCATCTGGTAGAAAGTATAATGCTCTGGATTGATATATAAAAACCAGCAAAAACCCAGAGCAAGATGGAAGACATATACGACGTCCGGAAAAGGTTAGAATCTGTAAGGCAGAAGATAAGCACATCTTCAATGATAGGATCTAACAAAGGGAAAATTTTAGAGTTTGCTAATTGTTGCCTCGCTAACGGCGTTGGAAAAAATAAAACCTCTCGTTATCTTTATGACCTGTACAATCTTTCAATCTGGTTAAACAAACCATTTGAAGAAGCTACAAAAAAGGACATGGAAGCAATAATGGTTCGGCTTCAGGAAACAAAATATTCTGAGTGGACTAAAAAAGGATACAAAATAATCATCAAGAAATTTTACAAATGGTTAAGAAACAGCAAAGAATATCCTGAAGAGGTAGAATGGATCAGATCGAACATAAAAGAGAATCACAAAAAACTTCCTGAAGAGATATTGAATGAAGAAGAGGTTATGAAAATGATTGATAACGCTGTCTGCTTGCGAGACAAAGCAATGATTTCTGTGCTTTATGATTGCGGTTGCAGAATTGGGGAGTTATTAACTTTGAGAATAAAAGACATTGAAGACGCTGAGTATGGTGCTAAGATATCTTTAACTGGAAAAACTGGAATGAGAAAGGTTTTGCTTATTTTTTCTGCGCCCTATCTCTTAGAATGGATTAATAATCATCCTGATAAAAAACCAGTTTCTTATGCGTGGGTAAAGAATAATGGACAGAGAGTGGGATACGCAAGAGTAAGAAATTTATTGAAGGACACTGCTGAAAGAGCTAAAATAGAAAAGAAGGTGAATCCGCATAACTTTAGGCATTCAAGAGCAACCTACTATGCGAGCAGATTAAGAGAAAGAGAAATGATGGAATACTTTGGGTGGAGAAAAAGTGACACAGTTGGAATTTATGTTCATCTAAACGGCGAGGCCGTGGACAATGCAATTTTAAGAAGTCAGGGAATAATAAAAGAGAAAGACAAATCTGGAACGCTTCTCAAATCTAAAAAATGTGCAAGGTGCAAGAAAATAAACAAACCAACAGATAAGTTTTGTTCTATGTGTAGCATGCCTTTGGATGAAGAAATTGCGAATGAAATAAAGCAGAAAGATATGGAAAGACAACAAGCAGATGAGATCATGCAAAAACTCATGCAGGACAAAGATGTTTTAGAGTTAATAAAAAATAAACTGTCTGGAATTAAGAACTATATGGGTTGAAACTAGGAACTAATGGAATGTTGTGTTTTTCACAAACCCTCTTAAAGGCCGCTTCAAACTCTTCATTATTAGATCTTCTCAATGCTATTGCTAAACGGTCTGCGTATTTGAAGGGAAGAGCTATCGGCGGAAATTTCTCCTTAAGATGTTTTCTCAGCCAGGCCTCCATCTCTTCTTCTAATGGGCGGTAATTCACATCAGCATATTTATTTGCAATAGGTTTTATCTTCTTTAGAGCCAATAGATTATCTTTGATGCGGTAAACTGCCTTCTTTTCAATTCCTGTTTTATTGCTAATTTCTTCTATAGTATAAGGTTTTTCCTGGAATAATGAATAAACTTTAAAGTACCTCTCTATTGTTGAATTTGTGCTTATGATCTCCTTGTTTTTTCTTGGACGTCCAACCATTTTAATTTCCCGATTTCTGGTAAACAAAATATAAGGTTTTCCTAATCTTATAAATATTATGATGATAATCAAGAAAACTAAATGCTTGCGCTGTGGGTATGAATGGCTGCCTCGT